>JAISWE010000101.1 GCA_031271175.1 Bacteroidales bacterium | reverse complement strand
TTGTCGATGATGTATTCGGCTACGCCGAGATTGGTGTCTTCGACATTCATCTGGATCAGGATTTCGCCGCATCCGTTGTGGTAGCGGTTGTAGGCTTCGATGCGCCGGTCCATGTCCGGCGCTTTCTTCACCTTTTTCGCTTCGCTGAGTTCCAGCGCCGGGTCGATACCGCAGACGTTCTCGCCGCACACGATCGTCACGCCGGAGATGGCTGCGCCCACAGCGAAATGCTCCCAGTTTTTCCGGGCGATTTCAGTTGAACCCAGCGCGCCGGTGAATATCGGAACCGTCATTTTGACTTTCCTGTCCCATCCGTACGCGGTTTCCGTATTCACGATGGGGAAACGGGCGGTATCCGGTCCGGGTTCTACGCCTGCAGGCAAACCTGTGGCGCCCACGGCATAACCCTGGATGTTGAGGTGGGAATAGTCCACCGGATAATCCTTGTCGCCGCCGGCAGTCACGTCGCCGAAAGGTCCCGGATAAATCAACTCCCTGCCACGATAGGTGGCTTTAAACACTTCACAGTTACCCCTGCATCCGTCAAGACATCTTGAACACAGTCCGCTACAGGGAACAATACTCTTCGACCGGTTGGTCGATCGCGTGGCATCATTGCCATTTGGTTTTTGTAAATTCATTGCAATACTTGCTTTATATGTTATATAAAATAGAATGATTATGGATTAGATGACTCTAAAAACGTCGCAAATGTCAGGAAAAATACTGAACTATGCAAATAATATCATTAATTATAATGATTCTAAATTAGGCGATTCCAAAAATGCTACCGTTCGGGAAAAATACCGAACGATACAAGTAAAGGGTATAAATCACAAGGCTGATGCAGCTAAATTTATTGACATCTTGTTTATTTTGCATCGCTTCATCTCGATTATACGACACGAAATCAGATGAAAAGCCCGAAATTTCCGGCGTCATGGGTAACAAGCCATTGTTTTACAGCAAGAAGGTCGCAAAAAAGCTTCCCTGAGAAAACGCTTTTTGAGAATTTTCGTATTTTTTTATTTACTTTGCACAATGGAATTTTCACATCCGGAAACGGGGAATGATAGATGTTTTTTGTTTTTACTTACATTATATAATTAATTATGGCAAACGTTGTCAGCAATAAAGTGTTTCATAATGAATGTCTTTCCTTTTTTAAGGAAAGAGGGCGCATGTTGGGTTGTATTATGGCTTTTGTGTCCCTACATCCAGGTTTTTTGTTGATTAAAAATTGGTAGAAATGGAAGAAAAAATTCACATCGGAAAACGCATCCGCCAGCGCCTGAAGGAAGACCGGCGTAGCGCCGCATGGCTGGCGGAGCAATTGCATTGTGACAGAACCAATGTTTACAAGCTATACGGCAAATCCCACATTGATGTTGAACAGCTTTTACGGATTTCCCTTGCATTAAGATTCGATTTCTTTCAATGTTATTCGGATTACGTGCAGAAATGTTGCCTTAATGGCTACAAAGAGTAGAAATATCGGCTACGTCTGCGTGAGGATAAATGGATTCCGATTACATATCTTTGTGAAAAATTTTTAAATTTATAGTTTTAAACCAATACCAAAAATAGAGTAATATGAAAAATAATGAGTTATGGGCCGAAGAGACCCGCAAAATTTTTAACGGAATCCTGCTGTTTTCGCTGGCATGGATTTTATACGGGATCGTCAGTCCCATCGAATCTGCGTTGTCATTGGGCGATACGCTTTCCAGCTTCGCCGGAGGATCCAGTCTTACAGGCGGCGCAGGGACTTTTTTCAGCGTCCTTTCCTACCTTCTGCTGGCAGGCATTATCGTAGGTTACGTCTTGGTGCTGAAAGGGCTGGGAAGTTTTCGCAACCTACTGGAACCAGCAGACAGCAAGTCCATCGGAAATGTCCGCACAGCTTTTATCCTTGCACTTGTAGCGGCAGCGCTTGATATTATCCCGTTCATACCGGGTATTATCGGCGACATTCTGTACCTGATAGCAGTGATTCTCATGCTGATAGGATATTCGCAACTTAAAGCGTCGAAAACTTTCGACGGGGCCGATGGCGCTTCCCTGCTGTTGGTCGCCATGATCATCCTGATTGTCGGATGGGTGCTTGATTTCATCCCGTTTGTAGGCGACTGGATCGAAGCCATCTGTACCATAGTTGGTTATGCGCTGACATTGATCGGATGGAACAAAATTAAAAATGCCTGATAAAGGGTTCCCGGTCGCTAAAGCGCCCCTATTCGGCAGTACTGCGATTGTAGAAAAACAAGCTTATAAAAACCTTCATCTGCCAAGATGAAGGTTTTTTATTTGATCTGTCAAGTAGGTGAGGCTGTTGTTTTATATTCGCATCAAAAAAATGAAAAATAAAAAATAAAAAATATCGTTATCTTTACGCGATTTTTACATTCAAATAATAATGAATATTTTATCAGCCCATCAGATTGACAAACAATATGGAACGGTGAAAGTACTCGATCAGCTCACTGTGGATGTTCCTTTGGGGAGCATCTACGGTTTGCTGGGGCCTAACGGGGCAGGCAAAACCACTTTCATCCGCATTGCCAATCGGATTACCGCCCCCGACAGAGGCGAATTGTTCTTTATGGGACACAAGATGCGGTACAGCGATACCGCAAAAATCGGCTATCTTCCCGAAGAACGCGGATTGTACCGGAAAATGAAAACAGGCGAACAGGCTTTGTATCTTGCCGGTTTGAAAGGCCTGAGCAAAACCGATGCTCGGAAACGCACCGCCGAATGGTTCGAACGCTTCGAAATCACCGGCTGGTGGAACAAAAAAGTGGAAGAGCTGTCGAAAGGAATGCAACAAAAACTGCAATTCATCATTACCGTACTGCACGATCCGTCGCTGCTGATTCTCGACGAACCCTTCAGCGGATTCGATCCCGTCAATGCCGAACTGATGAAGAAGGAAATCAGGCGGTTGAGGGACAAGGGAACAACCGTCATCCTTTCCACCCACAATATGTCGTCGGTAGAAGAAATGTGCGATCACATATCGCTGATCGACAATTCCCGTTGTATCCTTCACGGTAACGTAAGCCAGATCCGGCAAGCCTACAAGTCGGGCGAATATGAACTCGGCTTTGAAGGCGATGCAAAACTGCTGGAAGAAGTGCTGGATGCATACCAGTGTTCCGTCGATTGGGACGCGGAGCATCCCGGCAAAGCACGCATCTGCGCGCCGGAAAAAGCAGCCAATAAGTTGTTGAGCATCATCATTTCTTGTGTTTCGGTAACTTCATTCAACGAAATACTCCCAAGTATGCACGACATTTTCATTCGCAACGTAAAAAAAACGCCTCGGTTATGAACAAAATTCTCATTATTCTCCACCGCGAATACCTTGTCCGTATTCGCAAAAAAAGTTTTATCGTGATGACCTTGCTGGGGCCTTTGCTATTTGCAGGTATCATGCTGGTTCCCATGTTGTTTGCGGGTATGAACGATCATGAAGTCAAACAAATTGCCGTGATTGACAGTTCGCAATTTTTCATCCAAAAAATCCCTGAAACCGAACAGTTCAAATTCACCTATGCAATGAATGTCAAGCTGGAAGATTTTAAAAAAAATCTTGCACGGACTGAATTTTTCGGTATTCTCTACATTCCGCCTTACATTGCCTACACTCCTTCCGGAGCGGAATTTTTTTCCTATCGCCAGCCGCCGGTCAGCCTTACCATGCACATGGCCAACGCTATCGAAAAAAACATTGAAACGGAAAAACTGAAAGCGCATCAAATTGAAAATCTGGACGAAATTCTGAAATCGGTGCGCACCCATATCGACATCCGTACATTCAAACTGTCGGAAGAAGGAGCAGAAAAAGAAAACCACAACGGATTAAACATGTTTGTAGCCTGTGCTTCCGCATTTCTGGTCTACTTTTTCGTGTTCATGTTCGGAGCGCAAGTCATGCGCGGCGTCATAGAAGAAAAGACCGGTCGTATTGTTGAAATCATCATATCTTCCGTAAAACCTTTTCAACTGATGATGGGAAAAGTGATTGGTATAGCGCTGGTCGGTCTGACGCAGTTTGTTGTCTGGATAACGCTTACGCTGGCACTTGTGGCGGCAGGACAAATGCTTTTCATGAGCAATTTGGCCGAAAAGGCGCTGCAACAAGGCACAACAGCCGGCCCTCTGCCTGCACAGACCATGATAGACGGCGGCGGAGAAATCTTTTCCATGCTGGCATCTATCAACTTCCCCGTACTGATCGGCAGTTTTCTGTTTTTCTTCATCGGAGGCTACCTGCTCTACGGTTCTCTGTTCGCCGCCATCGGATCGGCGGTAGATAGCGAAACCGACAGCCAGCAATTCATGATGCCTGTTTCCCTCCCGCTGATAGTCGCCATGATGGTAATGCTCAACGCCATGCAAAACCCCGACGGATCGCTCGCCTTCTGGTTTTCCATCATCCCTTTCACCTCGCCGATAGTGATGATGGCGCGCATCCCTTTCGGTGTTCCTTATTGGGAACTGATACTGTCCGCCGGCCTGCTCATCGGAACTTTCATCGGCGTTATACGGCTGTCGGCCAAGATATACCATACCGGAATCCTCATCTACGGGAAAAAACCGACCTGGAAAGAACTGTGGAAATGGATGAGGTACAAAAATAATTGATCGGCCTGCCGAAAGATTTATGCTGTTTCGGGGATACGGTTCAAAAAAATCGCGTACATTTGCAATTTGGAATTGAATAAAAATGAATCATTGGGAAAATTTCAGCAAAGGGTTGATGAAAGAGAACCCTATTTTTGTACTGGTGCTGGGTATGTGTCCCACGCTGGCAACTACCACGTCGGCGCTCAACGGCTTGAGCATGGGATTAGCCACTACCTTTGTGTTGATGTTGTCGAATGTGGCGATATCGCTTGTTTCCGGATGGATCCCGGACAAGGTGCGCATCCCCGCATACATCGTGATCATTGCATCCTTTGTCACCATGGTGGACATGGTGATGGCTGCTTTTGTTAATTCGCCCGGCCCTAACGGGGAACCGAGCATCTACGATCAGCTGGGCATTTTCATTCCGCTTATCGTGGTGAATTGCATTGTACTGGGGCGCGCCGAAGCGTTTGCTGCCAGGAATAAGGCTTTTTCCTCGCTGCTGGACGGCGCGGGCATCGGATTGGGGTTTGCCTTTGCGCTGACGCTGCTGGGCTCGGTACGCGAAATACTCGGCAACGGATCGGTGTTTGGCCTGCAACTGTTGCCCCAAACAACCAACATCCTCATTTTCGTACTTGCACCGGGCGCTTTCATCGCACTGGGTTACCTGATTGTGCTGGTCAACAAATTAAAAAGAACAGTAATCATATCCAAAAAACAAAATTAATAAAACATTTTCATCTTTATGGAATATATATTGATTGTTATTTCTGCCATATTTGTCAATAACATCGTGTTGGCGCAGTTTCTCGGTATTTGTCCGTTCATGGGCGTATCGTCCAGGATTTCTACTTCGGCGGGCATGGGCGGGGCGGTAATATTCGTGATGACCATTGCTACCATCTTCACTTACCTTATCATGCATTATATCCTCATTCCGCTGGGTATCGAATTTTTGCAAACCATTACCTACATTCTGGTGATTGCCGCGCTGGTACAGATGGTGGAGATCATTTTAAAAAAGGTAAGTCCTGCATTGTATCAGGCGTTGGGAGTGTTTCTTCCGCTGATCACCACCAACTGTACCATTCTGGGCGTAGCCATTTTGGTGATTCAAAAGAATTACAACCTGTTACAAAGCGTAGTGTTTGCGATTGCCACCGCCATCGGTTTTGCGCTGGCGCTGGTGATCTTTGCCGGCATCAGAGAACAGTTGGCGCTGGTATCCATTCCAAAAGAAATGCAGGGAGTACCTGTTGCACTTGTCACCGCCGGACTGCTGGCTATGGCATTCATGGGATTTGCGGGAATCGTGTGAACGTCCGTCCGAAAACAACAAACCGCAAAGTACTTGAATGATCATCAACCGCAAAACCGCCTAAAAAATGAAAAAGAGAATGCAAAAATTTGCCTGTTGTTTATGTCTGTTGGTTTTGTGCATACGGGTTTTTTCGCAAACCTATCGAAATCCGGTGATTGACCGGAATGTGCCCGATCCGACAGTCATCCGTACCGATACCGGCTTTTATCTTTACTGTACGGAAAGTAAGCGTCTTTTGCCGATATACCGTTCCGTCGATCTGGTTCACTGGACATTTGTCGGCCATGCCTTTACCCCCGAAACACGTCCCAACTTTGAGCCGGGCGCCGCTGTCTGGGCGCCCGACATCAACCGTGTCTGCGGCAGGTATGTGATGTACTACAGCATGTCGGTGTGGGGAGGCGAATGGACTTGCGGCATTGGAATCGCCACAGCCGAGCGGCCGGAAGGGCCTTTCACCGACAGAGGAATGTTGTTTCGCAGCAATGGCATCGGAGTGCAAAATTCCATCGATCCTTTTTACATGGAAGACGAAGGAAGAAAATATCTGATATGGGGCAGCTTTCGTGGTATTTTCGCTATTGAACTTTCCGACGACGGACTTTCGCTGAAAAAGGAAGCGGAAAAACAACAAATTGCCGGAACAGCCTACGAAGGGACTTATATACACAAACGAGGCAAATACTATTATTTCTTTGCTTCCGTCGGGAGTTGCTGCGAAGGGCTGAAAAGCACCTACACCACCGTGGTGGGACGGTCGAAAAAACTGCTGGGTCCCTATACGGACAAAAAAGGCCGTTCAATGACGGATAATCATCATGAAACAGTGATACGTAAAAATGAAGCCTTTGTGGGCGTAGGCCATAATTCGGAAATCGTATGCGATGACGCCGGCAATGACTGGATGCTTTATCACGGGGTGAAAACAGCCGACCCGGCAGGACGTCGCCTGTTGCTGGACAAAATAACGTGGAAAAAAGGATGGCCTTCCGTCGCCGGAGGCATCCCGTCGATAGAAGCAAAAGCGCCGGTATTCAACCTGACTTCCGACCTCGAAAAATAAGCGAATGGAACAGGGAAACGATGGTATCCTTTAGTCGTCCATCAACCGTTTTGTTTCGTCGGACGAAAGTTTCCGGTACCGGGACGGTTGATTTTCCGAAAAAGTAACTTCAAAAAGTTCTTCATCGTAGAAAGACAGTTTGGAATTGGTATCCGGACTACATTCC
>JAISWE010000043.1 GCA_031271175.1 Bacteroidales bacterium | reverse complement strand
GCTCAAAGGCTTTTGGCGAAGCTTACAGCAGCGGGTCTGTTCAGGATTCACACCTGATTCCCTTTTCATGAGCCACTCCGGACGGAACGGCTCACACCAAAATACGATGCAAAGATAATAATGTTTTTTGGAAAAAAATACCTTCAAGAAAAAAAATCTTGCGGCAAATGGCCGGCGAATTGGTATTTAGCGGGAGTGGGGAATATGAGAGCTATATATCATTGGTTTGCATTGTCTTGCGAGATTTTATTCAAGTATTTGTCCAATGCGGCTTCATCCGAAAAAAGCACTTGTCGCGCTTTACTACCTTCATTGGGTCCCACTATTTTTGCAGCTTCCAGTTGATCCATCAAGCGTCCCGCACGATTGTATCCGATAGAGAACTTGCGTTGTATCAGCGAGGTGGAGCCTTGCTGATGGATGACTATCAGCCTTGCGGCCTCTTCGAACAACGCATCGCGTTTACTTAAGTCCACATCTTTGGGTTCGGCATTGTCGTCGGCTGAATATTCCGGCAACAGGAGC
This sequence comes from Bacteroidales bacterium, assembly GCA_031271175.1. Classification (GTDB taxonomy): domain Bacteria; phylum Bacteroidota; class Bacteroidia; order Bacteroidales; family UBA4181; genus JAIRLS01. Next base: position 12,057 of record JAISWE010000043.1, on the reverse strand, counting down.
GCGGTAGGATAGCCTTGCTGGTTGCCGATAAACCGGGTAATTTCTTCGATTTCGGGCGTATCGATGAATGCGCACTGCACGCGGGTAAGGTCGCCGCCGGAGGTGAACAGCAGGTCGCCGCGGCCAATCAGTTGATTGGCGCCCGATTGGTCAAGGATCGTACGCGAATCAATTTGCGAAATTACCCTGAATGCGATACGTGCAGGGAAATTCGCCTTGATTACGCCTGTGATGATGTTGGTGGTAGGCCGTTGTGTGGCGATAATGAGGTGGATACCGGCAGCGCGGGCTTTTTGCGCCAACCGTGCAATAGGCATTTCTATCTCTTTGCCGGCAGTCATCATCAGATCCGCATATTCGTCGATAATCAGCACGATATAAGGCAGAAAACGATGTCCCAGATTGGGATTGAGCTTCCGTTCAATGAATTTGGTGTTGTATTCCTTGATGTTGCGAACGCCGGCGTCTTTCAGCAGACTGTAGCGCGTATCCATTTCGATGCACAGGGAATTGATCGTATAAATTACTTTTTGCGTGTCGATGATGATGGCTTCTTCCGCATCGGGGAGTTTTGCCAGGTAATGGTGTTCGAGCTTTTCGTAGGACGAAAATTCTACCGATTTAGGATCTACCATCACCAGTTTTACCTGTGAAGGATGTTTTTTATACAGGATGGAGGCAATAATGGCGTTCAACCCTACTGATTTTCCCTGTCCGGTTGAGCCGGCTACCAGCAGGTGGGGCATTTTGGTAAGGTCGAATACGAAAGGTTCGTTGGAAATGGTTTTGCCCAGCGCTACGGGCAATTCCATGGCTGCATTCTGGAATCGCGGAGATTCGATAATGGAGCGCATGGAAACGATTTCGGGATGCATGTTCGGCACTTCTATTCCGATAGTGCCTTTGCCCGGCATCGGTGCAATAATGCGGATACCCAGTGCGGAAAGACTTAGTGCGATGTCATTTTCCAGGTTTTTGATTTTCGAAATGCGCACACCCGCCGCCGGAACAATTTCATACAGCGTAACCGTAGGCCCAATCGTAGCTTTGATTTTATCAATTTCTATCTTGTAATTCCGAAGGGTTTCCACGATTCTATTTTTGTTGTTCACCAGTTCTTCATTGCTCACCAGCGAATCTGCCGACGGATAGTCTTTTAGCAGGTCGAGTGGCGGCATCCGGTAGTGCGACAGGTCGAGCGTGGGATCATACTTGCCCAGCGCCGTAAGGTCGTCCATCTGATAGTCATTGTCCCGAGAGAATTTGTCGTCTTGTTTATTGATGATTAGCCTTACTTCGTCATTGTCTGCTTCCTGAGGCCTGTCCCCGGATAACGTTGTCTCTACCTCAAATTCGATGTCATCATCGCCGGTTTCATCATCGCCAGTGTTATCATCGCCGGTTTCGATCGGATTTTCAACATCGCGCGGCCGAGGTTCGGATTTACCGGCCGGCTTTCCGGAGGTTTTCGTCCGGGTGTCTTTTGCCCGCTGTAATGACCTGCAGATCGACTTGCCGGTACGTTTAAACCATCCGAAAAAGCCGCCAAAAGCGAAAGTGAGAAAGACGAAAGTAAGCAACAGCAATAGAATAAAGGCGCCGAACCATCCCACCAGCGATGTCAGCCAATTGGACATGCCGATGCCATGGGCGCCGCCGAAACCGCTACCGAGAAATCCGGAGGTATGACCGAGAAAAAAACCGAAAAGCAACGAAAGTAACGGCATTCCTACAAGTGAAGTTTTCAACGTCCAGCCTAAGGGCAGCAGTTTTATTTTCAGCAGGCGAAAGCCCAGCACTAAAAGAATCAATGGAATGAAAAACGAGGCCACGCCAAAACCATTGGTAATCATTTTGAAAGAAATCCAGGCGCCCAACTTGCCCATCCAATTTTCGGCTCGAAAAGATTGATGATCACGAATTTGCGAAAATTCCGCCACACTCTGGTCGGCTTTCCATGTAAAAAAGTAGGAAACAAACGCCACTGTCATGAACACAGCCATGACAGTGAATACAAATGCCATAATCATTTTAAACTGTTCGTCGTGCAGCAAACGATGCCATTTCCCTTTTCCGGACTTTTCTTTAACCATTTTATACCTTTTTCTTTTCAGCACAAAAGTAATGTTAAATTATGAAGAGTAGTCAGGTATGACTTAATTTTTTGCAAAGCTACGCCTTTTTTGTTATATATATAGTTAAATATCAAATAATTATTATCATTTACGTGCGTTACCACTGTTGTTTTTTATTCATTGATGATAATGTCGAAAAATAAATCTATCTTTGCGCATGTTATGCTTGACAATGATTCGATTCATAAAACAGATAGGTATCGTACGATTTTGCTGTCTCATCGTGGCCGGAACAACAGGGGGGATGCGTCATGCAGAGGCGCAATGGTTTTCCGAAAGCCTGCTTAGCTCTCCGATCCTTGTAGCGGCAGACAGTAACAGCCTCTCTTTGCGGACAGATATATGCGGCTTTTTCAAAAACAACGAATATTTCAGCCCCATAGCCGAGGGACAGACTTACCCCGGCATTGCCATGACGGCCGTCCTGAACTACCAACATTCCAACCGGTTTCGTGCCGAAGCAGGCGCGTATGCCGTCAAATTTTCCGGACGCAAGCAGCTGACTGGTTTGCAGCCTTTTCTGTCGCTGCAATATTCTGTTTCGCCTTCTTTTCATATTGTTATGGGCAATCTTTACAAAGGAGTAAACCATCGTTTGATTGAACCGCTGTATCAGTGGGAACGCCATTTCATAGCAAATCCCGAAAGCGGTTTGCAACTGCTGTGGCATTCGAAACGGCTTTTTGCCGATATATGGATCGACTGGCAACGATACATAGAGCGGAACGATCCTTTTCCCGAAATGCTGACATTCGGCACATCCCTTGCATGGCAACTGTGTCCGCCCGACGCGCCGTTCGGCTTGAGTATCCCCGCGCAACTGCTCATTCACCATAAAGGAGGGCAGATTGATATCTCCGACGAAAGTATGATCGTGATGGGAAACATGGCGACAGGCCTGTGCAGCCGGTGGAACATCAACTCGAAATGGCTTCGGGGGGCAGGACTGGACTTTTATCTTGCCGGATACTACGATCGCTATCCGGATGTGTCGCGTCCTTACCGCAAGGGATGGGGAACATATCCCGTCGTGCACTTGAATGCAGCGCCCTTTGCTCTGATGGCGGGATACTGGCATGGAGAAACATATTTTGCCTTTCAGGGAGAACCGCTTTTCGGCTCGTTCAATCCGAATGAACCCGAACAGCAAATTCCGGTACGCCATCTGTTGACTGTTAAATTTTCTTTTGAAAAAGCGCTATATGAATGTGTTTTTATCGGCGCCCAGATAGAAACCTATTCCGACCTTCAACAAGGCAAAACAGACTACAGTTTTGGAATACATCTCCGGTTGAACCGGAATTTTTTCCTGAAACGGCTTTAATGGCTCCCGATATTCCGTTGGTCTCATAATCAAAAGAAAAAAGGGTAAGCTGACTGCATCGCACCGCTCAACCGTTTACACTTGCTACCTTCCGGTCCTGGGAGATTCAACGGGAGCTGGTCGTGTAGGACTTACCCGGCACAAAGGTACGGGTTTATTTATTTTTTTGCAAGTTTTTTTTGAACGCAGATGGCAATATTCAGTGTTTTTCCATAGAGAGGATGTTTTTCTGCCGGTTTCCGAAAAAACAACCGCACAGTGAAAACCGTGCGGTTGTTGAAAAAAAACGGCTGTTGCCTACAAGAGTTGTTTGAACATGTGATTTAGTCCGAACAGCAAAGCCGCCATTGCTACGATAAAAATCAATATGACTTTCAGATAGCTGGTATTTGTATTTCCGGATTCCGTATCTGTCGGTTCCGAAGTATTTTTTTGATATGGCGTTTCCATAATGAATTATTTTTGAATTATGCGTTCCGCACGGCGTGTTGTACGTATATGCACAACACAAACTGCCGTAGTGGAGCGTGATTTAAAGTAATTGTACGATAATTCGTTGAGGATGTGGCGCATCCTCTTTCGTTGGAACGCTAAATATTTCTTCGTCTCAAGTCGGCCAGAAGAGGCTGATAGAGATTGAGCAATGCAATAAAACTGAGATAATTTTTGACGGAATAAGTAGTCGATTTTTTCTTTCCGGTTGAAATTTTGTGTTTGAGCTGTTTATCGGAAGCGTATGGGAAGTGATGGGAAAAACTTCGTATCGTTCGGGCCGGCAATTGAACGGTTGTCGGCTTGCAGAGCGTAGCTGCATAATGATGCGGGTCGGAACGGGAAAATCCGGCCTTTTCCTTTGCACAAGGGAAACGGTTTTCTGCGGTAATGGCGTTGGCCGGTCGGGTCAACAGCATAAGCCAGCACGCAAACACACACCATAATATATACCTGCTCTTCATCTTTTTTTTCGTTACCGCAAATATAGGAATTATTTTTGATATTTACAATACCGGTATGTTATTTTTTTCTTTGCCGGGTGCCACGTCACTGGTGATTAAAACGGTGCATCGCCCCTGTCGGCGCGCATTTCGGGAGAGGGGAAAGCGGGTTTGGCATTTTCAAGCATTTTGATATTGCTGATATCTACCACCTCCTCATTATTGAATTTGGACGGGATGGTTATCGTTTCGCTGCTGCCGATAATTTCATCAAGTTCGGTGAACTTGACAATTTGCGGCTGGAATTTAAGAAGAACCGTTCCTGTGGCTCCGTTGCGGTGTTTTCCGATAATGATTTCGGCAATGCCTCGTAGCGAGTTGCCGTCCTCATCTTCAATAAAACCGTAATACTCTGGGCGGTGTATGAATGCGACGATGTCGGCGTCTTGTTCGATGGCGCCTGATTCGCGCAGATCCTGCAACTGCGGTCGTTTATGTCCCTGCCGGTCGGCTGAGGCTGCCTCGCGTTTTACCTGTGCAAGCGCAATCACTGGAATATCCAGTTCTTTGGCAATGGCTTTCAGCGAGCGGGAGATATTGGATACTTCCTGTTCGCGGTTGCCTTTTGTGTCGCCGGTCCATGTCATTAATTGCAGATAGTCCACCATTGCTGCTTTGATATGGTGCTGCTGTACAAGACGCCGGCATTTGGCTCGAAATTCGAATACCGAAATGGCCGGGGTGTCGTCGATAAAGAGCGGCGCTTCCTGCAAGGAGGTGATTTTCCCGTAGAGAATGTCCCATTCTTCCTTTTCCAATTTTCCGTTGCGTATTTTTTCCATGTCTAAGCCTGTTTCCGCAGAAAGCAAACGGATGGCCAGTTGGATGGCCGACATTTCCAGCGAAAACAGGGCTACCCCGCAATTGTGTTCTACGGCCATGTTTCGTGCCATCGACAGCGCAAACGCCGTTTTACCCATAGCGGGGCGGGCTGCAACAATCACCAGGTCTGTCGGCTGCCAGCCGGAAGTCATTCTGTCCAGTTCCGTAAATCCGGACGGAATACCGAGCAACGCGCCTGTCGGAATCTTCGCTATGGTATCTATCGCTTTTTGCAACAGGGCATTAATGGGTTGTGCGTCTTTTTTGAGGTTTCCTTGGGAGATGTCAAAAATAGACTGTTCGGCGGTGTTCAACAGTTCGTCCACATCTGCGGCTTCATCGAAGGATTTTTTTTGGATTTCCGTCGCTATCCTGATGAGTTCTCTCTGGATGTATTTTTGATGGACAATGCGTGCATTGTATTCGATATTGGCTGCCGACATCACTTTATTGGTCAGCTGCGCGAGATAATACGTTCCTCCTGTTTCTTCAAGAACTTCTTTTTTACGGAGTTCGTGGGTGACGGTGTTGAGGTCTATCGGTTCTTCACGGGAAGACAGATCGACGGCAGCCTGAAAAATCTTGGCGTGGGCTTCCTTGTAAAAACAGTCTGGTTTAAGAAATTCTATGACTTCGAAGATGGCGTCTTTTTCGAGCATGATGGCTCCCAGTATATACTCCTCCATGTCCACGGCCTGCGGAGGAAGTTTGCCCGCTTCCACGCCAATAATGCGGGTGACATCCGTTATCGCCTGTTTAGCGGGAGATTTAGCCATTTTGAGATGCGTGTTATCGGTAAGTTATTTGCCCGCCAGTCGGAACATGCGGTTGAGGCGGATATTAAACGGAAAGGTTTTTTCCTTGTTTAGCGATAGCCATACGATGCGTGGCGCTCCGACAATATGATCTTCGGGCACAAAACCCCAGAAGCGCGAATCGGAGGAATCGTGCCGGTTGTCGCCCATCATCCAGTAATAATCCATCTGGAATGTATAGCTGTCCGTTTTAACGCCGTTGATGTATATTTCTCCGTTTTTGACATGCAGCGTATGATGCTCGTATGCCGTTATGATGCGTGCGTAAAGATTGATATTGGAAGTATCGATCTTCACGGTGACGCCCTTTTTCGGTATCCACAGAGGTCCCATGTTATCCACATTCCATGAATAACGCGGATCGTGAGGAAAAATTTCGCTGTCGTACATTTCTGCAGGCTTCAGCTGTTTTTCTACGGAAATCACGTTGTTCATTTTTTTTATAACTTCAACATTGGCATCAATCAATGGGATGCTGAACATGTTTCCGCTGGTTCTTACATCGCTTTTGTAGATGTCGAGCCGTTCCAACGTTTTATTATTGATCGCCGAGCCGTCCGTCTGTACGGTGTAGCGGTGCTGTATAAATTCGTGGGGCGCTTGCGGTTTTCCGTTAACAAAAACTTGTGAATGGACTATTTTTACGGTATCTCCCGGAATGGCGATGCATCGTTTGATATAGTTGTCGCACTTGTCCACCGGACGTACCACGAATGCATACTCGCTCAGTATCTGCTTCCTCGCTATGCCGGTATAGTAGGTAAAAGGTTGCACTGTTCCCGTCGAGGTTCTGTCGCGATTTTCCAGCGATTCGGCATGGCGGCGCAACAGGGCATAATAGTTTTCCGACGGATATTGCGACAGCACAGTGTCGCCTTCGGGAAAATTGAAAACGACATTATCGTCATTTTTTACATGAGTAAAGCCTTTCAGTCGTTTGTACGGCCATTTTATCCATTCCACATACGATTTGGTAGATTGGGTCAACGGCATGGTATTTTGAGCAAAAGGAAAAGCGATCGGCGTATTGGGAATTTTCGGGCCATATTTTAATTTACTGACGTACAGGTGATCGCCTATTTGAAGTGATCGCTCCATTGAACCGGTCGGTATCTTGTAATTCTGAAAAATGAAAATATTGATCAATGTAACGGCAATGACCGCGAATATCAAGGCGTCCAACCATTCTATCACTCGACTGTTGGGGCCTTTGCGCTTTTTCCAGAATGTCCAGTTGACTTTTTTGCTGATGTAGGCATCGTAGAGAATGGGAACACCCAGCAACAGCCACCAGTTACCTACCCAAAACGACCAGAGCAGATACAGAAACACCGCCGAACAGAATCTGAAATATTTGTTGCTCAGCACTTTTACATACCTGGGTATTTCCTGCTCACTGCTACTCTGTGGAGTATCTTTCTTTTTTTTCATAGACATACGATTTGAAATTACCGGCAAAATTAATCAAATATCATGATTTTTCAATTCATTGCCGAAATATTTTTTAACGATTTAAACCCGAATAGCTTATAAAGCCATTATAACTTTTTCACAAAATATTTTACCGGTAAATAGATGGTTATCAGACTAATCAACACGACCGACAGCAATATCATACCGAAATCCTGCCAGCGAAGAGCGACCGGATAGGCGGCCACCACGAAAGAACCCGAACCGGAAAAGGGTACAAATCCGGTCGCTATCTGTAGCCGGCAGAGGATCGCTCCCAGCAGCATACCGGCAACAGCGCCTGCCAGCACAATCATCCATCCCTGCAGGATGAAAATGTTGCCGATCAATGACTGTCCGGCGCCCATGCCGTGCAGGACAGACATGTCGCTCTGCTTCTCGATTATCAGCATCGACAGCGAACCGACCACATTGAACGACGCTACCAGCAGTACGAACGCCAGAATCATGAACCCTACCCATTTCTCGTATTGTAACATGCGGAAGTAAAATTCTTTCTGCTGGTAAGCGTTTTTCACTTCAAAAGCATTGCCGAACAGTGCGGTAATGCGTTGTTGCGCTTTTCCGTGATGTGCGCCGGGCTTGAGTTTTACCTCGACAGCGCCGGTCAGGTCTCCGCAGTTCAGCAAATCGCGTGCAAATTCCATCGGCACAATCAGGTATTGTGCATTGATCTCCTCGTCGATATCGAATATGCCGGACGGAAAGATGTACCGGCTGTTGGTCGCTTCCTCCGGGCTTGCAATCATGGAAGAGGTATTCAGGATGGCATAAAGTTGCATCGGCGTGATGAAATTCAACCCGATCCTGAGTTTTCCGGCCAGTACAGCGCCCACTACCGCCTGAGGGTTACTGTTCGCCCACAGTTGAAATTTACCGTCGAGCATCATGGTGTCCATACCGGTTACGCGGTAATACTGTGCATCAACACCTTTTAAAACGGCTATTTCCTGCTGTGCGCCATAACGCACAAGGACATTCTCCTCCATGGTTTGGGAAAAGGCCGATACATCGGGATCGGCTTTCAGTAACTTCAGTACCTCAGGATCGGCATGGAAAGTCTTGCCAGCAATAGCAGTCACTTTCAGGTCGGGATCAAATGTGCTGTACAAGCTACGGGCTAAATCTTCCAGACCGTTGAATACGGACAGGACTATCACCAGCGCCATCGTTCCCACGGCCACTCCCACCACCGACACCGCCGATATGACGTTTACCGCATGATGAGACTTCTTCGCAAAAAGATACCGCCGTGCTACAAGAATCGGAAAATTCATTTGAAATAATAACTTAATCAGTGAGAAAATGAAAAAAAATGAAAAAAAAATGAAAAAACAAAGATACCGAATCTTTTTTTTTTACTACTTTTGTACGCAATACTTTTTTATTTTTTTACATAACTCAATCTCATTAAATAATTTCTATGAAAAATTTATTTTATCTTTCACTGGCGATAACCATGTGTGTATCATGCCAGAAACATAATGTACTGACAGAAGCAGAAAAAGCCGAAGGCTGGGAATTGCTTTTCGACGGCGCAACGCTGAACGGGTGGCGCGACTATAACGATACCGGATTGACGGCTCCGTGGACGGTGGAAAAAGGGACGTTGGCAGCCCTGGGAAAAGGTGATGACGGCAATGGATACATTGTCACGAAAAATTCCTATGAAAATTTCATTCTCACCTTCGACTGGAAAATCTCCAAAGGAGGAAACGGCGGTGTACTGTATCATGTAGTAGAACGTCCGCAATACAAAGTACCCTATCTGACAGGGCCTGAATTTCAGATCATCGACAATATCGGTTATCGCGAAACGAAGGGACAGTTGGAAGACTGGCAAACCGCTTGTGTCGATTACGCCATGTACACAGGCGATCCCGAAGCTACGCAGGCACATCTCAAACCCGCCGGAGAATGGAATTCATCCAGAATTGTGTTCGACAACGGACATGTGGAACACTGGGTCAACGACTTCAAGGTAGTGGAGCTGGAAGCATGGACGGAGGACTGGTTCCAACGCAAAAACGGCGGTAAATGGGAAAATGCGCCCGAATACGGACTGGCGCGCAAAGGCCTGATCAGTTTGCAGGATCATGGCGACCAATCGTGGTACCGTAACTTAAAAATTAAAAAATTACCGCGCAAAACAAAAGAAATAGACCTGTTCAACGGTAACGACCTGACTGGTTGGGATATTTACGGAACAGAGAAATGGTATGTTCAGGACGGCCTGCTGATTTGCGAAAGTGGCCCCGACAAGCAATACGGTTATCTGGCTACCCGCGAATACTATGACGAGTTCGAACTGACCGCCGATTTCAAACAGGACGCCGACGGTAACAGCGGGATTTTTTTCCGTTCCATCATCGAAGAAGGCGTCAAAATATCGGGGTGGCAGGTGGAAGTAGCGCCGCCCAACCACGACAGCGGCGGGATATACGAATCCTACGGACGCGGATGGCTGGTACAAATACCGGATGAAAAAGAAAATGTACTGCAAATGGGCAAATGGAACACCATGAAAATTCGGGTGCAGGGCGACCATGTAACAACATGGCTCAACGACACTCAAATGGTTGATTTGCAGGACGAAAAAATAGGAAATGCACAGGGACGCATTGCCCTCCAGATCCATAGCGGCGGCGGCATTAAAGTATCATGGAAAAACTTGAAAATAAAACAGTTATAATGCGGTAAGAAAATACATACCATGAGTACATCCGGAACGGAAAAAATCAAATGCCTCATCATCGGCTCCGGTCCTGCCGGTTATACCGCCGCTATCTATGCAGCGCGCGCTAATTTGCATCCCGTGATATATACCGGGATGCAACCGGGCGGACAACTAACCGCCACCACCGAAATAGATAATTTCCCCGGATACCCGGACGGCGTGAGCGGACAGCAAATGATGGACGACTTGCAAAAACAAGCCGAACGTTTTCACACGGATATTCGCTTCGGAAGCATCCAAAGTGTGGATTTCGGCGTATATCCGCCGGTTGCGCTCTCCGACGATGGAAGCCGCATGGAGGCTGAAACCGTCATCCTTGCCACAGGCGCATCGGCAAAGTATTTAGGCTTACCGTCGGAAGAAAAATTTAAAGGAAAGGGCGTTTCCGCCTGCGCCACCTGCGACGGCTTTTTTTTCCGCGGAAAAGACGTAGCCGTGGTGGGCGGAGGCGACACAGCCTGCGAAGATGCCTCTTATCTCGCAGGACTGTGCCGCAAAGTCTATCTGATTGTAAGGCGAAACGAATTGCGGGCTTCAAAAGCCATGCAGAAAAGGGTACTGGCCATCGCCAATATCGAAATACTGTGGGAGACACAAATCAAGGAAATAACAGGCGACGAAAAAGTAAGCGCAGTATGCCTATCCACTGTGGCCGGCGACCGCATACTCCCTGTTGACGGCGTTTTTATTGCCATCGGACATCATCCCAATTCGGAGCTTTTCCGGCAATGGCTTACAACGGATGAAAACGGGTACATACAAACGGTTGCCGGTACATCGAAAACCGGCATCGCCGGAGTATTTGCCTGCGGTGATGTTCAGGATTCCCGCTACAGACAAGCCGTTACCGCCGCCGGCAGTGGATGCAAAGCCGCTATCGATGCCGAACGCTACCTGATGGAAAAAATGTAGCTTACTTGTTTGTCGATGTGTTTTTCTAATGATCGATAATGTTCTAAAACAGCCATTTTTGCATGTCTTTTTCATCATGAATACGGATGCATTGCCAGTTGTTTCGCCGGACGGTTCGCAGGTATAACAAACGAAGAATGAAAAATCAGACAGTTTTTGCATTACGCATCATTTGCGTCAGCAGTATTTTGTTTTTCGTACAGTGTACGGGAAAAAGCAAACAACAGCAAGCCGCCGGCTGGGGCGACAAGATGGCGGCTTATGCCGTGCAGGAATTTATGCCGGCCGACAAGTACGCATGGGACTGGGCGCAGGCTACGATGCTCCGCGCCGTAGCCGACCGCTACGAACTGGGTATCGACAGGGAAAAGATGCTGAACTATGTCCGCAAGGCGATGGAAGTTACCATGGACAAGGCGGAAGGTATTCATCCGAACGCTGTTGCGTCGGGCTTCGGAATGGCTTTCCTCGCACGAGTGACGGGCGACGGAAAATATGCAGAGAAAGCATTCAAGATTTACGACGACTACATGAAAATCGTCAGGTCGCCGAACGGTGGCGTTTCGCATCGCGACAATGTAGTGGAACTGTGGGACGATACGGTTTACATGATCAGCCTCTTTATGCTGGAAATGTACCGTCTGACAGGCGATGAAAAGTACCTCCGGGAAGTAGCCTTTCAACTCACGGTACATGCGGAAAAATTAGAAGACCCGGCCACCGGCCTGTGGTATCACGGATGGGATGCCGATGACGAGCCGTTCGACGACAAATGCAGCATGATCGGCTGGGCCGACAATCCCGAACGCCGCGGCAGCCAGTTTTGGGGACGGGGCAACGGCTGGGT
>JAISWE010000196.1 GCA_031271175.1 Bacteroidales bacterium | reverse complement strand
AAGATTCGTATCAAACCGCAACCGGCAAGCTTACAGTTCGCCGAAGTCAAAACGCCAACTGTACGCGGCGATATCTTTGTCGCTTTCGATAACCGACAAAACGACAGATTTGTACTGACTGTGGAAATCCCGGCCAATACTGTGGCGGAAGTATGGTTGCCCAAAATAGCCGCCAAATATACGCTGCTGGTAGATAACAGGCCGTCCAAAGGCGTTGAAAAAGGAGATTTTATCTTAGTGAATGTCGGTTCCGGACGTCACCATTTTTCCGTGGCCATCCGTTAAATCGTATCCTACTTGTTTATGTACGCCAACTGAATACTCGAATGACTGTTACTATTTTAGGCATTGAGTCGTCCTGCGACGACACTTCAGCAGCCGTCGTGCGCGACGGTTACATCCTGTCCAACGTGATTGCCTCCCAGGAGGTGCACCGGCAATATGGAGGGGTAGTGCCAGAACTTGCTTCGCGGGCGCATCAGCAGAACATTGTTCCGGTTGTGGATGCGGCGCTGCAACAGGGCGGCGTGGAACGTACTGCTATAGACGCCGTGGCCTTCACGCGCGGGCCGGGCTTGCCCGGGTCCTTGCTGGTGGGTATTTCCTTTGCCAAAGGATTTGCGCTGGCTACCGGCGCCAAACTGATTGACGTCAATCACCTTCATGCGCATGTCCTGTCAAATTTCCTGCAAGAACGCGGCAGCAAGAAAGAGATGCCGCAGTTTCCCTTTCTGTGTCTGCTGGTTTCGGGCGGCCACACGCAGCTTATCGTCATGCGCAACTGTCTGGAAATGGAGATTATTGGACAAACGATCGACGATGCCGCAGGAGAGGCCTTCGACAAATGCGCAAAGATGATGGGACTGCCGTATCCCGGCGGCCCTGTCATCGACCGTTATGCCAAAGAAGGAGACCCCGGCGCTTTTCGTTTCAGCAAACCCTGTATGGCAGGGTTGGACTACAGTTTCAGCGGGCTGAAAACGTCTTTTCTATATACCCTGCGGGACAAGTGTCGGGAAGATGTTTCCTTTGCGGAACATCATCTGGCGGATCTCTGCGCTTCGCTGCAATATACCATTGTATCCGTTCTGATGTCGAAACTGGAAAAAGCGGCGCTGCAAACAGGCATCCGCGAAATAGCCATTGCCGGCGGCGTTGCTGCCAATTCGGGGCTGCGCAACGCCGTTGCTGCCGCTGCCCTGCAATACGGATGGAATGTCTTTCTTCCGGAGTTCCGCTTCACGACCGACAATGCCGCCATGATCGCCCTCGCAGGCTATTTCAAATACGAAAAACAGTTGTTTGCGCCCTACGACAGTATCCCTGCTGCGCGATGCGACGCCATCCGATAATGCCTGTTTTTTGCGACAACGCCGGTTAGTCGTTTTCCGGCGTTGCGACGTACCTTACCAACACTTTATCTATCCGTTGTCCGTCCATGTCGGCGATTTCGAACAGGAATCCCTTCCATTCCAGTTGTTCGCCCGTTTGGGGGATGTGTTCCAGTTGATGGAGGATGAATCCGGCCAGGGTATCGAAGGAGGTGGAGATTTGTTCGCACGCGAAGTATTCCAGAAAGTCGTAAAAACGGATTTGCGCGTCCACCCGATAAGAGCCGTCTTCGCAGGCGGTGATTTCTTTTTCTTCGTTTCCTACTTCGGGCATATCGCCCACGATGGCCTCAAAGAGGTCGTTCAGCGTTACCATGCCTTGTAGCGCACCGTATTCATCCACCACGAACCCGACATGTGTACCTGTTTTTTTGAACAGTTCCATCACGGTGTAGATGGAGTTATTTTCGGGTACGAACAGCGCAGTGTGGCATAGATCGATGATGTTTTTTCCGTCGTTCAATGCAAAGAGATCGCGGTTTCTTACAAATCCCGTCACCATGTCGATTTGGCCGTCGCACACCGGATATACGGAAAAAGGATGCTCGCGGGTGCAGGCCAGCAATGCTTCAACAGACAGCCGGCTGTTCAGCCAGACGATATTGTTGCGATGCGTCATGATGGAGGTAATATTGCGATCGTCCAAATGAAACACCCGCTCTATCATTTCCTGTTCGGCATGTTCGATTCCGCCCTGTTCGGCGCTTTCTTCAAGAATGGCTTTGATTTCTTCTTCCGTGACAAGGGTATCCTGTTTGCGGATACGAAACAGCCGTATCAGTCCTTTCGAGGACACGGACAACAGCCAGATAAAGGGGAACATCATCCGGCTCAGCATGGTCATGGCGGGCAACATCGTTTTGGCGATTTTTTCGGGTTGCGTAATGCCGATTTGTTTGGGAACCAATTCTCCCAGTACAATTGTAAAATAGGTCACTACGATCACTATCACTGTGGTGGACACACCGTGGCTGACGGATGCCGATATGTCGAAACGCCGGAAAAAACCGTCCAGGTCGGATTGAATCTGTTCGCCGGAGAAAATACCGGTAAGGATGCCTATCAACGTGATCCAGATTTGGATGGTGGACAGGAAGCGTTCGGGACGTTCGATGGTTTTCAGCAACCGGCGGGCTTTTTTGCTTCCTTTGTCCGCTTCCACATCCAGTTTGGTTTTTCGGGCAGATATCATCGCCATTTCGGTCATGGAAAACGCTCCGTTTAATAAAATCAATCCCAGAATAATAAAAATTTCCATATATTGGTGGTGTGGGTTAATCTATACATTCATCAAGGCCTCTATCGTGCGGCGTTCTTTTTTGGTAGGACGTCCGGCTCCGCGGTCGCGCTGTACGAAAGCCATCATTCTTACTGTTTTGCTTTTTTCAATTTCCTCTTGTGGCGTAGTATCCGTAATGTAGTCCTTCACTTTGGCCGCCGGTTGCCGCCGGTCTATCGGCTCCTTTACGAGGTAGGTATATACCGACGGCGGCTTTTTCACCGTCAAGCGATCCGCCGCCTTCACTATTCGCGAAGGTTTTACTTCCGCATCATTCAGCATAACGCGGTGTTTTTCGCACGCTTCTGCCGCCAGTGTTCGGGTTTTGAACAATCGTACCGACCACAGAAACTTGTCTATTCGTATATTTTCCGTCATGGATTCATTTGTTATTATAAAGATTCATGGTTCGTTCGACGCCAAGAGCGACGAAATCGCGGATGATCTTCGACGCTGTCTGGACACGTTCGGGCAGCAACTGGAGTTCTTCCGGCGTCCATTCGCCCAGCACGTAATCGATCATTCCGCCTTGTCGGGGCGGGCTGCCTACGCCAAAACGCAAACGGGCATAATCCGTTGTCCCCAGCGTTTCGTTGATGCTTTTCAGTCCGTTGTGGCCGCCGTCGCTGCCCTTGGGTTTCAAACGCAACGCGCCGAAGGGAAGGGCGATGTCGTCCATCAACACCAACAAATGGTCGGGCGCTGTTTTTTCTTTCTGCAACCAGTAACGAATGGCTTCTCCACTTGCATTCATGTAGGTAGAAGGTTTCAAAAGGACAAGGGTGCGCCCTTTGAAGCGAAATCTCCCGACACCGCCGTAACGACAGTCGTCGGAATACGCTATTTTTTCTTCGGCGGCAAGACAGTCCAACATGCAAAAACCAATATTGTGGCGTGTGTTGGCATACGCTTTGCCGATATTGCCCAAACCTGTAATTAAATACTTCACTGTTCGTTCGAAAAAGCGCCGTAAAAATACAAAAAACTAAAATATAATCCGAAAATTATTCACTATTAATTATTAATTGTTAATTGTTAATTAGTTGCGTTCTATTTTCGTGGAAAACCGTCGGGGATTTTTCGGGTAACTTTGCCTGTTGCAGCCCATTCCGCTCCACGCAGGAAAGTGACGGCGAAACTTCCGCCTTCCACAGTCCAACGGGTGTCATGTCCAAGCACCGTGTGAAAAATCCGTCCTTTTCCCCATGTGATCGTCATCAGCACCGGCTCGTCGCGACCTGTTCCCCCTGTTTCTTCGGCGGAATAAGCTGTTGCCAGAACAGTAAGATTTTTTGCCGGACCGCGTAAACGGTCGTACAGTTCGTCTTTACTGTGCATCCACGATTCCGGTAAATCCTTGGTTATCGGGTGTTTTTTATCACGGACGACAATCGCATATTCATGCTGTTTGCCATGACTGCCTCCCAGACCGGAAGAAGTATCCCTGACCGCTTTTCCATCCTTAAAATACACGTATGGCCCATCCGTTTCATCCCGGTTTTCCCAACCGCCCAAGCCGATGATTTCGTTATATTCTTTCCAGTTACGAAAAGCATTGTCGGCAGCGTGATATACGACCACGCCGCCGCCGTTTTTCACATATTCCAGAAAAGCCCTGTTGGCGTCGTCACACCAGGCATCGCCGTTATAATCCAGAACAATCAGCTTGTAGGCCGAAAAATCAGGACGAAATGATGACATATCTTCGCCTTTTTGGGGCGATATGGCAAGCTCGGCTGTGAATATGCCGCTTTCGTTCAGGTATTTTTGGAGCGCCACACTGTTTACTTCCCAGTTATGGTTGTTTTGTCCGGTCACGATCAGCGCCTTTATGGGAGCTTTGGCACAACTGAAAACACTTGCCGACAACAACAATGTCAGACATGTAAGAAAATTTTTTATTGGTCTTTTCATAGTTATATCACCACATTAATGATTTTTTTGGGTACGATAATGATTTTTTTGGGTGGTTTGCCTTCCGTCCATTTTTGGGTGGTTTCGTGGGCGAGCACCGTTTGTTCGATGGTTTTTGCGTCCATGTCAACGGGCAGTTCGAGCATGAAGCGTGTTTTGCCGTTGAAGGACACGGGATAGGTACAGGTGTTTTCGAC
>JAISWE010000180.1 GCA_031271175.1 Bacteroidales bacterium | reverse complement strand
CAAAACAGCGCTTGCCGAATGCCTGCATTACCCAGGTCTTACCCGTTTGACGTGCACCCATCAACAATAGCGGCTTGCGATCGGAAGCCGTTTTCCATGCCGATAATTTTTCTAAAATCTCTCTTTCTATATTCATGTAATCACATTTTATCGTGCAAAAACGTGAAAAAAATCACATTATCGCATTGAAATACGGGACAAAGATAGTCAAAAATTGAGAATTGAAAACTGTATCTGCCTATTTTCGCAGATTTACACAATGTCCGAAAGGGAGACGCGATAATGCATATACCAAAAGAATCACATTTAAGCCATTGACTGTGAATTGCATGTATTCTTTTATACGCAGTTTCGCTGTACTGACAATTTCAATACTGTTTTGTTCTATGTTTTTTTATCTTAGCCCAAATGTCACATAACGGTTGGCGGCTTGGCGATCGGCAGTGTGCAGAACGAATAATTTAACCCATGCCGGCCGACCAGACGAAACACTCCGGAAAAAGGCGCTCCGGACGATCGGGCAAACAGCGGAATATCCCGTAAACCACCGATCCGCTTCCCGACAGGGCGGCATACTCCGCTCCCCGTTCATACAAAGTTTTTTTGATCCGCTCTATCGTCGGATATCTGTAAAATACCGGTTTTTCAAAGTCATTAGTGATATGATGTCTCCATTCCGGTAGCGGCAATTGTAGTAAGTCTTTCAACCGATACGGTCGCGGCGACGGCGTCACCCACGAATAGGCTTCGGCAGTGCTTATGGATACGGAGGGTTTCACTATCAGCAGACTGTAACCTGCCGGCGACACATTCACAGGGTGCAACGCATCCCCTTTTCCCGTCCCTATGGCAGGCAGGGAACGAATAAAAAAAGCGCAGTCGCTGCCCAGCCGGACGGCATATTGCACCAGCGCCGCATCGGACAAGCCCAACCGGCACAAGCGGTTCAACCCCTTCAGCGTGTAAGCCGCATCGGACGAACCGCCTCCCAAGCCTGCGCCTACCGGTATCTGCTTGTGCAGACTGATTTTCACCGGCGGTAAATGACAGTCCCCGGCCAGCAAACGATAAGCCTTACAGCACAAGTTACTGCCGGAAATTTCATTCTGAATCGGCTCTCCGCTGCATTCGAACTCCACTCCTTCTCCCTGTTCGGAAAGTTCGATTTCCAACCTTTCCGTCAAGGAACACGGATAAAAAAGTGTCTCAATATCGTGAAACCCGTCGGGACGTTGGGACGTAACCCACAGCCCGATATTGATCTTGGCATTCGGAAAAAATACCATGCTTTGCAATTGTTGTTGCAACAAAACATTATAGATAATGACGCATATTACATCTCCCCCGACCCAAAAGCCTCAAACGGCTTTCCCGGATAACAATCTGTACTTCGGCTACTTGTCCGAAGTACAGCGGTGGAGATGTCAGATTGTAAATTATCCTTCTACCTCCATCATTTTGAAAGGAACCCGGATGATCGACTCGTAGTCCTGACCGGCTTCCAGCATGTCTTCGTCATCCTGATCGTAGAACCAGTTGATGGTTACGCCTGAATTGGCTTTATGTATGGCCTCCAATTTCTTGAACACGTCAAGGATGCACTTTGACGAACTGGTGTTGAAATACTCCAATTGGATGTTTACCTGTGTCTGGCTTTTTGCTTCGGTAGCATATTTTTCCAACCACTCTACCAACGGCCTGTAAAATTCGATCGAATTTTCGGGAATCGACCGGCCTTTGATTTCAACCAACCCCTTTGATGCATCAAAACGAACCGTAGGGGTTTTTTGAGTTCCTTCTATTAACAAAGTATCCATAATCAATTTATTTATTGCAATTTATATTACTATATCTAATCTATAAAAACTATACATATCATCAAATCCATAGAACTGATAGCTCAACTTATGTCCGGATTTTCGGGCGATGTCAATCAACCCTAATCCGCCGCCGCCTTTCGGCGACAATTTTTGATAGTTGAGAATAAATTTATACATCTCTTTCAGTTCGTCTTTCGATAGAGAATTTAATTTTTCAATCTTTTCGGAAAGAAATTTTACCTTGTCTGTCGAAACAAAATTTCCCACTGTCAGCATAAAGGTATTTCCTTCTCGCTTCAGTACGACCATCCCATAACTTTTGCCCAGCCGGTCGGCCACTATGAGGGGAACTTCATCCGAATGATGATACAGGTTCTGAAGACATTCTACCATTACATTGTAGATCTTTTTCCTCAACCTCAATTCTATCCGCATGGATTCCGTTTTTGCTTCAATTTCTTCCAGAATAAGATTGATTCGTTCCGAAGAAATTTCGCCTTCAAAAGCAAACAACACGTCAGCCCCGCATGTCCTTACATATAACCGATTGATATCAAGATCCATAATGCATTTTATTCTGCAGTGTATGCTTTTTTTATCCGGTGCAAAAATAGATGTTTTTTCTGAATTACCCAATAAAGCATCCACTACTTTAATTTATTTTAGACATTTATACGCATACTCCTCCGAAATGTTTCATTTTTGACGCATTTTTTAGGCAACTGTTCATGAATATGCTGTAACGGTTTCCATATCAATCACCGGCCAGGGCTGGGCGGTTTTCCAGTCGCCGTGCGTAAAGTCGGGTATATCGACGGAATTGCTCCGGTTGGTCACGGAAATTTCGCTTAACTCTGTGATACATGACCATGCGGCGGCATCATATACGCTCTGGTCGAGCGGCAGGCCGTTGCGCAAACAGTAGATCAGCCGCCAGTCCATGATATAGTCCATACCGCCGTGTCCGCCGACTGCTTTGGCTTTTTCACCGATGTATTTCGACAGGGGATGCTCATATTGCGCCATAAGGGCGGCAAATTCATCGGGGTTCAGAAATTTGTGCGCATCCGGATCAAGGGCGATTTTCTGTTCGGGATATTTGACGGCATATCCTTTTGTCCCGCTGATGGTGTGGATACGGTCGTAAGGACGCGGACTGGTGGTATCATGCACCACCCGAATGGTATGTCCATTGACGGTATGTATCAGTGTCTGGTTCATGTCGCCCAACCGGTAAACGGCTTTGGCTTCCGGCGAATCCTTTCCGAATTTATCTTCGGCATATAGCGTCAATCCGTATTGTTGTGTGGACATGGATGTTAGATAGTCGAAACGGTCGCCGCCGTTGATGCCCATGATTTGCGCAACAGGGCCAAGTCCATGCGTCGGATAAGGGTTGCCGGTGTGTTTTTTGCTGTGTTCCAGGCGCCACATACGGTAATAACCGTGTTCTCTGTCGTGTTTGGAAGCCCTTAAATCGTGGATGTAAGCGCCTTCGCCGTGGTAAATGTCACCAAAAATGCCCTTGCGAGCCATATTGAGCGTGGTCAGTTCGAAGAAGTCGTAACAGCAGTTCTCAAGCATCATGCAGTGTCTTTGCGTTTCTTCCGCCGTATCCACCAAAGCCCAACAGTCTTCCACCGTTAACGCGGCCGGAACTTCTACTACCGCATGTTTGCCATGCTTCATGGCATATACTGCGACAGGTACATGCAGGTACCACGGGGTGGCATTGTAAATCAGGTCGATATCGTCCCTTTCGCATACTTTTTTCCAGTCTTCTTCGCCCGAATATTCGGCAGCTTCCGGTTGTCCTGCTTTTTTCAACACTTCCTGATATTTTTTTATGCGTTCCGGCTGTACATCGCAAAGAACGGCTATTCTGACGCCTTCAATCCGCGTCATTCGGGAAACGGCGCCTCCTCCTCTGCCAAGGCCGATGACGGCCAGCCGCACTTCGGGAATAGGATCGCAACGATAGCCCATAACCGATTTCCCTTTCCGGAGATGTTCCCGAAATTTTTGTGGCGTATTTGCTCCGCCGGTGCAAGCGATACCCGTCAAACTGCCTGTTCCGACGGCTAATCCCCCAAAAAAGGATTTTTTCAAAAAATCACGACGATTATTCATTCTTTTATTGCTGATGAGTGATACTTATTATTTATTGTCTGATAATATTGTCTGTGAGGACATTATATGAACGAAATATATTACGAATATATCTAACAAAGGTATGCTTTATTTTCGATAACATCAAAATCTTTTTTTCAAAATTTTGCGATACTCATAAATTATATGTACTTTTGCGCTCCATTTTTGATAACCTATCATATATAAATATATTTGATCATGAAAAGGACGTTTCAGCCTTCCAACAGGAAGAAAAAAAATAAACACGGTTTTAGGAAAAGGATGTCTACCGCGTCAGGTCGTAAAGTGTTGTCCGCACGCAGGGCAAAAGGGAGAAAAAGACTGAGCGTTTCAGACGATTTTTCTCATAAATAGCTGTTTTTTAAGTTTTTCCTCTTAAGAATGGGACAAAGGCGAATGCTCCATGTTGCGTTATCACCGTTTCCGTTTCCGATGTTTTTTCTATCAGGATCATTTCCTGTTGTCCGTTGTTGCCGACAGGAATAACCATTCGGCCGCCGGTTTTGAGTTGCCGCACAAGCGTATCGGGAATGTCGGCGGCGCCTGCCGTTACCAGAATCCTGTCAAAAGGCGCATAAGCCGGCAGTCCTGCATACCCGTCGCCATAATAAAAATGCATTTTGTAGCCCATCTTTTCGAGCAGTTGTTGCGCTTTGACATGAAGTTCCCGCTGCCGTTCAATGGTATATACCCGGGCGCCGAGTTCGCAAAGCACTGCTGCCTGATAACCGGAGCCTGTACCTATTTCCAGTATTTTGTCGAATGATTTCACTTGAAGAAGTTGCGTCTGGAAAGCAACCGTATAGGGTTGGGAAATCGTTTGGCCTGCTCCTATCGGAAATGCCTGATCCTGATATGCAAACCGAATCAGCGCACTATCGCGAATAAATGCGTGGCGCAGTACCTTGCCGATCGCTTCCAGTACTTTTTCGTCGGTAATTCCTTTTTGAACAAGCTCTTCCACCAATAACCTGCGCAATCCTTTATGTCTGTATGTATCTTCCATCTGCTGTCCCGATTGGACGACAAAAATACTGAATTTACGGCATAAATTGAATCCGGTGGAAAAATATTTCACATTTTTACGGAGAGACACATTTTAAATTCGGAAAAAAGAATTACCTTTGCCTTCGGAAATTCCGACGAAGAACGAGGACAAAAGCAAATGAATCGTTGCGCCGGGCTTTCCCGTTATCAATACGATACGACATTAGGGGCTGTTTGGTTTTGAC
Source organism: Bacteroidales bacterium (assembly GCA_031271175.1). Taxonomy (GTDB): domain Bacteria; phylum Bacteroidota; class Bacteroidia; order Bacteroidales; family UBA4181; genus JAIRLS01. The sequence goes on along the minus strand of JAISWE010000180.1, from coordinate 108 downwards.
AGCAAGGTAAATGGGTATTGTAAGCATGCCGAGCCAAGTGATATGTCTCGTAAATCCGGGTCACAAAACAATAAAAGGCGAAAACACTTACGCTCTTGCTGCCTGATC
>JAISWE010000163.1 GCA_031271175.1 Bacteroidales bacterium | reverse complement strand
TTCGGTTCATGCGATGAAATATGGCATGCAGGCGATATCGGTTCTCCCGAAGTGGCCGCAAATCTGGCTGCCGTCAAACCCTTACGCGCCGTTTACGGAAATATTGACGGACAGACGCTCCGGCAACAGTTTCCCAAAACGCTTCACTTCAAGGTCGAAGAAGTAAGTGTGATGATGACGCATATCGGCGGTTATCCCGGACGTTACGAGCCTTCGATTCGCAGGGAGTTGTTCGAAACAAGACCCCAATTATTCGTAGCCGGGCATTCACATATCCTGAAAGTGATTTATGACAAAACGCTTGATTGCTTGCATATCAATCCGGGCGCTGCCGGTAAATATGGTTTTCATGCCGTCCGGACGCTGATTCGCTTCGTCATTGATGGAAAAGATATTAAAGATTTGGAGATCATCGAATGGAGGGATGATTCCTAACAAATTAAATCCGGCGAAATCTAAACAGTGTCTGCCCGAAAACTCACAATATCTAAATTTATAGAGACTTGTATGAGAAAAAGGATTCGAATCTTTTTCCTTCGCTTCATTGACATTTTGTATAAGACATTGAAAAACGCAGCATAACAATCTTAACTACGAATTATCAATCACATCGTCAACCAAGTCCCGCAGGGACTTCACTTTATTAACCGTACACTTCAGTGTACGGATTATCAATCACATCGTCAAGCAAGTCCCGCAGGGACGACACTTTATTAACCGTACACTTCAGTGTGCGGATTATCAATCACATCGTCAAGCAAGTCCCGCAGGGACGACACTTTGTTGACAACGAAAAAAAAGTGTCATCCCTGCGGGATGAATCCACTCGAAAACATGCGGTTATGCAAAGTGTCATTGTAAACGCAGTGATGACTGTACGAAAATTTTCAGACAATATAATAGTTTTCGGGCAGACACTAAATAATGAAATATACAATGATCAATATCAATGACGTTGAAAAAAATGCTAATGTTCGCGGCATGGTAGTTCTCCGAAAAAGCCTTTCGGCAATAAAAAGGATACATGGAAATATGACGCCAAAGATACCCAAATTAAAGGTTTTTCCTAATGGATTGCATGGATATAACCAACAATATATACCCACAAAAAAAACTGTTATAATTCTATACATTAGAAGTTTATTCTTTTTCATTCCGGTATCAATTATAAATATATTCAGAATAAAGCACATGATCTTCAACAAAATCTTTGCTGCCACGCTGAATGCCTCCAATAATTATACATACAATGCCTGTTACGGCTAATTTTATTTTGTTCATGACGATTGATGTAGCGCGACAGGTACCCTTTGCGGTGATGGCCGAAAGCGGGACGATCCTACTTATATTCCTTATCATTACTTTCATAAAACTCTAATTTTCACTAACAAAAGCAGATTTACTTATTCATTGCTTGATGCTTGCTAAAACGATTTTTTAATGGCAAAGATAATCATTACTTTTTACTTTGCAATAGAAGATTTCATAAAAATTGTTAAATTTTGAGAGCTATTTTATAATTATTTGAAAATCAATGTATGTCATGCATAAGAATTTTTGCGTGAAGGGATGAGATGCGTGAAATCTTGCAGCTAAAAAAGACGGGGCAACAGAAAGCCACCGAGAGCGCCGATAGGTTTCATTTATTATTATGGTAATATATAAGTAAGTAATTTACCGTATAAAAATAACGAATTTATTCCGAATGACAAAATCGCAGGCAGACAGATAAAAAATAAATGTTATCTTTGCAACTTGAGTACAATAATGTATCATTGTGGTAACAATAATATTGGAATATAACGCAAGTTATTCATGAAAAATAAATTCATTCCTAATGTGGATCCTGTTAAAAGGGTATCCATGCAGAGTATCGCCGATGTGGTAGGAGTAGCGCGTTCTACTGTTTCGTTCGTCCTGAATGGGAAGGAAAAAGAGGGAAGGATCAGCGAAGAGGTAGCCCAGAAAGTACGCCTGACGGCCAAAAAGATGAACTATCAAATCAACGGAATAGCTCGCAGCCTTCGTACAGGGAGCACCCATACGATAGCGCTGGTCATTGCGGATATTTCCGATGTTTTTTTCGGCACGTTGGCATATCATTTACAGGAATACGCCGAATCAAAAGGATATGCGCTCATTATTATCAACACGGGTGAAAAGAAAGAAAGATTGCAGCCGATATTCAACATGCTCGCCAACAGGCAGGTGGATGGCATCATTATGGTGCCTGTCTCCAACATCGAAGAGGGAAGGTTAGAGGGCCTGAACCCAAATATTCCGATGGTGTTCGTTGATCGCTATTTTAAAACCTTGCAAACAAGCAGGGTGATCATCAATAATTATGAAGTGTCCAAAATGGCCGCCCAGTTGCTTATCGGCAAAGGATGCCGGAAAATAGCGATGATTTCATACTCGGAAAGCCTGATGCACATACAAGACAGGAAACAGGGCTACATAGATGCCTTGTCTGCTGTTAACGCCCTGGACAGGCAACTTATCTGCGAAGTCGGCTATTTCGGTCTGAAGAGTGAAAAAATCATGGATTTTTTAAAGGAAAAATATACAACATGCGGCATTGACGGGCTTTTTCTGGCAACAGGAGGATTGACGTCTGCCACCAGCCGCTGCCTCCTGCACTTGGGGATTAAGTTGCAAGTGGATGTACAACTCGTCGGTTTCGGCAGGATAGATGTCGTTACCGGTGTTTCGATACCCTACGTAAAACAACCGATGGAAGAAATATGCAAACATTCGTTTGATATTTTAATGGATCAGATGGAAAGCAGAACCGAAAAAAGAATTGATTGCATTCTGCCTGCATCCATTGTCACGGATAGAATTTAGGAACAATAGCATGAAAGTGGCTATTTCGAAAATTTAATAATTTTTAACAGAGTAAAATATCGATCATACTGAATAAAGCACTATCTTTGTCGCATGAAAAATCGATTTTTCAATTTGGGGAATCGATTTCATGAGCAATAGCAATATAAATAATATATATAGTTAAATTAAAAAAATAAAAAACATGAGCAAGCAAAATTTTTCCAGACGTAATTTTATAGGTCTGAGCAGTTTCGCCGGTATTGGATTGGCTTTGTCGAGCCATCCGTTGGAAGCAGGCACTTTGAGCGGTACAAATGCCAAAAAATTTAAGATGGGATTGATTGGGTGCGGTAATCGCAGCAAAACGCTTATTGATGCGTTGAACAGTGTACCGGATATAGAACTCACCGCATTGTGCGATTCCCTGCCGCATAAGATGGCGCAAAGAGCTAAACTGATTAAAACCGGAGTGAAGCCTAAATTTGTCAACAGTTTTTCCGAATTGTTGAATATGAATGAATTGGACGCGATCTGTGTTGTTACCCCCAACGATACGCACAAAGGGATCGTCATCGCAGCGCTTGAAGCAGGAAAGCACGTATTTTGCGAAAAACCGATGGCATTGACGGTATCCGACTGCAACGAAATGATCGCTGCTACGGAACGCACCGGCAAAGCATTACAAATCGGTACCCAGCGCCGCCATTCGGGCGTGTACAAGAACTTGGTAGAAATCGTCCGTACCAAGCCGGTCGGTACCATCCTTCAATCAAGCCTGTTTGATTTCCGCGGCGACTGGCGTGTTCCGGAAGCCGACGAATATCTTGCAGGAGTCAAATACTGGAGGTTAGACCAGCGAAGAAGCGGCGGCGTAGTGTACGAAATGGGCAACCATATTATCGACGTGAACAACTGGGTATTCGACAGCGAGCCGGTGTCGGTATGCAGTATGCAGGGAGTCAACAATTTCACGCTTCGCAAACGGGATTCGAGCGATCACTCCGGTGTGCTTGTTTACTATGCCAACGGTGCGCTGATGAATTACGGAGGTAACGTATATAACTACGGATCCGTCGCCTTGGATACTTTCTTCTTTACCGGCGGAACAGTGCAGATAGGCAACGGTAGCATCAATGTAGGCTATGGCTCTCCTGCGGGATTCCCCAAACCGGCCGACCTGCCCAAACCCGAAAAATTATCCATGTCCGGCAACAATCCGGAAGGCGATGGAGTGGTGGAACAGTTCAAACATTTCGCTTTGGTAATGGAAGGCAAGGAAAAATCTTATCCGGATGGTTACATTGCCCGTCAGGCGGTACAGATCATGGAAGGTTCCGTCCGGTCGGCAATAGCAAGGAGGGTGATTGACGTCAGGGAACTTGGATAAAACAAAAGCAGCAATCAAAGTGAAGACTAAGGTGGTTTCCTTCAAGGAAAAAATTGCCTATGGCCTGGGCGACGTCGGTAATAACTTCCTGTTCGATATGGGGCAGATTTATCTGTTGAAATTTTATACCGATTCATTGGGGTTGCCGGCCAAAACGGCAGGTTTGGTTTTTCTGATTACCAAACTGTGGGACGGTTTTGCAGATTTGAGCGTAGGAACATGGATTGATAACCGGAGAAAAATCGGGAAACGCGGAAAATTCAGGCCGTTTATGCTGTATGCCGCCATACCGCTTTCACTGATGACGATCGTCAGTTTCACAACGCCGGATTTCAGCCTGACCGGACGGACGATATGGGCTTTTGCCACCTACATGATCTTCGGTACGATATACAGCATATTCAATATACCCTACGGCTCCATGATACCTGCCATGACGCGCGATGCGGTAGAACGGTCAGACCTGGCTTCTTTCCGCTGGGCAGGCGCCAATACCGGACTGTTGCTAACCACGGTGGGATTTATGCCGATAGTGATGTTTTTCGACAACATGCAGACAGGGTACATCGTTGCCGCCGCAGTATTTGCTTTTGCCGGCTTAGCGCTACAGCTTACCTGCTATGCACAGGTTAAGGAGCGTTATGTCGATACAACACCCAAGGTAAAAGCGCCGATAACGGCCGGTTTCCCTTCACTGTTTCGCAATAGCCCATTGCTGGTCTTATGCTTAGTGAACTTGTTCACTTTCTCCGCGTTCAACGTTAAATTGGCTGTGCAAGCCTACTATTGCCAGTATTCGCTGCACGATATTTCAATCATGCCCTACATGGGTTTTTTCAGTATAGGATGCGTGTTCATCGGCGTGGCGATAGTACCGTTGCTGGTACGGCGCATAGGCAAAAAGGCGACATACATTGCAGGCAGTGTGATTTGGGCGGTAGCGGATCTGGCTGCCTGGTTTCTGGCCGGTGATACGCTTACTTTTATAATCCTTGCATGTGTGGCTTTCTTTGGCACTTCTTTCATCAATACCCTCAACTGGGCGTTGGTATCCGATGCGGTAGAATATGGAGAATGGAAAACCGGTAAAAGGGCGGAAGGACTGGTATATTCTTTCTTCACTTTTTCCCGAAAATTCTCGCAGGCCTTAGCCGGATTCATTCCGGGCGTAGTGCTGGCAGCCGTAGGATACATGCCCAATCGGGAGCAAACAGCCGAAGCATTGGCAGGTATCAAGGGACTGATGTTCATTTATCCAGGCGTATTGGCAATAGTTACCTTTATCGTAATGGCTTTGTGCTACAAACTGTCGGACAGGAAATACAATGAAATCATAGCAGAACTGAACGAACGAAAAAATCCCGGAATCTTAAAATCATGAATATAGAATCAAAAATCGTTTTTTTACCTCTGGCACGTACGACATTCTCCATGTCGGATGCGGAAGATAATTTTAAAAAATCCTGCATTTTGCTGGAAAATCTGGTCGGCAAGGTATGCAGGCCGGCAGAGTTGCTGACCTCCCCGGAAATGTTATCGGCTTTTGCAGACACAGTGAAAGCCCCGGACTTGGTCATTTACCAGTGTACCACCTTTATCGGAGGTGATTTTGTGTCGGAAATTACGCGGCGATTTTGCTGTCCGGTTGTCGTATGGTCACTGCGAGAACCTTCCATTGATGGCAAACGGCTGAAACTTAATTCGCTGACGGGCGCATTCTCGGCCGGTAACAGTTTGTACATGCAGGGATACGGCTACCGGTTCATTTTCGGCAATCCCGATGAGACGGCAGTAGCATTGTCTTTCAGGCAAATATTTTCCGCATGGTCTGTTGTGAAAAAAATGCATCAAATGGTTGTCGGCATTGTTGGTACACAGCCGCCCGGATTCGGATTCGGCGCCATAGACGAAGCGTTGCTGGCCGGAAAACTCGGCGTGCGGGTTGTTCGTACAGAAGCGGCAAGCCTTATGAAGCAAGCGCTGGCTTATCCGCCGGAATCCTTTGCAGATGCCGTAACAGAACTGAAAACAAAAACAAAAGGATGGGAATCCGTACCGGAAGAGCATCTGGAAAAATATGCCCGCCTGCGCAAGGCATATCAGGAATTTGTTGTACGAAACAATGTCAAAACCATTGCTTCGCGTTGTTGGCCGGATTTCTTTACGGAATACGGCGTTCCGGTATGCGCGGTGTTGTCGCTTTTGAACGACAGCGGTATAGCCGCATCCTGCGAAACAGACACAGGCGGCGCCATCAGTATGTATATCGCTTCCGAATTAACCGGCAGCGCTGCATACTTCGGTGATCCGGTTGCCGTTGATGAGGCATGCAACGCTATTGTGTTCTGGCATTGCGGGGCGGGCGCTACTTCACTGGCACGAAGAGAGGAAGGCGCCGGATTGGGTGTACATCCCAATCGAAAAATAGGCCCCACCATGGAGTTCGGTCTGAAAAAAGGGCAAGTAACCGTTCTCAGGCTGGGTAAAGGCCGAGACGGTTTGAGAATGATGTCTATGAGAGGAGAAGCATTGGACGAACCTCAAAAATTCTACGGCACCTCGGTTACTGTCCGACCGCTGTCGGGACTTCCGGTGGAAAAAGTCACCGAATGGATACACGACGGGTGGGAACCCCATTTCGTGGTCGCTTACGGGGATATTACGGAAGAATTGCGATTGTTGTGCAGTTTCCTACAAATAGAATTTAAAGAATATTAAATACGTATCAATATGATTTTTGAAAAACTGATTCGACAAAACAGGCACTTGGTCATTAAAAATGCCCACGATGCGTCGTTTCGTGTGTACGGCTCCGTCGTTACGGATTATGATTTTACGGAAGCGCTGGATTATATGATACGTGAAACGCCGATACCGGAAAAGGGGAATATTTACATGGCCTCGGTACCGAAAATGGAACGGATGCCGGTGAAAGAACGGCTGGAAAAAGGTTTTTACGGCGAAATGCCTGTTCAAATAGGCTATTGCAATGGCCGCAATTCAACCCTGAACGGTTTGGAATATCATCGCGGCAGCGAAATGAATGTTGCCGTCACCGATTTCGTACTGCTGCTGGGCAGATTGCAGGATGTGATTGACGGACGCTACGAGTCCAAAGATGTAGAAGCGTTCTTTGTCCCACAGGGTACGGTATTGCAATTGTATGAAACGACCCTGCATTTCAGCCCCTGCAAGGTTCACGCGGACGGGTTCAGGTGTATCGTCATCCTGCCAAAGGGTACCAATGAACTGCTGGACAACGACAAATCAAAATACGGAGACAAGTATCTTTTCGCCCGCAACAAATGGCTGCTGGCGCATCCCGACAGGACACCGCTGATGGAAAAAGGCGCGTGGCCGGGTATCATCGGAGCAAACATCGAAATAAAGACAGATTAAAATCAATAAGTTAAATGGAAATAGAAGAAGTAAAACAATTACAGGCGAAAGCCAAAGAAATTCGCAAAATGACCATTGATGCCATCGGGTATCTGGGAGTCGGTCATATCGGCGGAGCGTTATCGGTAGTGGAAATTCTGACGCTGCTGTACGAGAAACACATGGATGTTTCACCTGAAAACCCACGGAAAAAGCATCGCGATAAACTGGTCATATCCAAAGGACACGCCGGCCCTGCGCTTTACAGCATATTGGCAGACAAGGGTTTTTTCCCGAAAGAATGGCTGCACACGCTGAACGCAGGCGGTACCAACCTGCCCAGCCATTGCGACATGAATCGCACGCCGGGCATCGACATGTCCACCGGTTCGCTGGGACAGGGTATTTCGGCAGCCATAGGTATTGCGCTGGCCAACAGACTGGACGGCATTGATAAAAAAGTCTATCTCATCATCGGCGACGGCGAATCTAACGAAGGACAGATATGGGAAGGCGCGATGGCAGCCGCCCATTTCAGACTGAACAACATGATTGCTTTCACCGATTACAACAAAATGCAGATTGACGGATATGTGCACGAAATCATGAATGTAGAAGACCTGAATGCCAAATGGAACGCCTTTGGCTGGTTTGTACAGCGCGTCAACGGGCATGACTTTCAGGACATGAACATGGCTATCGAACGCGCCCAAAAGGAATTGTACAGACCATCCATGATCATCCTGGATACCATCAAGGGCAAAGGCGCCTTTTTTGCAGAAAGAAATTTGGCCAATCACAACATGAATGTCAATTACGAAACGGCGCAGGAAGCTTGTCGATTGCTGGATACGCCGGATGCACTGGAAAAATCACTTTAAACGGAAAAATAATGAATCAATTGGAAATGAGAGCGATTTATGCTCAAACACTGATGGAACTTGCAGCTCAGGATAGCCGGATTGTACTGTTGGAAGCCGATCTGATGAAAGCGTCGGGGACGACTGTTTTCAGGGACAGGTTTCCCGAACGGACATTCAATGTAGGGGTGGCTGAAGCCAACATGGTAGGCGTGGCAGCCGGGCTTTCCGCAGGCGGAAAAATTCCCTTTGCCAATACCTTCGGCTGCTTTGCCTCACGCAGAACATACGACCAGTTTTTTATTTCGGCCAACTATGCACGGCTGAATGTAAAATTGGTGGGTACCGATCCGGGTGTTTCGGCGGCATATAACGGCGGTACGCACATGCCTTTCGAGGACGCAGGCATTATGCGCAATATCCCCAAACTGGTGGTTTTTGAACCCTGCGATCCGGTATCGTTGAAAGCGCTGGTGATCCAAAGCGCACGTCATCAGGGATGTACGTACATGCGGCTGCACCGTAAAGCGATAGAAACGATCTATCCTGAAAACGAAACATTCGAACTGGGGAAAGGTAAAGTACTGAACGACGGAAACGACGTGACACTGATAGCCGTCGGCGCCATAGCCGTGGCAGAAGCGTTGAAAGCCGCAGAAATACTAATCAAAGACGGAATATCGGCAGCCGTAATCGACATGCACACCATCAAGCCCATTGATACGGAACTGGTGCTGCAATATGCAAAAAAGACGGGCGCCATACTTACCTGTGAAAATCATCAGGTAATAAACGGTTTGGGGTCGGCTGTGGCCGAGACGCTTTCGGAAGATTACCCCACGCTGATGAAACGTTTGGGAGTTGATGACGAGTTCGGAGAAGTAGGCACGCAGGAATACTTGCAGGAAAGATTCGGAATGACAGCAAAAAATTATGCCGCATGTGCAAGAGAATTGTTGAAAAAGAAAAATAACATTCAAAAAAAATCGAAATGAACAGGAAAAAAATAGTGATCGGAAGTACCCGTGCGGGACTGTCCTTAAAGAAAGCGTTGATATTTCATCTGGAAAGCAAAGGTTTTCAGATGGATGACGTCGGGATGAAAGAAGGCGGGGAGTTTGTGCCTTACCATAAAGCCGCAGCGGCTGTAGCGCGTAACGTATCGGAAAAGAGATATGAACGCGGCATCATCATCTGCGGTACGGGAGCGGGAAGCGTCATTACGGCGGCAAAATTCAAAGGCGTCTATCCCGTGCACGTGTTCAACACGTTGACGGCACAACAGTCCAAAGCGGTGAACAACTGCAATGTGCTTGTGTTCGGCGAGTGGCTTACTCCGCCCAAACATGCCTGCCAATTGGTGGACGAATGGCTGGAAACCGGATTTACCGACGGCGTGGACGACGACTGGAAAATTTTCCTGACCAACTGTGTGAAGGAAATCGGCGAACTGGAAAACGAACAATTCAAATAACGGGAGAAAATGTTCGAGCAAGCAATAACCACCACAAAAATCATCCATGTCAACCGGTTGTCTCCACAGGATATGGATAAACTTATCTTTTATGCAGGCGGCGAAAACGCTTGTCCCTGTGTGATTGCCGACCGCCATCCGTTACCGCCGCGCGATGCGATGCTCGAAGGCCTCCGGAAACTGCGTCCTGTAGAAATACAAAACAACGTTTTTCCCGATCCGAAGACCGACGACATCATGTCAATGGTACATGCGGTGAGGGACAAGCCGGTGAATGTCATCATCGGCATTGGCGGCGGAAGTTCGCTGGATGCTGCCAAAGGAATGGCAACGGTATTAAGCAACGGCGGCGACCTGAACGATTATCTGGGACCGATGCCATCCCGAAAAATCGAAAAACGGGATGTGAAGCTAATTTTAATTCCGACTACTGCCGGCACAGGTTCCGAAGTCACCAAAGTAGGCGTTTACACTTCGCGCAGCGGACGGAAATATACCCTGGGACATCCGTTGATACAAGCCGATACGGCCGTGCTCGTTACGGAATATGTGGAAACGCTTCCGCCTGCACTTACCGCATCCACGGCTTTCGATGCGCTGTCCCACGCGCTGGAAACCATCTGGAATAAAAATGCCTGTCCGTTAACGGACAGAGTAGCTGTCGATAGCGCCGTACACATCCTGCAATGGATGGAATGCGCTTACGACAGTTCCCTGTCGGGAGCGAAAGAAGGCAGAGCCGAGATGCTCGAAGGTGCTTGCATGGCGGGGACGGCCTTCAACATGACGGGGACGGCTGCCGTCCATGCTTTGTCGTTCGTTCTTTCGGAGGAATGGCATGTGCCGCACGGAGTAGCTTGTGCCTTTACCCTGGAAGACGTGTTCCGGTTGAACCTCGCAAATGCGGAGACTCGGCAACGGCTCGTACGAATAGCCGAAAAACTGTTCGCCGACGACAATGACGATGCGCTGATCCACAGCCTCTTGAACAGAATCGTCGCACTGAAGAAAAAGTTCGGCCTGCCGTTCACGTTCGGGGACCTGCATATCAACCTCAGCGCCGACCAAATCGGAAGCTTGTTTTACAAATCGCTGGACGACCCGAAAATGAAAAATAACATTGTCCCTATTGATACAAAGACAGTGTATAAATTGATAAGTAATAAACTGTAAAACCGCATGTTGACGATAGAAATATTACTTCTTGTAGGACTGGTTGTGTTGATTACACACGCACTGGAAGCAGTTACCGGTTTCGGATGTACCGTGCTGGCGTTTCCATTCGTCATTGCGCTGACAGCGAACCTCGAACTGTCAAAGATGCTGCTTTCGGTATTGGCATGGATACTGGCATTGTACTTTGTCATAACGCAATTCCGGCAAATAGACTGGAAACAGTTCCTGTTTATCGTATTGCTTTCAGGGGCCGGTATGCCGGCCGGCATGGTGCTTTTCAGGAATATGAACGCAGCCGTTCTGACCAAAGTATTGGGAGGCTTTATCCTATTGTCGGCAGCCGTACAACTGTACAAATGCTTTGTGACGACCAGGGAACGAAAAATGCCGAGATTTCTTTTTTTGTTGGCAGGCGGTATCATTCACGGCGCATTTGCTACCGGCGGCCCGTTGATAGTACTGTACACGGCGCAGAAAATACCGGATAAGGGAAAATTTCGGGCAACCATGTGCCTGTTGTGGGCGGTGTTGAATACCATCCTGATCGTCCAGTATGCGCTGGAAAAAAAGTTGAATTGGGAAGCAGGACGAGATATTGTACTTTTGCTTCCGTTTCTGATAAGCGGAATTGTTGCCGGCGAAATGATTCATAAAAAAGTAAGCACAATGCTGTTCAAGAAAATCGTTTTTATGTCCCTGTTTTTTATCGGAATTATTATGATGCTTTAACCACTATTTTATAAACAATATAAAAATAAATAAATGATGAAACGAAGAAATTTTATCAAAAATGTTTCCGGCGGCATGATTTTAGCCGGATTGGGCGATGTTGCGGCGATGACTTCACCGTTCGCCTCAACAGGCGCTAACAAGGCGAAGTTCACTTTGAAGTATGCGCCTACGCTGGGCATGTTCAACCAACATGCCGGAAAAGATCCTGTTGATCATCTAAAATTCATTGCCGACCAGGGCTTTCGGGCGGCATACGACCTCGGCATGATTGGTCGCCCGCCAGAAGAACAGGAAAAAATAGCGAACGAAGCCCGCAAGCTGGGGTTGGAACTTGGGCAATTCTCTTTGAAAACAGCCGGCGGAACGCATTTTGTCCTGAACAACGACTCCGTCAGGGAGATGTTGAAAGCGAAAATGCAGGCGGGACTGGAAGTGCAAAAACGCACCGGCATCAACAAAGGCTTGATCGTGCTGGGAAATATGGATCCCAAGTTGCATGTCGAATACCAGACGGCAAATGTGATCGAGAATTTGCGGATATGCTGCGACGTCGTTGGCAAAGCCGGGCTGGAACTGGTAATGGAGCCGCTCAACACGCTGGTCAATCATCCGGGCGTGTTCCTGACGCGCACCACACAGGCAAAATTAATTTGTGTCGCGGTGAATCATCCGTCCTGCAAAATGGTGAATGACCTTTACCACCAGCAAGTAACGGAAGGAAACCTGATTGCTAATCTGGAAGCTTGCTGGGATTATATCGGCTCCATACATGTCGGCGATAATCCGGGACGCAATGAACCCACATCGGGAGAAATCAACTACAAGTTCATCTTCCAATACCTCAGAAATCGACGGTACGACGAAGTGATCTCCCTCGAACACGGACAACACCAACCCGGAAAAGAAGGAGAACTGGCCATCATCAATGCCTACAGAGAAGTAGATCCCCAATAAAAAATCGCTTGTAAACAATTGAAACCAAAACATCATGAACAAAAATGTATTAAACAGAAGAGATTTTCTCTCAAGCGCCATGATGACCGGTGCAGCAGGGACACTGAGCGCAGGCTCCCTGTTAACTTCGTGCGGCAACGGAAAAAAAGCGGCACTGACGCCGCTTATTCCGGAATCGGAATGGAATATTCCTGCCTTTTTGCCGGACAAAGCCAAAGACGGGACGCCGTTGAAAGCAGGGCTGATCGGGTGCGGACGGCGCGGTACGGGCGTAGCCATGGACTTTCTGAATGCCGCACCCAATGTATCTATTGCTGCGTTGGGAGATTTGTTTCAGGACAGACTGGATAGCGCACGGAAAGAACTTCTCGAAAAATGCCGTCAAGAGATTCCGGACGAAAAATGCTTTACAGGATTCGACAGTTACGAAAAAGTCATTAATGCCGGAGTGGATATTGTTTTGTTGGCTACGCCACCCATATTTCGGCCTGTTCATTTCAAGGCAGCCGTCACAGCCGGCAAACACGCCTTTCTGGAAAAACCGGTAGCTGTAGATCCCGTCGGCGCCCGTTCCGTCATTGCAACTTCGCGGGAAGCGCTGTCAACGGGACTGGTTGTCATCACCGGCACGCAACGCCGTCACCAGCGAAATTACATCGAAGGCTACAAACAGGTGCAAAGCGGTTTGATCGGTGACATTCAGGCAGCCAATATCTACTGGAATACAGGCAAACATTGGCTCCGAAAAAAGGAAAAAAAATGGACGGATATCGAATGGATGATCCGCGACTGGGGCAATTGGACGTGGCTCTCCGGCGACCACATTGTCGAACAGCACATCCACAATATTGATGTCATCAATTGGTTTACGGGAAGAAAACCGGTCAAAGCTACAGGTTTCGGAGCACACCACCGGCGCGCTACCGGCGATCAGTACGATATGTTTGCCGTGGACTACCTGTATGAAGACGATATTCACGTCAATAGCCTGTGCCGTCAAATCGACGGTTGTTCCAACCGTATTTCCGAGTTTATACTCGGTACAAAAGGCTCGTGGTCGAGCGCCGGAACCATCAAAGACCTTAATGGAAACATCCTGTGGAAATACGATGCGGAAAAAGAAAAAAACGATTTTTCACAGACCAATGCTTTTGTGCTGGAACACGTCAATCTGGTGAATCACATTCGCAACAATGCTCCCGTCAGCCAGGCGGAAGCAACGGCCATATCCACTTTGACTGCGATAATGGGGCGAATGTCTGCATACACAGGAGCCGACGTGACATGGGAACAAGCGATGCAATCGGATTTGACCCTGTTACCGCCCGACCTGACGCTTAAAAACGTCGATATGAAATATTATGCCATCCCCGTTCCGGGAAAAGAATAACCTGATTAAATGAACAAGAAATGAAGATAATTGCAAATTCCATTTTATTATTATTGAGTACGGTAACTATCTATGGACAGACAGGAAAATATCCCATACCGCCAGTGATGACACACGAAATGACGGAGTTCTGGACGCCGCAGCCGGATGTGGTACGTCCGGGAAAAACCGGAAAGAACGGCGCCATACTGCCGCCGTCGGACGCTGTGGTTTTGTTCGACGGCCAAGATTTGTCGCAATGGGAAAAAGCGCCGGATAAAAGTGTTTTGGTGAAAGGGAAAGACATGTCGAAATTCAAAAGTTCCGAAAACACCAATGCCCAATGGATTGTCAAGGACGGTATGCTTACCGTGAACAAACAGGCCGGCGACATTCAAACCAAACAGCTATTCGGCGATTTCCAACTCCACATCGAGTGGCGAATTCCGGAAGGCATACAGGGAGAAAGCCAACTGAGAGGCAATAGCGGCGTGTTTCTGCAAGGCATTTACGAAGTTCAAATACTGGATTCGTATAACAGCGAGACTTATGCTAACGGACAAGCCGGAAGTATCTATAAACAGACAGCGCCGTTGGTCAATGCGATGAATCCTCCCGGAGAATGGAACATTTACGACATTATTTACACGGCGCCGACATTCAAACCGGATGGTACCTACCGCACTTATCCGACAGTCACCATTTTGCACAATGGAATTTTAGTGCAGCATCATACGCGGATAATGGGAACAACGCCTTACATAGGCCTGCCTCAAGTGGTGGAACATGGCAAAGGCCCCATTCGGCTTCAGGCTCATGCCGACGAAAGCGCACCCATCAGTTTCCGGAATATATGGATACGAGAATGGTAGAAAATGAAAGATAAACGATTTTTATAACCTAAATTTTTATAACAATGAAGCATTATTTCACACGCAGGGAAATGTTAGCCCGTTTAACAATGTTACCTGCATTTTTATTGGTTTCACAGTCAAATTTGACGGCCATGGGACATGGAAAAAAGAAAAAATGGCTCAGGCTGTTTGACGGTAAAAGCCTCAAAGGCTGGCACACGAACAAACAAAAAATCACGCACGGCACAGGCGGACGATGGCAAGTAGAAAACGGCATACTGACCGGGGAACAAGACCCACCGGGATCCGGCAACGGAGGTATTTTGATGTCCGACAAAAAGTACGGAGATTTTGAACTGGCGCTCGAACTGGCGCCCGACTGGGGCGTGGACAGCGGCGTATTCATCCGCTGCAACGACAATGGAGAATGTTTCCAAATATATGTGGATTACAAAGATCAGGGACATGTGGCTTTCATTTCAACAGAAGAAAAAGAACGGATGTTCATTCGTCCGTTTTTTATCAATGGCATTTTGGATGAAAATGGCAAGCTGATCGGCTTTGCAACAAACCCCGATCCGCGCAAGCAAGCCTGGGGAGAAGGATTTTTGCGTTACGGCTGTTCTCCGGAAGAATGGAAAAAAGCATGGAAAATAGGCGAATGGAACACGCTGCGCATCCGTTGTACCGGCAAGTATCCACGCATCACTACCTGGATCAACGATGTGATGATTGCCGATTTTGACGGTGAAACCTGTACCAGTCCGTTATACAAAAAAGAAGAACTGGCGGAAAAGTTAGGCGCAGAAGGACACATAGCCTTTCAGGTGCACGGCGGAAAAGGGGCTTGGAAGGAAGGCGCCAAATGTCGATGGAGAAATATCAGGATAAGAGAATTACAGCCTTGATGGGATTGGGCGATTGAAAACGGCAGGCAACCGGAGGAGCGGGAAGATTCACGTTTTTTCCGGATGGCTCCTGTTTCTCTCACTTTTTTCTGGTTGTTTTTAGATCAGTTTAATATCAATTAGTTACCAAAAAGGTTTTTGTTTTTTGTTTTTTGGGTGTCCCGTTGAGAAAAACAGGAAAAAAGCCTATTGCCACACATGCCCGAATCCATAGCAACACCGGCCAACCCAAACAAAAAAAACGAAATAAAAACAGCTCCCGTATGCACGCCCATTTTCTCTT
>JAISWE010000088.1 GCA_031271175.1 Bacteroidales bacterium | reverse complement strand
CGCAGGCTGCACAGATAGCCGAACAAGCCCGCCCCGACCTGATAGACATCAACTTCGGCTGTCCCGTCCGCAAAATTGCAGCCAGGGGCGCCGGGGCGGGTATCCTGTGCAATGTCCCGCTGATGGTGGAGATGACTCGCGCCGTAGTCAATGCCGTGCGTTTGCCGGTGACTGTCAAGACACGAATAGGATGGGATGAACAGTCCAAAAATATCGTTGAAATCGCCGAACGTTTACAGGATGAAGGCATTGCGGCCATCACCATTCACGGACGAACGCGCGCCCAGATGTACAAAGGCAAAGCCGACTGGACGCTCATCGGAGAAGTGAAAAACAATCCCCGTATGCACATTCCCGTTATCGGCAACGGCGACGTCTCTTCCGCAGAAATTGCCGCGGAAATGTTCAACCGCTACGGGGTGGACGGCATCATGATAGGACGCGCCACATACGGATGTCCATGGATCTTTTCCGAAATAAAGCATTATCTTCGCACCGGAGAACCAATGGCTCCACTGAATATCAGCCAAAAAGTAGCGCTGGCGAAAATGCATCTGGCAAAATCCGTCGAATACAAAGGTATTCCGGTAGGAATATTTGAAATGCGACGCCATCTTTCCCATTACTTCAAATGCCTGCCAAATTTCAAGCAAACCCGCATGACGCTGGTCACTTCGCTGGATATGAACGAGTTGATGCAAACATTAGACGATATTGAAACACATTATATGAATTTTTCACCCTCCGAGCTATGTCCAACATCCTGATTTTACGTTTTTCCGCCATCGGCGACGTTGCCATGACGGTACCGGTCGTCGATTCGCTGGCACGGCAGCATCCCGACAACCAATACACAGTAGTATCGCAGCCTTTCCTCCGGTCATTGTTTGCCGGATGCCCCGATAATGTGCTGTTTTACGGCATCGAAACGAAGGGGCGTCACAAAGGCATTGCGGGCATTTTCCGGCTGTATGAGGAATTGCGGAAAAAGCGCTTCGACGCGGTGGCCGACCTGCACGACGTACTGCGCACCAAGTTGCTGCGATTTTTGCTCGGATGCAACGGATCGAAAGTCAAACACATTGACAAGGGACGGAGGGAGAAACGGATGCTCATTGCCGGAAAATGTCGCTATCCGCTGAAAAGCTCTACGGAACGTTATGCGGACGTGTTTTGTTCGCTGAATATGCCGGTAACGCTTGTATTCCGTTCCGTCTTCGGGAACAAAAAAGGCGACATAAGCGGTATCGAAGTTGTTGCCGGCTGCACGACGGGAAAATGGATAGGGATAGCGCCCTTCGCCAAACATCAGGGAAAAATCTATCCGCTGGAACGCACCGAAGAGATTGTCCGGCATTTTTCGGCGCGGAATGACATCACCCTGCTGCTGTTCGGTGGCGGTGAAACGGAGAAACGGCTGCTGGAGGAATGGAGCATCCGCTATCCGCACACTATTTCGGTGGCAGGCAAATGCCGGCTCTCGGAAGAACTCGCCATCATCAGCCGGTTGGAAATAATGCTTTCGATGGATTCCGCCAACATGCACCTTGCCTCCCTCACAGCCACGCCGACAGTGTCCATTTGGGGCGCCACGCATCCTTATGCGGGGTTTTACGGCTACCGACAGTCGCCCGATCTCGCCGTTCAAACGAATTTACCTTGTCGTCCCTGTTCCATCTACGGCAACAAACCCTGTCGCAGAAAAGACCTTGCCTGTCTAACCCAGATTCAGGCAAAAGAAGTGATAGACGTATTGGAATTAATAATTAACAATTAAGAATTAATAATTAAGAATTAAGAATTTGCCAGACAGAGCGCTTCATTTAGCGCAATAATGGCTTCGTTGTATTTCTCGCGGCGAATGACAAATTGCATGTTAACCTGTCGCAACGACTGGCTGAAAGCTTCCACATTGACGCCATGATCGTGTAACACTGTAGCGGCTTTTGACAACATTCCCGGCAAGGCAATGTTGGTACCCATACAACACACCATCGCTACCGGCTTTACGACTATTTCGTTGTAGCGTTCGCGCAGTTCGCCGATCAAGGAGGACAACTTGGGGGAATCCCACACCACCATTGTGATACAGTTGGCATTGGTAGATTTGAGGATGTAGCTGACGCCGTGACGGAAAAATACTTCCATAATTTGCATGTCGAACCCCACTTCGCCTACCATCATAGGATCGTAGATTTCAATGCCCGTCACTTTGTCCGATCCCGACACGATTTCCACTTTTGAGGTCGGACTGATGTAGTTTTTCGATATCAGCGTACCGTCGTGTTTCGGTTCAAAGGTGTTTTTGATCCTGATATTTATCCCGTTTATTTCTAACGGCTTAGCGGCTTTTGGATGAATGGCCTCCATGCCGATGTCGGCTAACTGGTCGGCGATGATAAAACTGGTATGTCCCACGGGAATGCATTTTTCTTCGCCTACGATGTTCGGGTCGGCGCTCGAAAGGTGATATTCCTTATGGATAACGGCTTCATCGGCCTTTACTTCGACGGCTATTTTGCTGAAGGTTACTTCGGAGTAGCCGCGATCGAAAGCACGCATGATGCCTTCTGTCCCTTTGGTGTAGCCGGTGGCCACACATAGGGTTTTTGAAAAATCGATGTCCCGGAAGGCACGCTGGATGCGTTCGTCGATGGTCAGCGGTTCCGAATCGTAGAATCCGCACAGGTCGATAAACTTGGCTTCGAGGCCGTTGTTTTTGATAATATTGGCCGAGTTGAAAGCGGAATGAGCTTCGCCGATGGAGGCAAGTATCTCGCGAGCTGCCAGATAAATATCGCCTTTATTGACGTAGCCCGACGCTACCACTTTTGCCATACTGTTGAGATAATGGCGGGCATGGGCAATCCGTTTTTTGATGAATTGATCTGCTTCGGCCTGGTGAAGCCCGATGTCTGCAAATTTGCGGTTGATTTCGATCAGTCGATAGCACATTGCTTCCAGCGCCGATTCGTATTCTTCGTTGTGGTAGAATTTGGTATAAATACCGGCGCTGCCCGATTTTTTGTGTTCCAGCAACCAATTGGTTACGTTGCTGTATGCCGACACCACAAAGATGCGATTGTACAGTTCTTTTCCCGATCGGTCGCCTAAGATGATATTGTTCAGTACATCACGGAATTTCAACATGGATGTACCGCCTATTTTTTCAACAGTCAACATGAAGGTTATATCTTCTCTACCTGCATAAAATTCAGTTCGAGCGGGGTTTGCCGTCCGAAGATTTTCACCATTACTTCAACCTTTTTCTGTTCGTGATTTACTTTTTCAACGATACCGGAAAAACTGTTGAACGGGCCGTCAATCACTTTGACCGGTTCGCCCACGCAGAAGGATATTTCGAGTTCCTCCTCGCTTGCTGCCAGTTCGTCCATTTTGCCCAACATGCGGTTCACTTCCGCCGGACGCAAGGGAACAGGCACTTTTTTCCGCACTCCGTTGATCAGTCGTTCTTCTTCCAAAAAGCCCGATACACCGGTCACATTGCGCATCATGTGAATCATTTCGCCTTGCAGTTCCGCTTCTATCATGATATAACCGGGGTAGAAGGTTCGTTCGCGACTTACCTTTTTACCGTTTTTTATCTGGTAAACCTTTTCGGCAGGAATGAGTACCTGCGAAACATAGTTTGACCAACTCATGGCAGCCACTTGATTTTCAATATATTCTTTGACCTTCTTTTCTTTGCCGCCGACGGTTCTCAACACATACCACTTTTTACCTCCTGATTCACTCATATCAAAAAAAATTAAAAAATCTTGTATATGAACTTAAATAAATTGTCGAAACTGAAATCCATAGCGAAGACAATGAGCGCTATGATGATGGAGGCTACCAGTACTACTACCGAACTTCCCTGCAAGTCGCCCCATGTCGGCCAACTGACTTTGTGAACCAATTCGGTATAGGTTTCTCTGAAATAATGAATGAATTTGTTCATTTGCTTATTTTTTTATATCGATGGAACGCCGTTGCCGGTCATTTCATTTGTCGTTTTTGGCAGGAGTGGAGAGATTCGAACTCCCATCAACGGTTTTGGAGACCGCTATTCTGCCCTTGAACTACACTCCTGTGGTTTACGTTTGAAACGATAATTCAAGGTTGCATGACGCAGGAAATACGCCAGCAACCTTGAAAATGGAATTTTCGTTTACCGATCGGAATCACTCGAGGATTTCGATTACCTGTCCTGCTCCTACCGTACGGCCTCCTTCGCGAATGGCGAAACGCAGTCCCTGATTGATAGCAACGGGATAAATCAGTTCGACGGTGATCGTTACGTTATCGCCCGGCATCACCATTTCCTGACCTTCCGGCAGGGTAATTTCGCCGGTTACGTCAAGCGTGCGGAGATAAAATTGAGGACGATATTTGTTGTGGAAAGGAGTGTGGCGTCCGCCTTCTTCTTTTTTCAACACATATACTTCGGCTTTGAACTTGGTATGCGGGGTGATCGAACCCGGTTTGGCAATTACTTGTCCGCGTTTGATCTCTTTTTTGTCGATACCGCGCAGGAGCAACCCCACGTTATCGCCCGCTTCGCCTCTGTCGAGGATTTTACGGAACATTTCCACGCCGGTAATAACGGTTTTCATCTTTTCTGCTCCCAGTCCGATGATTTCCATTTCGTCGCCGGTATTCACAACGCCTGTTTCGATACGGCCTGTCGCCACTGTTCCGCGTCCGGTGATGGAAAACACGTCTTCGACGGGCATCAGGAAAGGTTTTTCGTTGTCGCGCGGCGGAATAGGGATATATTCGTCAACGGCATCCATCAGTTCCATCACTTTGTCTTCCCACTGGGCTTCTCCGTTGAGCGCTCCCAGCGCAGAACCGCGAATAACGGGTACGTTGTCGCCGTCATATTGATAAAAACTGAGCAATTCGCGCATGTCCATTTCCACGAGGTCGAGGATTTCTGGGTCGTCCACCATATCCACCTTGTTCATGAACACAACGATTTTAGGAACGTTTACCTGACGCGCCAGCAGGATATGTTCGCGTGTTTGGGGCATCGCGCCGTCGGTTGCGGCTACCACAATGATGGCGCCGTCCATCTGGGCTGCTCCGGTTACCATGTTTTTTACATAGTCGGCATGTCCCGGACAGTCCACGTGGGCATAATGCCTTTTGGCTGTCTGGTACTCAATATGAGCCGTATTGATAGTGATACCACGTTCTTTCTCTTCGGGAGCATTATCAATCGAATCAAAACTGCGGACTTCCGATAGTCCTTTCTTTGCCAACACCATAGTGATGGCTGCGGTAAGTGTCGTCTTACCGTGGTCAACGTGACCGATGGTTCCAATGTTTACGTGCGGCTTAGACCTGTCAAATTTTTCTTTTGCCATGTTGATATAAAATTAAAAAATAGATTTATAGATGATACTAAAAAATTAAAAAATGAACTTACATACATTCCCTGAGCCAATGATGGGAATTGAACCCATGACCCCTTCCTTACCAAGGAAGTGCTCTACCGCTGAGCTACATCGGCAGCGAATTTGAGCGGAAGACGAGGCTCGAACTCGCGACCCTAACCTTGGAAGGGTTATGCTCTACCAACTGAGCTACTTCCGCTTATTTACGCCTGTTTTGAAATTTTGTGTGGGGAGAGAAGGATTCGAACCTACGAAGCCGTAAGACAACAGATTTACAGTCTGCCCCATTTGACCGCTCTGGAATCTCCCCTAATATTTTGATTTCAAAACTTTTATGCCAAAAAATAAAGAACGCCGAGCCGATGGAGGGATTCGAACCCCCGACCAGCTGATTACAAATCAGCTGCTCTGGCCGACTGAGCTACATCGGCGTTTAGACCGCCATTACGTCAAAAAACGAGACCGCAAAGGTAAGAAGTTTTTTCTAATTCGCAATAGATTAAAAGTTTTTTTTGTAAATGAGCGTGAAAACATGATGATGAACGGTTTGCCAAGAAGTCGCCTGTCGAAAAACATTTTACCCTACCCATGCTTTTATTTCGTCCATCGTCGGATTTTGCAGTCCCAGCTTGTTCTTTTTGTTGAAGCCGCAGAGATCGTTGAACAGTTTTCCGGCGGACGCGGTTTTCAGACTGCCTGTTGTCGGAAAGCCCAATTGTTGCAAGGGCGCAATCCATTCTTCGGGGATGCCTGCCGCGGCGTATGCTTCCGGTGGATCGATCCCGGGCTGCTTCTTTTCGGGCTTCATCTGCGGGAACAGCAGCACTTCCTGTATGGTGCTCCGGTCGGTCATCAGCATCACCAGCCGATCAACGCCGATGCCCATGCCCGATGTGGGCGGCATCCCGTATTCCAGCGCACGGACAAAATCCATGTCGATGAACATCGCTTCGTCATCGCCTTTTTCACTGAGGCGCAATTGTTCCTGAAAGCGTTCCAACTGGTCGATGGG
>JAISWE010000014.1 GCA_031271175.1 Bacteroidales bacterium | reverse complement strand
GATAAACTCATTGACTGGACTGCTCATCCCGACAACGGAATAAAATATTATTCGGGAACGGCTTTCTATCGTCAATCGTTCGACATGCCCGATTACGAAAAGGGCGGCAAACTGTATCTTGACCTCGGCAAGGTGAAAAACATGGCGCGTGTACGTCTCAACGGCAAAGACCTCGGTACGGTGTGGACGGCGCCCTGGTGCGTGGATATCACCGACGCCGTAAAGTCGAAAGGCAACAAACTTGAAATCGAAGTGGTCAACCTCTGGACAAACCGTTTGATCGGCGACGAGCATCTGCCATACGACGGTATAGCGCACGGTCGCTGGCCCGAATGGCTGCTCGAAGGGAAACCCCGCACAAGCGGCAGATATACTTTTGCTTCGGCGAATCATTACCGGAAAGATTCGAAACTGCTCGAATCGGGACTGATGGGGCCGGTGGAGTTGAGAACAGGTAATTGAGTGATTGACGAATACAAGCAATTACCGCTTATCTCGCCGATACTGATTTAAAACCTGTTCCAACAGCAATACACGATTTTTAACGGGTATTGCAAGGAGCGGACAAATAGTTGCAATTTGTTTTTCTGACGGGACATCGGAAGTCAACGCATCTTTATTGACACATTTATTGAAAATTTACGGAAAATATCCAGACGGACTATCGACGAATTGCAAAAAATAATGCAACAGCAGATAACCCATTGCTCTCCTGTTTTGCGCCATGGGACACCCGAAAAAAATTACCGACACCACCGGCTCCACTGCCTCGAACAACTGCAACTGCTCATCGCTCATTCCAAGAATGCACGCGAGTTTGACAACCGACAGGTCAGCCGATACTGAGTGAGGATAAAACGAACATCACCCATACTTCCGAGAAGAAAATACCGAATTATTTCCGTCAGGGCGGGTTCGACAGTGACCGTCAAGCCATCGGCGATGTTCTCACTTGGTAATGCCCAAACGTTGCTTTACCAGCGGCAGGAGGTCTTGCGAATCGGCTGCCTTGAAAAGCAGTACTTGCGCTTCCAGCACATAGGTAATGCCTTGCTCTTTGGCTATGGTTTCAATGGTCTTGAGGGCTTTTTCCCTGATCGGTTGCAGGAGTTTTGCATTTTCCTGCTGCAATGTTTCGTAGGCCGATTCTTGGAACTGCTGTGTTCTTTGTTGCATGGTGATGATTTCCTGCTGCCGCGAATTTTTCACCAACTCTGTCCAGTTGGCGCTGTTTTTCTGAAATTCATCGTATTTGCGATTCAGTTCTACCTGTAATCCTTCCAGTTCTTGCTCCAGTTCTTGCTGGAGTTTTTGCAGTTTGACCTGTGCCGAATCGGATTCGGGCATGGACTGTATCAGCGCCTGACTGTCGATGTGCGCCAACTTAACGGATTTTTGGGCATGGGCAAAACCGCACACGCCAACAAAGACAATGATTGCTACAATTTTAGATATGACGTTCATTTTTTTATAAAGGTTAAAATACGGTGCAAAATTACATGAAAATCTTACGATTTCCAAGCGCAGGCAATGAAAAAAAGTTTTTTTACAGAGGAAAGATAATGATTAATTTTTATATCCCATTTTTTCCAGCACTTCATCGCTTCTGTCCTGTTTGGGGCTTGCGTACAGTACGCTGGCATCCGCTGAAGTATCGAAAATAGCGGCATAACCGCCTTCAACGGCCAGTTCCTTTACGGCGCGGTACACTTCGTCCTGAATGGGCTTTACCAGTTCCTGCTGTTTTTTGGCCAATTCCCCTTCCGGGCCGAAGTACTTTTGCTGCAATTCTTTCACTGCCTGTTCCTTTTTGACGATTTCATCCTCGCGTTTTTTTCGCATGTCTTCCGAAAGCATTACTTTTTCCGCCTGATAATTTTTGAACAGTTTTTCAATTTCGGCATACTGACCTTCGATTTCTTTTTGCCAGTCGGCCGACAATTTGTCGATCTGTCCCTGCGCAGATTTGTAGGCAGGGATTTTTCCCAGAATGTATTCCGTATCGACAAAGGCAAATTTTTGGGCTACAACCGGCAATGCCGATATTCCCATCCATAAAATGATTAAAGCTAATTTTTTCATTTGTGATTTACTTTAAAATTTAACAATATTTACAATTATTTACATTATATTCATCAAAACTGTTGTCCAAGGATAAACTGAAATTCTCCTTTTTTACCGCCTCCGGGTACACTGTCGAAGCCGTATCCCCAGTCGATGCCCAGCAATCCGAACATCGGGAGAAAGGCTCTTACGCCGATGCCCGCCGTGCGTTTCAGGTTGAACGGGTTGTAATCCTTGAACTCGTACCATGCATTGCCGGCTTCGGCAAAGCCCAGTACGTAGATAGTAGAGGACGGCTGCATGATAACGGGATACCTCAACTCCATGTTCGCCTTGGTGTAGATGTTCGCTTTGCTGTACGGGTTTTCCGAATTTCTGACACGAGGCGTCAATGCGCCGTCCGTATATCCCCTCATGGGTACAATATCTATGCCGTGAATTTGATACTGCCCCATTCCGGAGCCTCCCATGTCGAATCCTTCATAGGGAGAATAACCTACTTCCTTGTTGTAGTAACCCAGATACCCGAACTGGTAGTTGGTGGCCAGCACTAATTTATCTACCAGGTTCAGGTACCATGCGGCTTTGAAGATCCATTTATGGTATTCGATCCAGCGGTATTTTTCGGAGGGTTTCGCCGAACGGTAGTTGATGTCGTTGAACAGGTGCCACGGCGGGGTGAGGTGGAGGCTCAGCGACACGTTGGAGCCTCTCCTCGGGTAGATGGGCTGGTCTTGAGAGTTCCTGCCGAAAGTGATTCCCACATTGATGTTGTTGGAAATACCGTCGCTGAAGGGAAGGCTGTAATAGCCTCCCGTGCTGGGCCAGTCCTGCACCCTGTAGCGCATGTAGGTAAATTCTGTTTGCAGGGAGAACCAGTCGTCAGGCCATTGTAGCATTTTGCCCAACCCCACCGTCACGCCGGTGGTTTTGTAATACTGGCTGGCACCTTCGGCGTTCCAGTAGTAGCTCTGGTTGGTGATTTTCGAATGATAGAGCGAGATGGAGAACGAATTGCGTTTTTTGCCGCCCAGCCAGGGTTCTACGAACGTGATGTTCCAGGAAGAGTAGTATTTTCCGTTGGACTGGATGGATATGCCGAGCGTTTGTCCGTCGCCGGAAGGTACCGGACGCCACGCCTTGAGATCCAGCAGGCGGCTGGAAGCAAAGTTGTTGAACCGTACGCCCACTCTTCCGATAAACATGCCGCCGCCGAATCCCGCCGACAGTTCCAACTGGTCGTTGGCTTTTTCCACCAACTGATAGACGATGTCCACCGTGGCATCCTGTGGTTTGGGTTGTACGTCGGGCTGTAACTTTTCGGGATCGAAATGTCCCAGAGTGGCCAGTTCGCGAATGTCGCGCATTAGGTTTTCCTTGCTGAAGAGATCGCCGGGGCGTACGCGGAGTTCGCGGCGCACGACGTGTTCGTTGGTTTTGTGGTTGCCTTTGATGACAACGCGGTCGATGGTGGCCTGTTCGCCTTCGTACACGCGCATTTCAACGTCCACCGAGTCATTGTCGATGCGCAGCTCTACCGGGGTGATGGAAGAAAACAGATAACCGTTGTTGTGATACACCGAACTGACAGCGTCTTCGTCCTCGGTCAGCCGTTTTTTCAACCCGATCTGGTCATAAACGTCGCCTTTTTTGAATCCCAGTATGCGCTGCAAGTCTTCGGTGAGGTATTTGGTGTTTCCTACCCAGGAGAGGTCGCGAAAATAGTATTTTTCGCCTTCAAACAGGCGTACGTGTAATACGATTCGCTTTTCGTTGAGAAAAGTAATGGAGTCGCCCAATATGCTGAAATCCCGATATCCTTTTTTATTGTAGAACTCCACCAGCTTGCCTCTGTCTTCCTTAAGATTGTTCTCAAGGAATTTTTTGGATTTGAAAATGTTCCAGTTGTGTCTCAACTGTTTGGTTTTTTTCATCGCTTTTCGCAGTTGCCTGTCTTTAAATTCGGCGTTCCCGGTAAAGTCGATTTCGGCTATTTTCACCTTTTCGCGCTTGTTAATGACTATTTTCAGCGCCG
The DNA here is from genome assembly GCA_031271175.1 of Bacteroidales bacterium. Lineage (GTDB taxonomy): Bacteria > Bacteroidota > Bacteroidia > Bacteroidales > UBA4181 > JAIRLS01. The sequence goes on along the minus strand of JAISWE010000014.1, from coordinate 11,015 downwards.
TACGGTTGGTGAGCGCCGTGTCCTGTTTTTGTATGAAGTTGATGGATACGTTGTAAAAACCTTTGTCTTTGTAGTGTTTGGTGATGATAGTCCTGATGTTGTTCAGTACGTTTTCGGTCAGTTGGCTACCTGTTTTGACGTTGATTTTTTCCGTCAGGTCTTTCACTTCGCCTTTTCTCACTCCTTCGATGACTATTTTCGACAGGCGGGAACGTTCCTGCAAAATAATGTTGAAAAAGATCATGTTTCCTTCGATTTTTTCGGCAACGATGGTCACGTTCGAAAACAGCCCGTGATCCCAGAACCGTTCTACTATTTTTGTGATGTCGTCGCCCGGTACGGAAATAGACTTGCCGATTTCCAGCCCCGACATACCGATCAGTGACTGGGCATCGACAAATTTTACGCCCGTCACCCTGACGCCGCCAATGATATAGTCCTGTGCGTTGGAATAGTCCATCACAGGCAGATCGGACACATCTTCCTGTGCATGGAGATGGTATGCCAGAAGAAAGGATACGATGAGGGTGGAAAGTGTAGCTTTGCGCAACATATTACTGGTTTTGTGACGGTTCATATTCCTCCGTTTGTTCTCCGGTTTTTCCGAAACGGCGTTCCCGTTGCTGGAAATCAACGATGGCTTTGTAAAAATCTTCTTTGCGGAAATCAGGCCATAGCGTGGCCGTGAAATGCAATTCCGTATAGGCGAGCTGCCACAGCAGGAAATTACTGATCCGAAATTCTCCGCCGGTGCGGATGAGTAATTCGGGATCGGGAATGCCACCGGTAGCCATATAGCCGGAAAAAATTTCTTCGGTGGCAAGTTGCTGCAACCTGCCGCTCGACATATCTTTTTGAATGGATTGTACCGCGTGGACGATTTCCCATCGACCGCCGTAGTTCAGCGCCAGAATCAATTTGAGCCGCGTGTTGTCTGCTGTCCGGTTTTTGACCGATTCCAGCCGCCGCTTGACGTTGTCCGACAAGGCGTCGATGTTGCCGATGGTCATCAGGCGAATATTGTTTTTCATGAGGGTCGGCAGTTCATCGTGCAAGGATGACATGAGCAACGACATGAGTGCATCCACTTCCTTGCCCGGACGTTGCCAGTTTTCGGTGGAAAATGCATACAGTGTCAGAAAGGCAATACCCAACTCGGCTGCGGCTTCTGCTGTTTCCCGAACGGCATTTATTCCGTTGCGGTGTCCAAAGATTCGCTGGTTGCCCTGTTTTTTCGCCCATCTTCCGTTGCCGTCCATGATGACGGCAACATGTAAAGGCAATCTTTTTTTATCTATCGTATCCTTATACATCATTTATACACAGCCGGTTGTTTATATGCCGGGCATGAAAAACTTTCTTCAAAGATACGGAAAGTTACGAAAATCCCAACAAATGAATACCAATCATTATTATGCCAGAGGTGATCTCCTTCGCTGGCGCCCGGATTGGATACGCCGTCCAGCCGGTCGGTGAATGTTTTCCGGAAGCCCCATTCACATCCTGCGCTTATGAAAGGACTAAACTTGTATTTGTAGCCGATCCCGAAAGGGATGGTGAGATGGCCTTTTTCAATATCTTTTACCGTAGAAGATACGATAACGGAATATCCTATTCCGAAAAAGAGAAATGGGGTATAAGCGGTTTTGTGTTCGCGGTTGATGATGTAGGGAAGAAAATTAAATTCGTAGCCGACATGCGCTTCTATTAAAGAGGTCTCGAAACTGAGCGACCTGAACTGCTGATAATCGTTTTTGAAATCGAGGTCATTTCCCTTCAACTGTCCGTAATACAAGTTGGCCCGCAGGCAATGGTGCGGCGTAAAGTTATGTTTGACAAGCATTCCGAAAGAAAGGTTCGGGGCGTAAAACTGCCGTCGGGAGTTGATGTCCCCCAAGTAATATGAAGCTCCTCCGTAAAGTCCTGCTTCCGTATTGACGGCGTAGTTCTGCCCTCCGACCGTCTGCAACGGGAGGATGCACAAACAACCAATAAGATATCCGACCGCTTTCAAAATCTTGAAATTTGTTTTTAAAACGCAACCAAAACGGTTTTATTGTTCGGCGCGTCGCCTGCGTTTTTTTCTTTAACGTTTTTTTTCAATTTTACCATTCAGAAAACGGATTTTATATATCGCGTGAAGTGAGGCAAAAAAATAGAGGTCGTCGTTCTTTGCGCCTTCCTTGTATAATCCGTCCAGATAGTCGGAAGTACAGATTCTGCCGCCTATTTCCAGTCCCAGCGCCCACTGCCGGGACAGGTCTGTTTTAATGCCGATACCCGCCGGAAGAATAAAGCCGCTGGTTCTCGATTGGGTAAGTTGTCCCGGAAGCAAATTGTTTCCGGAATGTTCAAGCACCGGCTCGGCATACACAAAGCCTATTCCGGCATAAATGTAAGGCCTTGTCCGGAATCCGGAACTCATTATGCCGCGACGTCTGGAAGCGATAGACCCTAATGCTGCCGGTATGTTCAGAAAGTTCCACTCCATTTGGGCGGAAAGCTCGTAAATGGGAGTGTCGAATGAATAACCGCGCACATCGTTCTCGGTGCCTGCATCGTTTCCAGACATGCGTCCCATGAAAATATTGGCTTTTCCGGAAAAATACTCGTTAATATCGTATCGCCCGCCGAGATACAGTACCGGTCGCACCTGCGACAACTGAAACCGATCAAATCCGCCACCCACATCACCAGCCAGATAGGATGCTCCCGCACCTACGTGCAGTTCGACGATAGAATTCCGCTTTTTCTGTGCTGTCAGCGAAAAACTGCAACAAAGCGCCAGCACTGTCCATCCAATTTTTAAATTTGTATGCATAAAGATAATCCTGTTTTATCCGGCAAAAGTAACAAAAAAGTATAAGACTCCAAGATTTTGCAATAAAAAATAATGGTGAAACGATAAAAAAAGACATCCGCCGCATCGTCGTAACATTTTTTTTCGTACATTGCGCCGTTTTTTAAATTTATGTACTATGACCGTCAAACAATTGTCTGTTTTTTTGGAAAACAGGTCGGGACGCCTCACCGATGTGCTGGAAACGCTGGGCGCCGAAAACATCAACATCACGTCGCTTACCGTGGCGGATACGTCGGAATACGGTATTCTGCGCCTGATCGTATCCGATGCGGAAAAAGCGCTCCAGCTGCTTAAATCAAACGGGTTTAGCGCTGGCCTTACCGAAGTGATCGCCTTGTCGATACCCCACCAGGTCGGCTCGCTGGCAAAAATACTGAAAACCCTGTCGGACAATCAGCTGAGCATCGAATATATCTATGCCTTCTGTTTGGGCGACAAGGCGATTGTGGTGCTGCGGACAGACCACCGCGCCAAGGCGTTTGAAATCATCACTAACAACCATTTTACGCCGGTGAGCGAAAATGATATCAAAAACATGTAAAAAATGATCTGGAACGAAACTTTTGAGTGCATGAGCCGCGAAGAGATGCGGCGATGCCAGAGCAGGCGGCTGGTGGACATGGTGGAAAGAGTGTACCACAATGTTCCCTTCTACCGGAAAAAAATGCAGGAAATGGGTGTGGGACCCGAAGACATCCGCGGTATTGAAGACCTGCCGAAACTGCCCTTCACCACCAAGCAGGATTTGCGCGACAATTATCCTTACGAGCTGTTTGCCGTCCCGATGAGCGAAGTCGTGCGTGTACACGCCTCTTCCGGAACTACGGGAAAACCTACGGTAGTGGGCTACACCCGCAAAGACTTGGCAACATGGAGTGAAGTGATGGCACGCACACTGACCGCTGCGGGCGTCACCCGACACGATTTCGTGCATGTAGCCTACGGATACGGACTGTTTACGGGAGGACTCGGCGCCCACTGCGGAGCAGAAAAAATAGGAGCATCGGTCATCCCCATCTCAGGAGGCAACACCCGCCGACAGTTGCAAATCATGCACGACTTTGGAAGCACAGCGCTGGCCTGTACTCCCTCCTATGCCCTCCACCTGGCGGAAGCCCTGATGGAAAGCGACTACAACCGCGACGAGTTCAAACTCAGGGTAGGCACTTTCGGCGCCGAACCATGGACGGAAAACATGCGCCGCGAAATCGAGGAAAAATTCCGGATCAAAGCCATCGACATTTTCGGACTGAGCGAAATCATCGGGCCGGGCGTGTCCAGCGAATGTACCTGTCAGAACGGACTGCACGTCTTTGAAGACCATTTCGTACCCGAAATCATCGACCCCGTGACGCTGGAGGTACTGCCCGAAGGCGCAGACGGAGAAATCGTCTTCACCACCATAACAAAAGAAGGACTGCCACTGCTTCGGTACCGCACCCGCGACCTCACAAGCCTCGACTATTCGCCTTGCCGTTGCGGACGAACGCTGGTACGCATGAAAAAATGCTTCGGACGAAGCGACGACATGCTGATCATACGCGGCGTAAACGTGTTCCCTTCGCAGGTGGAAACCGTGCTGCTCGAAATGAAGGAAACCAGCCCGCACTATATCATCACCGTTGACCGAAAAAACAACCTCGATACGCTTGAGTTGCAAGTGGAAGTGAAGGAAGAATTTCCCTTCGACCGCATCAGCGAATTGCAAAAACTCACCGACCGCATCAAACGTACCATGGAAAGCGCCCTGCAAATCAGCCTTTCGGTAAAACTTGTGGAAACCAAAACAATAGCCCGTAGCGAAGGCAAAGCCGTAAGAGTTATCGACAAACGAAAAATAGGGAATAGGGAATAGGGAATAGGGAATAATTGCCCCTGTTGACAGGAAGCCCTGTCGGGCGATGGAAGTGGCAATAAATTACTTTCTCCATTATGACGGAGTTAGGGATTAAAATCCTAAAAAATTAAAATGCGTTTGCCCTGTGCCCAACTATCTCCTTTTGGCGGAATCAAAAAATCATTTTATTTTTGCATTTTTTTCAAAGAAATATGCAATGAAGAAAACAGGAGTAGTGATGGTGGCGGTGCTGCTGAACATGGTAGCGGTACATGCACAGATCGACGAAAAGGATCGGGTGCTGATGAAAATCATACAGCAGGCGAATGAGAAATATACCAGCATTGTCAGTCGTTTCAAACAAACGAAACAAATCGCGGTGCTGGGAGAAAAAGCGCTTTCCGAGGGCGATTTTTACTATGCCAAGCCCGACAAACTCGCCATGCGGTATGATGATCCGGCAGGCGACTTGTTGCTGCTCAGCGGCGACCAGTTTGTGATGGTAAACGCCGGCAGACGAAAGGAAATCTCTGCCAGGTCCAATAACAAGATGCGATTGATGAAAACCATTCTTTCTTCCTGCCTGAGCGGAAATGTGATGCAAATTGATGTCGAAAAAATTGCTTGCGAAGAAACGCCGCAATACCATGTCATCACGGCCAAAATCGCCGCAAAAGGCAATAGAACCGTTTTCACGCAGGTCATCCTGAGTTTCGACAAAACAGACTACACGCTGTCCATTCTTCGGACGGAAGAAAAGGACGGAAGCTATACCATCTACGAACTCACCGGCAAAGAATTAAACAAAGCCGTTGACGACAATATCTTCAAAATATCCCGTAAATAAACACATTATGAAATACGCACTTGTAACAGGAGGGAGCAGAGGCATAGGACGCGCCGTGTGCCTGCAACTTGCAGACGCAGGCTATCCGGTACTGATCAACTACGCTTCCAATAGAGAAGCCGCCGAAGAAACGCAACGACAGGTGGAAGCCAGAGGAGGAAAAGCCGAACTGCTGCCCTTCAACGTCGCTTCGCCCGAAGAAGTGGATAAGGCAATCGACGACTGGTCGGAATCCCATCCCGACAGCTATATTGCCGTATTAGTCAACAACGCCGGCATACGACGGGATGCCATGATGGTTTTTATGCAAACCGAACAGTGGAACGAGGTCATCAATACCAACCTCAACGGCTTTTTTTACGTCACCCGGCGACTGTTGAAATACATGCTGACCAAACGCTTCGGGCGAATCATTAACATCGTTTCCCTGTCGGGCTTGAAAGGTCTTCCGGGACAAACCAACTACTCCGCTACCAAAGCGGCGGTGATAGGCGCTACCAAAGCGCTGGCACAGGAAGCAGGCGCGCGCAAGGTAACCGTCAACGCGGTGGCGCCGGGATTCATCGCTACCGACATGACCAAAGACATGGACGAAAACACCCTGAAAACCATGATCCCGATCGGACGATTCGGCACGCCGGAAGAAGTAGCCTCGCTGGTAGGATTCCTCGCCTCCGAACAGGCCGCCTACATCACCGGAGAAGTTATCTCCATCAATGGAGGATTATATACCTGACCATCCGGTTGTGATTTGCTTTCAAAAATTTGTATCTTTCCTATAGGTGGTGATGGAATACGCTCCTCCGACGGGAGAATCGTACACCAGTTCGACGTAGAAAGCGTTGAAGCCCTTTTGGGGATATCCTGTGGTTACTTGCAGGTTTCCCGTATTTTTCAGCGGTATTTCCCTGCTCATCCAGGACGAATTGCGGAAATCGCGAACGGACGACTCGGCCGTCCATAAAACCGCACGTACCGGTCGGCACGTCGAAGTCTTGATATCCAGTGTGATTTTTTTCCCTTTTTCAATCAGCGTCCATTGACATGCCGGGTAGGGCTGCCGGGTCAGTGACATTCCGAAAAAGGCGCTCAATGATGCGTAGGCCTGTTTTTTGTCGCCCAGTCCGTGGGCGACATTAGGGACATAGCAAAGGTAATTTTGTCCCGGGATATCGTCGATGTAGTGCTTTACGGCGTCGATGGTCCAGTAGGGATCGTTGGTTCCCATAAAGAGCATCTTCGGCATGGCCAGTCTTGCGCGGTAGGAATAGGGATCAATCATTTGTACTACCGAATTGCCGAAATCGCTTTTGATGGCCTGCGGAATTTCCAATGCCACATAATCGTGTATTTCTTCACTATAAGCGCCTCCGTATATTTCTTTCTGATATTCGAGCGTTACGGGCATGTTGAGCATGTCAATCACCATCGGTGCGATGGCCGTCACGCGCGGGTACTGCGATGCGCCGGTGAGCCAGGTAGTCCATCCCCGTTTGGACGCGCCCGCCGTCGGGAATCCGCGCAACTTCCGGTGGGACGCTTGGCGACACCGCATAAGTTTGCTTCGAATATAACATCCTATTTTTATATTTTTGTTTCATGGAATACGTTACCTTATGATCATCATTTTGCCGGTTTTTACTGCTTCCTGTCCCGTTGATGTGCGCAAGAGGATACGATAGGGGTACAGGCCGTTCCGCATGTGATTGCCGTGCGCATCGGCGCCGTCCCATTGCAGGTGGCCGGAGGTATAGCCTTCGGTCAGCAGCCGTTGCCGGACAATGCGCAACAGTTTACCCGAAACGTCGAATATCTGCATTTCCATGTCAACGGGTTCGTCGGGATAATTGTATTCGAAATAGATGTAAGTGCGGTCGCCGAAGGGATTGGGATAATTGTACAGGTTGGAAATTTGCAGGATGCCATTGGGCGTGACGCGGAAGCGAAGGCTTGCCTGCGAGGCGTTGTTGGCGGCGTCCCATGCGCTAAAAAGCAGGACATATTCGCCGGTGGCCAGTTCGGGGAAGCGGTATGCTACACGTCCCTTGCGATAATTGTCGATGGCAGCTTCGTAGTAAGCGTTCAGCAGATAAGAGCGGGAGGCGTCGCCTGTTGTGAGGGTGGCGGTGATGCCGTGTCCGATGCTTTCTGCCGTATTGATACCGCTTTCGTCGCTCAGGTGAGCCAGCAGCAGCGGTTGCCGGTCGGTGATGCCGCCGTCGCGAAACAGCGTGTCGTTCATAAAAAGGCGTATTTCCGGGCCAACGCTGTCTTCGACGGTTGTACCCGCCCCGCCGGTTGCTATGCTGTCGGCGCCGGTAGCCGTTGTTGCGTCCGACCATGCGAAATAGCTGATTTTCCCGTATCCTCTTGCATAGTTGATGTCGCGGGGCGCGATGAAGGAGATTTCGAACAGGCCGTTGCGGACGGTCGCCGTTCCGCGGTAAAGCGCCGACGTCTGTACGAGGAAATTCACCGGCGTTGTGTTGCCGTCGTTGTTGAGGGTGGTTGCCGTACGGGGCTGGTCGAAAACGGTGACGGAAGCGGTTCCGTTGAAGTTGTGCAGCCGTTCTCCGGCGCGGTTGGTGACTTCCGCCCGTATGCGGATTTCGGCGTTGGCTTTCAGCGTATCGGCGGAAAGGGTACGCACTTTGTCCGGCGGTATCGGCGGTCGCAAAGCCGGGTCGCCCAGCAGGGCAAAGCACAGTTTATTGATGCTCGTTCCCGATGCATTTTTACTCAGCCGCACGAAATCTCCCATCCGGTAAACCGTTCCGTCCGTTGATTCGGCAAACAGCGCCCTGAAAAAGTTTTTGGTAAGCAGGTAATTCTGACTCGAATACACCAGCCGTGTGCTGGTGAGCAGCGCTATTCCTCCCCCGTGGGGGTTCAGCAGCGTTTTTTCGCCGGCAGTAATTCGCTGATCGTCGTCGTACCGGCCAAATTCGCAGGTGGCCGCCACAAAAAGCGGCAGTATCTTGTGTTTCCATTTGTCGATGATGCCTGTGTTTAGCACTCTTTCTTCCGACAGGCCGGTAGCATTGCCGTGGCCGATGTAATTGACCAGGAAGCATCCGTTGTTCAGCAGGCTGTTCAGCCGTTCGGTAACTTCCGGGTAACGGTGTCCGTCGGCGGTCGGCATTTGCCGGAAGGCGTCGAAATACAGTTTTTCAACAGTGTATTGCGGCTGTTGCAGTCGAAGATATTCGGCGATGCTGTCCGACTGTTCGCAGTGGATGTTCATGTCTTCGTCGTCGGCCAGCAGCGCTATCGGGTTGTTTCTGTTTTCGCCGGGCGGCAGTTCCATGTATTTTCTTATTTTGTTCACCATGTCCTGTGCCTGTTCGCCGGTTTGTACGGGCAATCGTCCCACCCCTATGTTCAGTTTTCCGCCGAACGTTTTCGCTCCGTCGTCCAGAATGCCGAAATAGTCGTCGGATACATACGACCGGGTATTGTGCAGGGATTCTTCGGACTGCCAGGTGACCATGAAATGGCTTCCGGAAGCGGCGTTGCCGCTGCGCGTCAGGATAGACCTGTTGTCGAACGATCCGTCGCCCATCAGCAGGAGGTATTTCAGCCGTCCGGACTTTTCCCATACGGTTTTGGCAAAGTTGCGGATAGCGGCCGGGTCCTGCATTCCCGACGAAAACGCGTCATATACTTGCAGCGTAGTGACGGTTTCCACGGACAGTGCGTCTTTTTGGCGGTGCAGTTCCGCCAGTTCCCGTGCAGCATCGGCAAAGTCGGGATGGGTGACGATCAGCATGTCTGCGTCCATGCCGTGCAGGTTGTGGTTGGGCAGGCGTTCTTTTTGAATTTCCGGTTGCAGCCATCCGTCCGACAGGCGGAAGGCGACAAATTCGCGCAGGCTGTCGGTAGCCGCCGAAAAACGCAGTTCATTTCCCGACAGGGTGGCGGTCATTTGCCTTATCTCCCGCATGTCGGTCACGTCCCACACGCAGATATCCGGAGAAGCGCCGGTAATGCGGAAATCCGTTACATTTCCCTTGCCGATCGACCGGACGTCCCTGAAGCACATCTGCGAGGCGGTCATGTTGAGCCTTTTGCGGGCGTTCAGCCGCAGGTAATCCAGCCATCCGTCCGCATAAATGTCGTTGTCGCGGTGGAGTGTCAATTCCACCGAAACGGCGCCTGACGGCAGAAGAAATTCCGCAGCGAACGGCGACTGTGCAGCTACCGCATCGGACGGTACGGGCAAATTCAGCATGGACGCCGGTGCGTCGTTACACCGTATTTCGAGGCGGACGGTTTTTGTACTCCTGACGATGAATGCGCCGTCCACCGAGGCAGGCTCGCCGCTCATCCAATGGGGGTCTGCAAAGGAAAAACTTTGCGGCGTACTGTTGAAATATTCGCCGTACCAATAGCGTCCCGAGCGGAGGAGGTTGTGGAGTTCCTTTTCGTGCAGGATGTGTTCGTCGAAGGAGGACGACTGCCGGTTGGCCGGCGCTGAAGGTTCCGGTTCGGTCGGAATGCGTTTCCCGCCGGCGCCGGAAGTGATGAAATAGACCGAATGGCTGTCCCACAGGTGAAGCGAGTGTTCGAACCTCAGCGCAGATGCGTTGTAGCGCCATACCACAGGGCCTTGTCCGTAAAACAGGATATAATCGCCGGCAGCAAATACGCCGTCGGTTTTGCATACCATCATGACGGGTATCTCCTGTTGTCCTTCCGGCGCTACTCCCGCCGTTTCCGGCAACATAGCCCCGCCGTTGCCGTAAATCCGCACCTGCGAGGGACTGTCAAGCCCTAAGTCCCGCAACTCTTCAAAGCTGATGCGGTAGATGCCGTCCTGTTCGACAAACATCCTGTACCATGCACCCGACGACATCGGCGACTGGGCAAAAACGGAACACAGATTGAACCACAGAAAAACGCAGATGAGAACACGGATAAACACAGCTTGCACGGACGAACACAGCTTGCACGGATGAACAAAAACCGTGCGGCAAATGCGCCGAACGCGCGCGGGGAAACACCGCAGGCGTGAGAGGTGCAATTGACAACGGATCATTGACAATTGATCATTGAGCATGCGTAATCGACTAAAACAATTTGAATACCGGTACAAAAGTAATGATTTTTTCCGGAATCAAACCTTTCAATTAATAATTAACAATTAATAATTAACAATGAACAGCGTTGAAATAAATAGTGTCTGCCCGAAAACTATTATATTGTCTGAAAATTTTCGTACAGTCGTCATTGCGTTTACAATGACACTTTGCATAACCGCATGTTTTCGAGTGGATTCATCCCGCAGGGATGGCACTTTATTAACCGTATGCTTTAGCATACGGACGAGCAATCACATCAGCGACTAAGTCCCGCAGGGTAGGGTGTGCAAACCTTATAAAAACAGCTACAAAAAAATCGTATATTTGCAGTTTTAAATTATTCAAATAAAGTCATATGATAAAAACGAAACGCGAAGAAAAATTGGA
>JAISWE010000009.1 GCA_031271175.1 Bacteroidales bacterium | reverse complement strand
TTGAAAGTTGAAAATTATCATTTATGAAAAACAGTATTTTAAAAACAAGTTGGGTGGGCGTGATCTTCTTCGCCTTTTCCTGCGCCGACCTGGACATTGCTTCCGACGGGCGGCTCACCATGGAGCAAATATTCGGCAATTACCGGCTGACCAGCAATTTTGCCAATTCCTGCCGCCACTGGGTGCCGGGAATAGGCTTGAGCTACGGTAACAATACGCCGCTGGCCTCTTTCTGCGACGAAGCGCACGACGCCGGCGACAATACGAGCGGCGCAGTGAACGACTGGTACAACAACCGCACTTCGCCCTTTTCCAATCCGCTTACTTATACGCAGGACACATGGGATCACTATTTCCAGGGCATCCGCAAATGCAACGTCTTCCTGTCTTCCATCGCCGACCCCGAACTGGCCACCGCCATTATCAGCGAGGACGAAAAAAACGGATGGATTGCCGAAGTGCGCGTGCTGAGAGCCTTCTACTATTTACAGCTGATCAAGCGCTACGGGGGAGTGCCGCTCATCGATGATCCCTACGATTTGGTGCATGATTTCGCCAATGACAGGAGAGCCTCTTTTGAAGCATGTGCCGACTTCATCATCGAACAGTGCGACATTGCCCTGGCGACGCCCGAAACGGAAGGACGCCCCATCGGTTTCCGCTGGAGCATCGGCGACAACGAAGGAGGCAAACTGACGCGGGCTTTCGCGCACGCCGTCAAATCGCAAACCGCCCTTTTTGCGGCAAGCCCCCTGTGGACAACCCCCGAAAGCAAATATACCTGGACGAAAGCGGCGGAAATCACCAAAGACGCCTTAGACCAGTGTCTGGCGCACGGCTTTGCGCTCTACGACACGCCCATCGATCCGGAGATAGCGCAAAACCCATACGCCTACTATTTCATACAGCGGTCTGATCCGAGCCGGTCGGTGGACAAAGAGACCATTTACGAATCCAGCGCGCGAAGCAATGTATGGCGTTATGCCGGCACCCCTGTTACCGAAGGAGCGATGAAAGCCGGCGCCGGCCCTTCGCAGGAATTAGTGGACTGCTACGAAATGCAGGTCAGCGGACTGCCGCCCATCCTCGGCTATTCCGACGCCGACCACCTGCAACCCATCCCCAACCCTGCCGCAACGGACTATGATCCCGCCAACCCTTACGTAGGACGCGACCCGCGCTTCTATGCCTCTATTTATTACAACGGCGCGCCGCGATCGCTGTCCACCAAAATAGAAAAGGATCTCTTCCCGATGACGTTAAGTACCATTGCCGCCCAGCCACTGCACGACAACATGAACAACATGAACGTCACGGTGGAAGGCGACGGCAGTACCCATATCACCGTCACAGGAGGCGACCCCTACATTTATTGCAACATGCTGACAGAGATCATGCAGTCCGAAAGGCCTGTCCGGATGCTGGTCTTTGAGTACAAAAGCAACCGCGCCGCTACCGCTAAAATTTACTGGTGCAATCCCGGTCCGGCAGAGAATCGCACCACAGAAGGCATCTCGGTACCGCACGCAACGGACTGGACGCGCTTTGAATTTGATTTCACCGCCGCTTACAATTCCTTCGGCTTCGGAAAAACGGTCGGCGATTTTTTCCGCTTCGACATACCGAATCCGGATGGCGCCGGCAACATCGGTTATGAGATCACCATCCGCGATATGAAGGTAGAAGCCGTCACCCCGCCGCCGGCCGCCGTACCGGTGGAAACCTTTCTGGGCGGCAATTGCGGCATCTCCGACAGGATCACCGACACGCGCTACACCCGCACCGGCTATTACCTGCGCAAATTCAACAACTACCGCTCCAGCGCCACTGTGGACGCCGACGGCTTCATGAAACTCTTCCGGCTGGGAGAACTCTACCTGAACTTTGCCGAGGCAGCGTACCAGGCTTACGGCCCCGAAACGCCGGTGGCTTCCACTGTGGCCGGCAGCAGCCCTATGACGGCGCACGAAGCGGTCAACGCCATCAGAGCGCGCGCCGACATGCCGCCCCTGCCGAGCTTGACAAAAGCAGATTTCGAAAAACGCTACCGCAACGAACGACGGGTGGAACTGGCCTTTGAAGAACACCGTTTCTTCGACGTCCGGCGATGGAAGATACTCCACGAAACGGACGCCTTCGTCACCGGTATGCGCATCACCAACGAGGGCGGAGGCGTCTATACCTACAACCGCTTCAAACTCGCCGACCGCAACACCAACAGCGACAAATACCTGATGTATCCCATCAAACAAAACGAAGTAGCCAAAATGGAAGCAGCCACAGGCGTCCTCTGGCAAAACCCGGGATGGAATTAATAATTAATAATTAATAATGAATAATGAATAACGAATAATGTAGGGGCAACCCTGTGTGGTTGCCCTGCCTAAGAAGAACGAAGAATGAATAATGTAAATATCCACGATATAGATATGCCGATGAGAAGGTTTAATGATCAATGGTTCACGGTTAAAAGGATGAATCATCCGGCGTCAAGCATGAATTGTCCGCCGTTCATTGTTCACTATTCTCTATGCACTATTCTCTATTCTCTATTCGTTCCCTTAAAAAGGCTGTGCCTTTACCTCAAAAAGGCTTTGCCTTTTACCTCAAAAGGCACAGCCTTTTTACCCAAAAGGCTGTGCCTTTTTGGATACTGTAAAAAGAGATTTAAAACAGCCGGCTGTTTTTTAAAAAAGTTTATAACCAATCCTCGTATTTTTTTATTTCCTAATTTTTTTAATCTAATTTAATTTTAATGTTATGTATTACAATTCATTTTTAAGTAAAGTAAAAGTGGCAAGTGCAGTCTTAGCGCTGTTTCTTGCAGGATGCGGCGAAGACGAAGACGCCAAAGTCGCATTGAAGTCTATCAAGATATCGCCGGAGACCGAAGTGTCGCTGGTGGTAGAAGGCACGCAGAAGTTCACGGCTACGCTTGAGCCGGCGAATGCTACGGATGTGAAGATCAAGTGGAACGTCCCCGACGACCAGCAGGTGATCAGCGTGGCGGACGACGGCCTGGTGACGGCCAAGTCCGTGGGTGAAGCCACCGTATGGGCATCCAGCGGCGACGTACAGTCGAAGAAGGTGACCGTAAAAGTCACCCTTAAAGCGCTGACCTCCTTCACGGTGACGCCTAATTCGCTCACCAACCTGAAGATGGGCGATGCCCCGGTGCAGCTGACGATTACCAAAACGCCGGCTGACGCAGGAGGCAGCTTCACCTACACCCCCGGGAATGCCGACGTGGTAACGGTGTCCACCGACGGACTGGTGACGATAGTGGGCACAGGCTCCACCGACATCACCGTCACATCCGGCAGCCTCGCGGCGGTAGTGGTGCCTGTAACCGTTACGGTACAGCACCCGCTGACGAGTTTTACCGTCGATGCGACATCGTTTCCGCTGGAACAGGATCATAGCAGAACCATCGTCGTGACGCCAACGCCTGCCAATGCCGAGAATGCCCAGTTTAGCTTTGCATCGTCGAATGAGAATGTTGCCACGGTAGGTGAAGACGGAAAGGTACTCGGCCTTGCAATCGGCGCCGCCAATATTACGGTGTCTGTGGCTACCCCGGGCAGCGGCGTAGCGGCGCAGACCGTAGCGGTAACCGTTACGCGAAAACTCCATTTCCCGCTGGCATTAGGCGTCGGTAGCGCCGGCTCAACCGCCGAGGGCGGTATTCATAATGCGACTTCTACCTTAAATGACGACGGTTCATATACCATCGTCACGACCGGAGCAAGCGACCCCTATGTGACGACCGGGAATCTGGGCGCCAGACCGCTGGGCGCCAACGTTACCAAGGTGGAATTGCAGTTTGAATACAAAGCGGCTGATGCCATTAATTTTTATCAAGTCCTGTTTCCGGATGGCGCCGGTTCCGGTAATCCATTTACGACAGATTTTAGCTTTGCTGCCGCCACCGAATGGACAGCGAAGACGGTTGATATCACCAATATTGCAAATTACGGCAGAGGAACCGGTAACCAGTACAATTGCGTACGGCTGGATGGTCCGGATGCGGCTAGCACCGTTTCTATCCGAAACCTGCAAGTAGTGATTGAAGCAAACTAAGGCGCAATCCTTGCGGTTGCCCTGCACAATTAATAATTAATAATTAATAATTAATAATGTAGGGGCAACCTTGTGTGGTTGCCCTGCCCAAGAAGAGTTAAGAATTAAGAATTAAGAAGTAAGAATGAAAAATTAAGAGTGAATAATTAAGAATGTAGAATGTAGGGGCAACCCTGTGTGGTTGCCCTGTAGGACGCAACCCTGTGTGGTTGCCCTGCCTAAGAAGAACGAAGAATGAATAATGCAAATATCCACGATATAGATATGCCGATGAAAATGGTCAATGATCAATGGTTCACGGTTAAAAGGATGAATGATCAGCCGTTAAGGTTGAATTGTCCGCCGTTCATGGTGAATTGTTCATCGTCAATGGTGAATTGTTCTCTTCCTTCTTCCTTCTTAATTCTTAATTATTCATTGTTAATGATTTATTATTCTCTTCGATCCTTCATTATTCTCTATTCACTATGCTCTATTCTCTATTCAAAAAGGCTTATAACCAATCCGTGTATTTTTTTATTTCCTAATTTTTTTTAATTTAATTTTAATAATGTTATGTATTACAATTCTTTTTTAAGTAAAGTAAAAGTGGCAAGTGCAGTCTTAGCGCTGTTTCTTGCAGGATGCGGCGAAGACGAAGACGCCACCGTCGCATTGAAGTCTGTCAAGATATCGCCGGAGGCAGAAGTGTCGCTGGTGGTAGAAGGCACGCAGCAGTTCACGGCTACGCCTGAGCCGGCGAATGCTACGGATGTGAAGATCACGTGGGACGTCTCCGACAAGGAGGTGATCAGCGTGGCGAACGACGGCTTGGTGACGGCCAAGGCCGTAGGTGAAGCCACCGTTTGGGCATCCAGCGGCGACGTACAGTCGAAGAAGGTGACGGTAAAAGTCACCCTCAAAGCGCTGACCTCCTTCACGGTAGCGCCGGCGGAGCTTCCGCTGGAAGTAGGCGATGCACCGGTGCAGCTGACGATTACCAAAACGCCGACAGACGCAGGAGGCACTTTCACCTACGCCACCGGAAATGACGAAGTGGTAACGGTGTCCGCCACCGGTCTGGTAACGGTAGAGGGCGCAGGCAACACCAACATCACCGTCACATCCGGCAGCATTGTGGTAACCGTGCCGGTGACGGTCACATTGGTCACACCCACGCCGGACGAAGAGTTCAACAGGGATGAGTGGACAGTGACGACTTCCAGCGTATGGCAAGCCGGTTTTGAAGGGGAAAAAATGCTCGACGATGACCTGTTCTCCTACTGGCATACGGATGCCGGCCCTACTGGAATCCCCGCATCCTTCACGGTAGATATGAAGGGAAACAAGTTGATAGAGGGATTTTACCTGATCCACCGGAAAGACATCGACCAAACCGCCAATCCCAAAGCGATTACCATCGACGTAAGCCTGAACGCCGAAACATGGGTACAAGTTTATCAGACGAATGACCTGAGTCAGGATAAAACGGAGGCCATTGAGTTGGACCTGGACGAGGAAATCGTAGCGCGATATTTCAGGGTGAACATTACGGCGACGGCGGTGGGTGCTGCCACCTACACCTACCTTGCCGAAATAGGCGCTTACAACGAGGATGAGCCATACGACCCGCCGGAGGTCGAAGAGGGAAATACTTACACCTTGTCTTTCAGTGAAACAGGTGTCAATAACATAACCCTAACCCCAGGCGAAGGCTTTGTAACGATAAGCACCACCGGCTCAGATCCAAATATCGGCACCACTACCATAGGCAGGGTATTGGGCGGTACTACGGCAAAACTTCGCTTTGAATACAAAAGTAACCAGGCGGTGACGGACGCCGAATTTTTCTGGTGCGTGGCCGGTGGCCCAGAAGGAGGTAAATCAACCGGCGCCAGCGTTTCCATACCCCAGGCCGCCGACTGGACGCCGTTCGAATATGACCTCGCAACCGCCAAGTCCTCTTTTGGCTTTGGCAGCAGCCCCGCTCATTATATCCGGTTTGACCCGACAGGCGCCGCCGGCTATGAGATAAGCATCAAGAAATTACGGATAGAAACCGATGAAACAACGCCGTAAAGAGATTACTTTGTGTTGCCTTGCGTAACACTTTGTGCTACTCTGTGCTTCCTCTGTGTCGCTAAAGTGGGGAATTTCCTCACGGAGCGCCGCAGAGGTTTCGCGGAGAAGCCATGTTGGAAACCTTCTCCGGAAAGGAGATAAAAATTTAAAAAAATGAAAACAAAATTTATTTTTATGTTGTGCGTTGCGACTGCCGGACTGTCGGTCGCAGGGTTATCTTCGTGCACGAACGACGGGATACCGGAAAAACTTGAATTTGAACAGTTCAAGTACCTGTATTTACTTTCGCACGAGGGCGCGAAGGAAGTAAGCATCCACAAAGAACGGGATTCTACCTTTTTGCTGGGCTGTCTTCAATACGGCGGAACGACCGATTTCCGTCAGGGAGAAATCAGCGCGGCAATAGGCGCAGACATGTCGCTGGTAGAAGCGTACAATGCCGACAACGGCGCCGCATACCTGCCGTTGCCAGCAGACTGCTACAGTCTCGGCACGACGTCGCTGGTGATCGAAGACGGGAAGAATGGGTCGGAAAACGTAACCTTTACCCTCAAAAACGCCGGCCTGCTGGATGAATCCGCAAAATACCTCCTGCCGGTGACGGTGCAATCGGTCAACGCGCCGGACGACCTTCCGCTGAACGAGGAAAGAAAGGTTTCGTGGTGGATCATATCCGTTATCGCGCAACCGCCCGCAGTGAGCAATCCGGAAAAAGATTTATGGTCGATAGACAGTTATTCTACCCAATGGAACACGCAAGCCTCCAGTATCATTGACGGAGACAGAATATCGCTGTGGCATACGGACGCCGCCGGTACGCTGCCTCAGTGGGTGATCATCAATTTTTCCGCCACCGCCACCGTCAGCGGCATTGTGTTTACCAACCGGCAATCGAGTAATCCCGGCGACACCAATTCCTGCCCCAAGCACATCAAATTTGAGATAAGCGACACCAAAGCGTCATGGGCTTTGTTACTGGATGTAGCCGAATTGCCGAATGTACAGGAAGACCAGACGCTGAATGCGCCGACGCCACTCAGCGGTAAGTACATGAAGATTACCATCGAAACGAGTTGGAGTAGCCCCGGCTATTCCTATATCGGGGAAGTGGACATCTTTTGAAAATTGAAGTGACAAATGTCAGGTAATGGCGCCGGATGAAAATAATCCGGCGCTGTTTATGGTGCGACAAACCGTACCAGCAGCGGGAATGCCGGCGCCGTCATGTCGTGGCCGTAACCGTCGAGTTCATACAGGATGGTGTTTTTATGGCCGACGATTTTCATCATGCGTTGCAGATAGGCGTTTTCTTCGTATCTTCCAATCATTTCCAGTTCCCTGTCGCCCGTGATCAGCAGCATCGGCGGGGCGTCGGGACGGACATGGTAAAGCGGTGCAAACTCATCCGCCAGCGGCTGCGTGTTTTTGATTCCTCGCTCTTCCCTGACGGCCATGTGGGTAATCGCGTTTCCGCTGAGGGGAATAAGCCCTGCTATCCGGTCGGCATCGAGGTTGTAACGCTGTAACCATTGCTTGTCCAATCCGGTCATCATGGTAAGGTAAGCGCCTGCCGAGTGTCCCGAAACGAAAATCCGGTCGGCGTTGCCGCCGTAGCGTTCGATGTTCCCGAACACCCAGGCAATAGCCGCCGCCGCATCCTCAATGTATTTCGGGCAGCGCACTTTCGGGTACAGCCGGTAATTGACCGCTACCACCGCAAAACCTTTCCCTTTCAGTCCGGCAGGGATATGCTTTTCGCCGGAAGTCAAGCCGCCTCCGTGAAACCACACTACCGTTGCGAAATGCTTTGTTTGCGCGGGATAATAAACGTCCAGCATACAACGTTCGGCAAGGTAGGCATCCTGTTGGCGTTCCGGCTCGCCGTAATAGGGAACATTCTTCTCTTCGGAATAGCTGGTCGGCTGAGCGAAAACAACTCCGCCCACCAAGCATATTACCATTAGTATCCACCATTTTTTCATTTTGAAGGCTTTTTATGTTGATGAAATGACATTAGGGTTTGGGCAGCAGCGGCGGTTTGCTTTGCGATTTGCTCTGCTTTTGGATTTCTATTTGTTTGACGAACAGCATGGGCGATATACATGCTACCGGTATTGATCCTGATTCGGCGCCGCAAGCGCCGTTGAAGAAACCGTGCCGATCGCCGGCCAGGGCAATTTGCGAGAACATGGCCAGCGGCGTACCCACCAGATCGACGCCTCTCACCATTTCGTCCGGACGGTCGTCGGCATACACGCGATAGACTTCGGTGGGCGTTACGTTGAAAGCATTGGGCATATAACGTCCGGTTTGCGTGAAACCGCCTGTGACGGAAGCAAAATAATACCCGAACGTTTTTCCCTGCTGTTGGAGTTCTGCTTTCAACGCCTGCCGGAGTTCTTTTTCCGTTTTGGGATGCGAAGTTTCCACGATGAGGTTCGACTGTCGGGTGACGGGATTCATGCCGGGCGCTGCACGTCCGTGCCCGTTTGATGCGGGAAAGCCTTCCAGCGGAACGCGGGACATCAGGAATGTTTGCAGGATGCCGTTTTCCACCAGCATCACTTTTTCGCTTTTTACGCCTTCATCGTCGTAACGGCAGAATCCGTTAACGTCCGTACCTTTATAGCTGGTGATGGTCGGATCCATGTACACCGTCAGGAACGAGGGAAGCACCGCTTCCCCGATTTTGTTTTTGAACGTTTGTCCGTCGCTTTCCAGCCTCATGCGCTGTCCTTCTACGCGGTGGCCGAAGATCTCATGGAAAAAGACGCCTGCCGCTTCTGCCGACAGCAACGCAGGCCCCGAAAAGGCGTCCACTACCGGCGCCTGCTTCATCATTTTCAGTTTCTCCGCAAGCTGTTCGACCTTTGCAAGCACTTCCCTGTCGGAGGGCAGATGTCCCACTGTTTGTGCAAACCATGAATAATGCAAAGGCAGGTCCATGCCGTCGTCGGCTTTTACCCTTGCACCGATGGCGAGATGGATATAGGTCTGGTTGTGGGCGATTTCCGATCCTTCGGTGGAAACGTAGTATTTCCGCACTGTTTGCAGGCTGATGTTAGCCCATCCGTCCATGATGTCCGGTCGGGCAAAAGCAGCCGAGTAACGGCAAAGTTTTTTCTCCCAATCGCTTCTTTTAAAACGAAGCTGACGGCTGTCCGTTTCCGGTTCGAAATATTTGACCGCTTTTTGCGGCGTGTAATCGCCCGACCCGTCTTCTTCCTTCACTTTCACCGCTATGTTGGAGCGGGCTTTCTCATAACGTTCTACGGCGTTTTTGCAGGCTTGGTCTGTCATCCACCAGACGGTTTGGCGGATCGCGTCTTCCGCATCCTCTACAGGAAGGTAGGAGGGTTCGGTACGGTTGAAAACGGCAGATTCGCGGATCTGGTGGTAGTTGTCCAACTGGTAACTCCCGATTCTGACCATAGGCGTAAAAATGCGATGATAGGAGGCGCGGGAATAAAGAAGACTGCCGGAGCTGGCGTTCACCGTTTCCGATTTCGTTGCGTCCACCCTGAAAGAGATAAAGTAGGGACAGTCCGCCGAATCGTTCATCGCTCGAAACTCTTTTGCTTCGCGGTACAGTTCGGTTTTCAGAATGTCCATCAACCGATCCTGCGCGGAAAGTGACAGTGAAGAGGCAAAAAAGAGGCCTGTAAAAAAAAGAAAGAAGCGTATGCTATTTTTGGGCGAAAGTATTGACATTTACGTATATTTTTTTGATAGCTTATATGAATCGCAATGACAAAAATACACATTTGTAAAATACCCTCGCCATGAAACATAAAAATATTTTCCGGCGTTATGAATGATGCATTAGGGCAACCATATTATTTATTAGGGCAACCACACAGGGTTGCCCCTACGTGATTCATTATTCATTAGGGCAACCACACAGGGTTGCCCCTACATTATTCATTATTCATTAGGGCAACCACACAGGGTTGCCCCTACGTTATTCATTATTCGTTAGGGCAACCACACAGGGTTGCCCCTACGTTATTAATTATTAATTATTCATTATTCATTATTCACTATTTTCCTTGTTTGTCGTTTGTTGTCTTTGTCCAGCAGCAGCAGGTAGAGGCCGGCGGGCAGGTGTTCCAGGTGAAGGGTTTCATCTTCATGTACTACTTTTTGGGTGTGTACCGTTGCGCCGGTGGGCGTGACGATGGTGAGCGCGCTGCCTGCGGCGCCGGTGAGGTGCAACGTACCCTTGAATGGGTTGGGGTAGAGGTGGAACGTTGCGTTCTCCTGCGTCGGCGCAGCGGTGGGATTGTCCGAGATCGTGATGATCTGCGCATAATCGTTCACGAAGAAGTCGTTATCGTGGAAGGTTCCGCCGTTTTCCGCATCATGGGAATAGGCGCCGGCCAGGTCGTAGCCGGGAATGTCGGCCACGATCAGGTATCTGCCTGCCGGCAGGTTTTGTAGGATGTAGTAGGCGTCTTCATCGGGCGTGACGGTGCGTATCAGCGTCCATTCGTTGAGGTCGGGTTCAAAGCGTTTGGATGTCGGCTTGCTTTTTTTGGAATAGTAGATGCCCACGCTGGCGTTGCGTGCTACGCGGGCTTTCTGCCTGTCGCTGTCGTCGTACACATGTCCGGAGATGGTGATGGCGCCCGATTCCGGCGGCGGCGCTGCCGTCATCCGGAGGGTGATCGGCGGCATCCCTTCCGACTGCGTCAGCAGCGTGGCCTGGTGCGATTGCGTGGCGCCCTGTCCTCCGGCGTAATAGGTGGTCAGGTGGCCGGGCACGTTTTCCGCGCCCACGATATACGTGCTGCCTTCCGGCACGGTCGCCATGTACATTCCTACTCCATCAGCCATTGCCGCTGCCTGAATGGCTTCGGTGGGGCTGCCCGGGTCTATCAGGTAGAACCATACCCGCGCTTCCGGCGATATGACGGGGCTGTTGTCGCTGCCCAGCA
>JAISWE010000213.1 GCA_031271175.1 Bacteroidales bacterium | reverse complement strand
TTAATGATAGTATCTTTGGTTGGCTCTACGTTGATGTCATTCCCCTTTTCTTTACTCCAAAATTTCTTTTCGTCAGGGAACCAGTCATCCTCAACGGCTTGCCAAAATGGGTCGAGGTCATCGGGATAGACTTTTTCTTCCCTGTCGAGTTCGGATGTGCTTTTCCTTGTGCGGGATTCTTCGAGGTTGCCCTCTGAAAAGAGGTCGTCAAAGCCAAGCGGGTTTTCCTCCCAATCAAGCATTGCCGTACTTTTCCTTTCCGGCTCAAAATCTTCCTGTACAGGCGGGTTTTGCTTTCCGTTGATATAAGGACGGGCGGCGACAAACTCGTCCCACTCCCCTTTTCTGACGGCTTCGAGCGCCGCATTGATTTCCTGCAAGTCTTCTGCGGTCATTTGATTGCCGGGATTTTCCGGCTGCTGCACCGGTCTAATCGCATTGTTATAGTACAATTCCCGGTTCAGTTTTTTTGAAAAATCATTGGAAAGCATCTCTTTCAGGTCGGCAGCCATGCCCTGAACCCCGCCTTCGTGGATAAAAACCAGTCCCGGCTTGCCGTACAGGTCTTTATCGACACTTGACTTGGTGTGTACCACACGGCTGAAATCCTGAAAATAATTGTTGATGTTTATGCCGTTGGAAAGTGTCCGGCTTTTTATAAATACCTGTTCGTCGGGAGTTAATTCCGTTTTGCTGCTGTTCTTTTGCAGGATAACGAGGTCGCTCCCCACTTCCGTGCCGGCATTGTCCGACATTAAATTGTTGGGCAAACGGATTGCCGATACCAGACTGGTGTTTTTCATCAACCACTCGCGTACAGGCTCATTCTGCAGGCTGTTCATCACGCCCTGCGAGGTGATGAAAGCCAGTATTCCTCCCTCGCGAAGCGTTTCCACGCCTTTAAGGAAAAAATAGTTGTGGACTTTTTGCGTTGCCTGCCATTTGGCCGTGTCGTTGCTTTTAGAAAACGACACATCGAAAATGGCGGTGTCGCCAAAGGGTATATTGGAAGCAATCACATCAAACTGATTATCCGGACGGTTTTCGATTTCTTCAAAGCCGCGAATGTGTACTTTGTCGTCGGGGTGCAGGTGTGAAAGAATTTTGCCGGTAAGCAAATCCTTTTCAAAGCAGACGGTTTTGTTCTGCAGAAAGGTATCCCGAAAAGCATCGGCAAATGCTCCGTTTCCTGCCGATGGCTCAAGAAACCGGACAGGCGTTATGCCATTTTCTTTCAATGCTTCGGATAGCGCCCTTATCGTTTCCGGCGGAGTATAAAAGGCGGTCAGAACAGAACTTTTCAGGCTGTTGAAATAACGCTTGTACTCCTGTTCGTCGTTTGTGTTTTCGCGAATGAGCCTGTGCAGGTCTGCAACCATTGGGAATAACTCCATATCGGTTTTTGTCCAGTAACCTTTGTCCGATTCTTTCCCGGCAGGATTGAGGATACATTTTATACCTCCAAATCCGCTGTACTGCTGCAAAATTTCTCTTTCCGCCTCTGTTGCCCTGCGCTTTTCCCTGTCCAGCGTGAAAGCAATGCGGATAGCCTCCATATTGGTTTTCAGGTGCATTTTCTTATTGTAACTCATGGTTTTCGAGATATAGGGCAATTGTGCCGGTTAATTCGGTGTAGAGTAAATCGTATTCCGGCTCGCAGGCAAAGTCGTCGGATAGAGGGTATTTTGCAAAAACACTTTCACATTCGGGCAGCAAAAGCATCGCCCATGCGTCGGCTTCTTCTTCGGGGATTTCCTTTGAAAATTCGTTCCAGAAAATATTTTTTACCGTATCATATTTGGAAAAATACAAGCCCTCAAACAGGATTGTATTTGCCTGTTCCCCAGCCTCCAACGAATTGTCGCCGCTTCGGACGGCTTTTTCGTAAGCCTCAAGTGCAGCTTCAGTGCGTGCTGTGATAAACTTGTGGTCATTGACTAAATGCGGGTGGCTTTCCCGTAAAAAATCTACGAGGGATAACCGGAAGTAGGATATATCCTGAATCTTGTTTTTGCTGTTCATGTTTTTGAATTTTAGTGATGAATGACAGCAAAGTTGAAAAGAATTACAGTCAGATTATCATGCCGTTGTATTGTTGGCAGGGGTTGGCGTCCGTATGGCAAGGGTTGGCGTTCAGATACCTGTAATTCAAGATAAAGATGTACTTTTGCCAAGCAAAAACGGGAACGATGAATATTGAAGATTTGAGGAATTATTGTCTTTTAGTCAGGGGAAGTTCGGAATCCACACCTTTTATTGACAACCGGATATTGGTATTCAAGGTGATGGATAAGATGTTTGCCTATATCGACTTGGAGCCTGAAGACGGCAGGTTCAGCGTTTGCCTGAAGTGTCATCCTGAAAAAACAGTTGAATTGCGTGAAAAATACAATGGAATTGTCGAAACACCTTTTAAATCGCTGATGTGGAATGCCGTATATCTGGAAAGTGATGTACCCGACAAACTGATTGGAGAACTCGTCAGTCATTCTGTGGAAGAAGTGATTAAGAAATGGCCAAAAAGGAAACGGGAAGAATATGGAAGCCTGTAATAAAAATGCGAAAAGATATTACTTTTTTCTTTTCTGTCCTTTATTTTCGAAATCAAACGTAACCCGATAGTTCTCATCGAATTTCAAGGCGGCGTTAAACGCTTTTCCCGCCTTGCTTTTGAAGCCTTTGATTACTCCGGTCTTGCCTTTGGTCAGCAATTCCGTAATCTGTCCGTCGGACAACTGTTTTTCGCTGATACTGCGGAAAACGACCAAACCACAATTTGCGTCCGTGCATTTGGCTACTTTGGGATAAAAACGGACATCTGCAGTTTTGCATTTCGGGCAGAGGCAGGTATTTTCATCGGCAACGGCGATTTTTGTTTCCAGCAACTCTGCTGTTATCTGCCTTGTATAGACTTCGATTGCCTTACTGAATGTTTCCGGCTGCATGTTGCCACGTTCGATTTGTGCCAATGCGTTTTCCCATGAGCCGGTCATTGCAACATCTGCGATACGCTTGTCTTTAACGGTTTCATAGACTAACAAACCTTTGTCGGTCGGCACCAATGATTTCTTTTCCCTGCGGATGTAGTCGCGGGCAAATAGTGTTTCAATGATTGCCGCACGGGTAGCAGGCGTTCCGATGCCGCTTTCCTTCATTGCTTCGCGTTCGGCTTCGTCTTCAACATTTTTCCCCGCAGTTTCCATTGAGCCTAACAATGTGGCTTCGGTGTGTAGCAGCTTCGATTTGGTCTGCTTTTCCAATACTTCGGATTGGGTAACCGGAAACGTTTCACCCTGTGATATTTCGGGCAAATTGCCTGTTTCGTCTTCGCCCGTTTCTTCCTGTTCGCCGAAAACTGCTCGCCAGCCCGCCTGTTTGATAATTGAGCCTTTGGCTTCAAAAAGCGTTTCGCCGCTTGCCAACAG
>JAISWE010000208.1 GCA_031271175.1 Bacteroidales bacterium | reverse complement strand
AATGAACTCCTGATATTTTGCTCGCCTTAGCGGGCGAAATCCCTTAAGGGATTTGTAAACGAACTGCTGATATAGTAATCATTCCTTAGAATGTAAACGAACTGGTGATACATAACAATTATAGTTTAAACAATTCCCCGGCCGCCAGCAATTCCACCTGGTTGTTCGATAAAGTTTTTACTGTTTTATCCAGATTATCGGGACGGATGATAACCAAAGCCCTGTCGCCGGTAGAAAAAGCGTACATGTATTCGATAAAAATATCCGCTCCGGTAATCAGCGTCATAATCGTAGCCAGCGCTCCCGGCCGGTTGGGGCATTGCACGCAAACAACATCGGTGGCGCTGACCGCATAACGATGTGCTTTCAGAATATCGTGGGCTTTTTCCGGGTCGGAAACAATCAGGCGGAGGATACCGAAATCGGAGTTTTCCGCTACGGTGAAAGCGGTCATGTTGATATTCGCTTCACCCAATAATTGAGCCACTTCGGTGAAACGGCCTTTCTTGTTTTCAAGAAAAATAGATAATTGTTTAATCAGCATAATTATTGAAATTTTCGTTTATCATTGACTCTTTTGGCCTTCCCCTGACTGCGTTCGATGCTGCGCGGTTCGACTAATTTCACATCCGGCGACAAACCGGTAACGCTTTGCAGGCGGTGCACGATTCGTTTCCTTAAATCCAGCAGCTTGCTGACTTCGTCGGAATAGAAATCTTCTTTCACTTCCACCTGCACCTCGAAGGTGTCTAAGTTGTTGACCCTGTCCACCACGATAAAGTAGTGCGGTTCCAGTTCCGGCATTTCGCAAATCACGGCTTCCACTTGCGAAGGGAAGACGTTCACGCCCCGGATAATCAGCATATCGTCGCAACGGCCTAAGATGCGACCCATACGTACCGATGTGCGTCCGCAGGCGCATTTTTCGTAATTCAGATAAGTCAAATCGCGGGTACGGAAGCGCAGCAACGGCATTCCGTCTTTCGTGATGGTGGAAAAGACCAGTTCGCCCGTTTCGCCCGGCGCCACGGGTTGGCCGGTTTCGGGATGAACGATTTCCGGGTAAAAATGGTCTTCGCACAAATGGGTGCCGTTCTGGCATTGGCATTCGTGGCCAACGCCCGGGCCGATGATTTCCGTCAATCCATACAAATCGTATGCTTTGATGCCCAACTTGGCTTCCAATTCTTTGCGCATGGCTTCCGTCCATGGTTCCGCGCCGAAAGCGCCGACTTTCAATTGAAATTCTTCCCTCGGGATATGGGAATCGTGCAGGGCGTCGGCCAGATACAGGGCGTAGGAAGGCGTACAGGCCAGTCCGACCGCTCCTAAATCGTGCATCAGCATGATTTGTTTTTCCGTATTCCCGCTCGACATGGGGATAACCGTTCCGCCGATGTTTTCGACTGCGCCGTGAGCGCCCAATCCACCGGTAAACAGGCCGTAACCATAGGAAACCTGCACCACATCCTGTTTGCCCAGTCCGAAAGCCGTAAAACAGCGGGCGCCGGCTTCGCCCCAGATACCTAAATCGTTTCGCGTATAGCCGGCTACAATGGGTTTGCCCGTTGTTCCGGAAGAAGCATGTACACGCACAATTTCCGACAGCGGACTGCTCAGCAATCCGAAAGGATAGTAGTCCCGTAAATCTTTTTTAGATGTAAAAGGCAGTTTGACGATGTCGTCGATACTCCGGATATCGTCGGGAGCAACGCCGTGTTCCTGCATCCGTTTGCGGTAAGGCTCGCAGTTGTGATAAATCCGGTCGACCGTGTTTCTCAACCGGATGCCTTGCAGTTTACGCATGTCTTCGCGGCTCATGCACTCCATTGTTTCATTCCAAATCATGGTTGTTTATTTGTTTTTCTTGTCTTAGACAATAATAAGAGGTACAAAATAAATACAAAATATTGAGAAATGAAATAATTTGTTGAGAAAAACTTTATTTAATTTAAAAAGATATGCAATTTGCACCGCTGTCCCTAACTCTCGTTAGAACGTTCACTTGGCACGTACTCGTGTCCCCAGCCCTCGTTGGGACTTTCACTTGACACGTACACGTTTCCCCAGCCCTCGTTGGGACTTTCACTTGACCTATACAGTATACTCGGTCGTCCTAATCAAGCATTGATTATGCATAATTATAGGCTTTGTGCATAAGCGCACGGTTTACGGTACACGGTACACGATAGGGGAAGTGATGCGTGATGATCCGTTGCCGGTGTTTCAACCTTCGCCGCGCAGAGGTATTTCTTTTCTCTGTCCCTCTTTTCTACCTTATTTTTGTTAATTCTCCATAAAAAATCCCCATTAATAGGGATTGCCCATTTGATTTTCTTTTTCTAATTTTGCAGCGTTAAAAAATTAGTTGAGAAAAGTGAAAAAAATCATTACTCTTTTTGCTCTTGCGTTTTCATTGGCAGGCTTTGCACAAAGCGACAGCGCGCGTGTTTCCACCGAATGGGATAGTTACCAAAAATTCCGCATCGGCAGTTACGGCGAAATGCTGTACCAGCACATGAACTACGGTGCAAACCGTTACAAAGCCACCGACGGCGCTCCCCGCGACAACCGTTCCTACCTTGCCATCCCGCGCACGGTTTTTGCCGGCGATTACAAGTTTCGCGACGATATTATCCTTTCTACCGAAATTGAATTTGAACACGGCGGTACGGGCGCCGCAATGGAATACGAATACACCGAAGCCGGCGAATACGAAGGTTTTGAAGTGGAGAAAGCGGGCGAAGTGGCGCTCGAACAGTTTCACATTACCAAACGCTTTGCGCCCTGGCTGAATGTCCGCGCAGGGCATTTTATTGTGCCCATTGGCATTACCAACGCCCATCACGAACCGATTTTCTTCTTTGGGAGCAGCCGGCCGGAGGGCGAAAAAGCGTTGTTGCCCAGCACCTGGCACGAAACCGGTATTGCGGTTCTGGGTTATCTGCCCGCATTCAGGTATGAAGTAATGGTGGTGAACGGATTAAGTCCCAACGCTTTTTCCACCGAAAACTGGGTGGGCAGCGGCAAGCAGGGCGTACTGGAAGATGTAGTGGCGACGAATCCCGCCTTTGCCGCCCGCGTGGAATATTCGGGCGTGAAGAACCTGCGCATGGGCTTGTCGGGCTATTACGGCCATACGGCGAAAAATACCACCAAACCCGCATACGCCGGCTTAAAAGGCACGGTTTCCATCCTTTCCGCCGATGTGCAATACCACAGCAAAAATTTTACGGCAAGGGCTAATGTCATCTACGGCGATTTAAGCGATTCCAAAGCCCTTTCGGAAGAAAACCGCAAGCTTTTCCGCTCCACTTTCGGTGCAACGCCGGTTGCTAAAAATGCATTGACTTATGCTCTGGAGGCGGGATATAATATTTCTTCGCTTTTCGATCTGAAAACCAAATTATACCCTTTTGCCCGGTACGAATATTACAATACGGCGCAACGGGTGGAAGAGGGCGTGAAGGAGTTTCCCCGCTTCAAAAGGGATGTAACGGCTTTCGGATTGAATTATTATGTATTGCCGAATCTGGTGGTGAAAGCGGATTACGCCATTCGCCGGATTGACAACGGCAATTACAACAGCGAACACACGTTCGGCGCAGGAGTGGCCTATACCACCTGGTTTTTTAGTAAATAAATACCTCTTAGGGGCATTGAGTGAATGAATGACAAACAAAAAAGATAAACATTAAAAATAAATGTACAAATGACAAAGAACAAACTTTCAATCTATTTCCTCGCCCTTTTGTCGGCGGGAATGGTGGTGTCGTCATGCGACGAAGACGATGACGACAAAAAACAGGATGATTTCGACGCGAAAATCGAAGCCCTGGCGCTTACGCCGAAGTGGAACAATTATTTGCAGGCGGCTTCCGAAGAACTTTACGAAGATTGTGTGAAACTCTACGCTGCATGGGCAGGGCCGGAACAATTGACGGCCGAAGAAACGGAAATCGTTGGCGGTGCAAGTTTCTATACGCAACTGAACGCTCCGAACGGTTACGCCGCTTTGGTAAAAACTCCCGGCGATAACTCGGAATACAGCAGTGCAACTGTTGCCATCGAGGGAACGCTGGTACAAGGCTCTGTCGATATTGCAGGCGAGGTGGGCGAACAGAAAATCGGCGGTCCCAAC
The DNA here is from genome assembly GCA_031271175.1 of Bacteroidales bacterium. Classification (GTDB taxonomy): domain Bacteria; phylum Bacteroidota; class Bacteroidia; order Bacteroidales; family UBA4181; genus JAIRLS01. The sequence continues at coordinate 7,930 of JAISWE010000208.1, read as the reverse complement.
GCACTCGCCAAAGAGGGGAAAACCACGCAAGCCGTGCTTGAAGTGGAATCGTGGTACAGTTTCAATTCGCTCGACGACTATGCCAACAACATCGTTAGTATCCGTAATTCCTACTTTGGAGGCATGGGGGCGACGACGGCGCAAAGCAACAGTCTTTCGGCTTTTGTTGCAGAAAAGGATGCCGGACTGAACACCCAGCTCATCGCCGCTATCAACGGTGCACTGAGCGCCATCAACGCTATGAACAATCCTTTCCGCAACAATCTGACGGGATCGAAAGTGGATGCTGCCATCGAAGCCTGCGCCGATTTAGCGGAGATTTTTGAAGGACAACTCATTCCTTTTGTACAAAGTCATGCGAATGAAACGGCTTACACCGCCATCCTGCAGAAATATGCCGACAATATAGTAGTGGTTACTTATGCCGATATGAAAAACAAGGCAAAAGCCCTTCGCGATGCAGTCCGGGCGTATGTGGCCGCGCCTACTCAAAACAATTTGAATACGGCTGCCGATGCGTGGCGCGCGACCCGTATTCCGTGGGAACAAAGCGAGTCGTTCCTCTATGGGCCGGCCGATGTGCTGGGTTTAGATCCATCGCTCGACAGTTGGCCCCTCGACCAGAGCGACATCTATACCATTTTGAACGACAACAAACAATTGGTAGATGATATTCGTAGCGAAATAGGCGACGAAGCCGTGCGCGGATTCCATACCATTGAGCTGCTGCTGTTCAAAAACGGTCAGCCGCGTGTTGTGAAATAAGGTTTTATGGATAAAAACAGGAAACACTCCAACCATTATGCCGTGATGCTTTTGTGCCTCACGGCATTTTGTGCGTGTAATGAGGACGAACTTGTCATCAAAAATACGCCTGCCGATTCAATGCCTTCTGCGGGAACGGCTACGGTATATAATATCGGCCAATCGGCTTATGATACACCCGCGCCCTGGGTAACGGGCGACCTGCTGCGCCGTTTCTATGCGGGCGACTTGCTCTACGACCGCAACCGAGGTACGGAAGGCGGCAAGGGGCCTCTCTACGCCGGCTCCTCCTGTGGCAGTTGCCACAGCAATGCGGGACGCACTTTGCCTTCGATGTACACCCCCGACAGCGGCAGCGGAACGATGGGCTTTTCCTCGCAATTGGTGTACATTACCAAACAGAACGGCGGCTTCTTCCGCAATTATGGGCGCGTACTGCACGATCAGGTTATCAAAGGCGAAAAGGCGGAAGGGAAACTGGCGGCCTGGTTTACCGAAGAAACCTTTTCTTTCCCCGATGGCGAAACCTACCGCCTGCAAACACCGCACTACCGAATCACGGATTGGTATGCCGACAGTATCCAGCCCGAAGACTTGATTATCGACGTGCATATCCCGTTACGCCACGTGGGTATGGGACAAATTATGGCGCTCGATCCCGACGAACTGCGCCGCCTGGCCGCTCAGAGCAATTATCCCGAGTACGGCATTTCCGGACGGTTGAGCATCATTTCCGAAAGGAACAAACAATATGTCGGCATGGGCGGAAACAAAGCGCATCATGCCGACCTGACGGTAGAACTCGGTTTCTCGTCGGACTTGGGCGTTACCAGCGACCGGTATCCGCTCGAAGTCTGCGAGGGGCAATCGCAAAACATCGGTTACAGTCATTACGGCATACAAATCACGACGCGCGAAATGGAAGATGTGGATTTATACATGAGTTGCCTCGGCGTACCGGCCCGGCGGAATGTGAACGACCCGGCCGTGAAGCGCGGCGAAGCGAATTTCTTCCGCGCCCAATGCCAGCTTTGCCATACGCCTACGCTGCATACGCGCCAGGATGCACCCGTGCTGCTCAACGGCACGCGCCTGCCCTGGCTTGCCAACCAGACGATTCACCCATACAGCGATTTCCTGCTGCACGACATGGGCAAAGGCTTGGACAATCATGTGCGCACCGGTTCGGCATACAGTTACGAGTGGCGCACTACGCCGCTTTGGGGCGTCGGATTGCAGCAAACGGTCAATAGCCATACGCGCTTTTTGCACGACGGACGCGCCCGGAATTTCATCGAGGCCATTATGTGGCACGATGGGGAAGGCGCGGTTTCCCGTGAGTTATTTCGCCGTATGAACAAGCAGGAGCGGGATGATTTAATAGCATTTTTAAACAGTTTATAAGATATGAAAAAAGAAATAACAACCGTCATTTGCGGGTTATTGCTTGCGGTAAGTGTATGGGCGCAGGAAAATGACGACAAATACATCGAAAGCGATGTAATTCCCCTCGCGGGTAAAAAAGGTTTCAGTTTTGAAACCAAAGCGGGCGATTTTGTGTTCAAGCCTTTTGTGCTGGTGCAAACTTCCGCTAAAATGAATTATTACGACGACGAAGGGCTGGATTTGGCCGACCAGGACAACGTAGCCAACAGCGGCTTTGAAATCGGTAACGCCTTACTGGGCTTTTCGGGCAAGGCGTTCGGTAAATTAACATTCAACCTTACACTCAACGCTGCACAAAGCGGCGATGCGCTCTTGCAACAGGCATGGTTCGATCTGAATCTGAAAGAGGAGTTGCGCTTTCGCGTTGGAAAGTTCAAAACGCCGTTCAATCAGGGCTATTTGGTTACTTTGGGTGAAACGCTTTTTCCTGCTTTACCGGTATCGCTCACTGCGCCGGTAAACATCCCTTATTCGCTCAATTCGGTGAATCCCAACATTGCGACGGGTTTCGATTTGGGTGTGCAGATGCACGGCCTGGTTCGTCGGCAGTGGGAATACCGGCTGGGTATTTTCAACGGCACAGGCATCGGCGTCAATGGTGCGAAGAAGACGTTGAGCGACGATTTGGGCATTCCGTCCCTGCTCTATGCCGCCCGTCTGGCCTGTATGCCGCAGGGTGTTATGCCTACGCATCAGGGTAGTAGTGCGGATTTGCACAATCATAAGAGTTTGATTGCCCTTTCCACTTCCTACAACGTGGAGGCCAACTGGCAGGCAAGCAACGATTTTCGCGCAGGAATCGAATTTGCCTACCTGTATCACCGGTGGTATTTCACAGGCGAGGCTTATTTCCTGCGAATGAAGTTTACTAAAAAACAGGATATTGCGAAACCTTACGACTTTCTGGGCGGATACGTTCAGGGTGGCTACTTCGTTACCCCGAAATGGCAGTTGGCTGCGCGATACGATTTCCTCAACCGCAATTCGTTCGATACGGACGGCTTCCTGAATTTGCCCGCTTGCGGCGTCAATTACTTCATTTCGGGCTATAACCTGAAATTGCAGGCGATGTATCAGTATCTCGGCAAATGGGGACACAGCGACCAGCTGGCGCGCGATAACGACGATTTGGGATTGGCGCAGCACGCGGCGCTGGTAATGTTGCAGTTTTCATTTTAATAATGCCTGCAAATATGACGACATACTTGTTGGGTGAACACGAAGGCGCGAAGGCGCGAAAGCACGAAGTCTTCAAAATGATTTCTGTGTGTCTGTGTGTCTTCCTGCCTTCGTGTTTACTTCTAAGTTGCGACAGTGGCGACATCTACCCCAACTACGTTGAGGAACGGAACGACAACATTACTGTCGCTGCCGATTTCGTCCTTTCGGGCGACACCGATACGGAAAACTATCAACTCTATTTCGCCGCGTTTGAAGAGGGTAGCGCCTCGCCTGAAGTCTGGACTCGTGTGGCGAAACCTCAAAACACGGATACCGTTCATGTTTCCCTCGGCAATATTCCGCCCCAAGCGGCTACTGTGCGCCTCTGCCTGCTCACGATTGGGCGGCGTACGATTTACGACTTCTTTTCTTTCGACGTATCTCAGGTGGAAAACAATATTGAAATCCCGCTCACGAAGGTTTCCCTGCAATTGAAATACGAAAAGATACAGGATATTTTTGAGCGCAACACCTGTACCGCTTGCCACGGTACGGAAAGCGGCTACAGCGGCTTATTGCTCGGCGCAGGTCCAAGTTACGGAAGTCTGGTCGGCAAACCTTCCCGCAACAGCCCGAAAATGCGTGTGGAGCCGTTCAGCGTTTCCAACAGCTTTCTGATGGATGTGCTGACTTACGATACTTTACAGCTTAGTCACCCGCACAGCAGCATAATGTACAGTCAGGACGACCAAAACTTGCTCAAAGCATGGATAGAACGCGGGGCTGAATATAACGAATAAGATATGGAATATCAAACAATAGAATATAAAGAATTATCTGTAAGAGTACAACTCTCGGTTTTTGAGGGAACAGGCGCGAACGAATATCACGCCACAGTAACCAACTGCAACAATGCGCTGGATGCCGAAACGCAATACCGGCACATCGCACAAGCCTTGTCGGCTGTGCAAGCGGCCTTGCCCGCCAATGCCGCCCTGGTGTTGAAACGTTATTTTGTAAGCGATGCCGTCAATCAGGCATCGTTGTTGCCGAAAGAGGAGGGTGTAGCGATTTCCATCGTACAACAACCTCCGCTCAACGGTTCAAAGGTGTCTGTATGGGCCTATTGGGTGGGTGATGCCATCGTTCGCCCCAACGGGGAAAAGGCTGTTGTTGCAGAACGGCCTGCGTACAAACACCTGTTCAACATGCAACTGCACAATGGAAACGACGATGCGTTTGCACAAACGGAACAGATTTTCCAAACCTACGGCCAAGCGCTTGCTGCGCGCCGCCTTTCGCTGAAAGACAATGCCCTGCGTACCTGGATTTATGTGCAGGGCGTAGATATTCATTATGCCGGTATGGTGAAGGCGCGCCGGCTGTATTTTCGGGAACAGGGTTTGACGGAGCACACGCATTATCTCGCCAGCACGGGTATTGAAGGCCGATACCTGCATCCCGAAACCCTTGTGTCGATGGATGCGTATGCGGTGGAAGGCATCGCTCCCGGACAAATCTCTTACTTGAAAGGGGCTACACACCTCAGTCCTACGCATCACTACGGCGTTACTTTTGAACGCGCCACTGCGGTGGATTACGGCGATCGCCGGCATGTCTTTGTGTCGGGCACAGCAAGTATCGACCACCGGGGAGAAATTGTTTTCCCGTTCAATGTCGACAGGCAAATGGAACGTACGCTCGAAAATATCGGCGTATTGCTCGCCGAAGGGGGCTGCGAAATGCACGATGTGGCACACCTTATCGTCTATCTGCGCGATACGGCCGATTACCATCGTGTTTCAAGCTATCTTTCCGCGCATTACCCCGATATACCGGCAGTGGTTGTCTGGGCGCCTGTCTGCCGTCCCGGTTGGCTGGTGGAAATAGAATGTATGGCCGTGAAAGCGGTTGAAAACAGTCGTTTTGCTGCCTTTTAATCCGATGAAAAAACTCCCGCTCCTCCTTTTGCTCCTCCTGATAGCAGCAATGGCAACCGCCACTTGGGTGGAAAAACAGTACGGAACAGACTTTGCTTACACGCATTTCTACGGTTCGATTTGGTTTACTGGCTTGTGGGCGGCATTGGCGATGGGCGCTTTGCTGAGCATCGTTAAAGGGAAGATGTACCGGAACATTCCGCTCTTTTTATTACATACTTCGTTTGTGGTAATTCTGGCGGGGGCTTTCTTTACCAAACTGTGGGCGGAACAGGGAACGGTTACGCTTCGTCAGGGCGAGGTGTGCAACGAAATGCCGTTCACGATCCGGCTGGATAGCTTTCGTGTAGCCTATTATGCAGGCACCGACGCACCGGCCGATTATGTTTCGCATGTATGGGTGGATGGAAAATACAATGAAACCATCTCCATGAATCATATTTTGAGTTATAAAGGTTATCGCTTTTACCAGTCGTCTTTTGAAGCTGACGGACGGACGAGTATTTTGAGCGTCAATCGCGATGTGGCAGGTATTCCGGTAACTTACGCGGGTTATGCGCTGTTTGTTTTATCAATGGTTTGGATAGCGATAAACCAATGGAAAAAGAAATTTCTGAAAGGAAAAACACTTGTCATACCTTGTCTATTGGCGTTTTTTTTCTTGCCCCATTTGCTTTCGGCTCGTGTTGTAACCGACGATAGCCTGACGGTCAACGAACAGCAGGCCGCCGGCATTGGCAAGCTTTGGATGCTTTACGATGGACGGATTACGCCGGTGGCCACTTTTGCTCACGATTTTACACTGAAATTGACGGGCAAAACAACGGTGGGTCGCTTCAATGCCGAACAGGTGTTGGCAGGCTTTCTTTTCGTTCCCGAAAAATGGCAACGCATGGCGCTGTTCAAAGTAAAAAATGCCGAACTGCGAGAGGAACTCAACGCTACACAAACACAGGCGGCTTATATCGACTTTTTCGATGAAGAAGGCAATTACAAACTTGCCCGTTATGGGTATGGGTTGAGCGCCGGTGAAAAATCGCCCAAACAGAAAGAGATAGAAAAACTGAACGAAAAGATACAGCTAATTCATATGTTGCACAGCGGCGAGCCGCTCCGGCTTTTCCCTCTGCCGCAGGAAGGGAAGGTACAGTGGTTTCACCCGATGCAGCATTTCCCTGCCGGGATTACGGACGAAGACGCAGTGTTTATCCGCAGTGCGTTAACCAACTATTACCAAGCACTGCAACGCAGGGATGAAGGGCAATGCACGGAAATCCTCCACCGGATCAGCGATTTCCAGCAGCAAAAGGCAGCCGACCTTCTACCGTCCGAAACGAAACGGAAGGCGGAAATTTTTTATCTGAAGCACGATTTCGCTTCGTTGCTTTTCAAAATCAACCTCGTAGCGGGAATACTGTGCCTGATGCTAATGGCTGTTTTGAAGAATAAAAAGGGACAGGCGTTTTCCAGAAAAATATTTGTCGTTCAACTCATTCACTCGTTCGCATTCCTGACTGTTTTCATCGCTTTGCGTACCTACATCGGCGGACGATTACCCTTCGCCAATGGCTTTGAAACGATGTTGCTGCTGGCGTGGTGCGCTATGGCGGCAGCGACTCTTTTCCGGCGAAAAATGCCGTTGATGTTGCCTTTTGGCCTCTTGATATCGGGTTGTGCATTGCTGGTGGCGCATTTGGGAATGATGAATCCACGCATTACGCCGCTCGTTCCGGTTCTTTCTTCGCCCTTGTTGAGCCTGCATGTATCGAGTATTATGATTGCTTATACATTGTTGGCCTTCACGTCGTTAAACAGTTTGTTTTCGATTCTCTTCCAGCGCAGAACATTGGAACAGAGCCGGGAACAAAACCTGCAATGCCTCTTTCCCGCCGTGTTTTTTATGGGCGCCGGCATTTTCATTGGGGCGGTGTGGGCCAACGTTTCGTGGGGACGGTATTGGGGCTGGGACCCGAAAGAAACCTGGGCCTTGATCACTTTTTTAGTGTATGCACTGCTGCTTCATAAGTCCTTTTCGCCCAAGAATCCGTTGCTGTTTCACATCATTTGCCTGTTGGATTTTTCTACCGTGCTGATGACTTATTTCGGTGTAAGTTATTTTTTAGGGGGGATGCACGCTTACTAAACAATACTACTGAGGCATTAACATTTAACATTTGCGAGCCAATGGCTACCTACAAATGTATTATGTCAGGATGTTCTAAAATACCATTTGTTGTATATGTAATTTTCATGTTTTTGTTTTTTCATTTCAAATAGTTTTCCAAATATGTTTGAGTGGTTGTCCGAACGTCGAAAATTTTCAATTGGTTTTTGTCGCGGATTAAATAGTTGGTTTTTGACAGATTATTGCAGGCCCTATAAACTTCAAAGATTTTTTCGGACAAGTCCTGTGCATTGTTTGGTTCGACCAACAAACCTGCGTTCAGGCATTCAACAATTTCTTTGGGACCATCCAAATTGCTGACGATTACAGGCAATCCGCAGGCAAAACCTTCTATAACAGTAAGTCCGAAACCTTCAAAAAGCGAAGGCTGTATTAATAAATGATAATCCTGCAAATGATTTTTTATCCAATCGCGTCCCTTTTGTCCCATAAA
>JAISWE010000204.1 GCA_031271175.1 Bacteroidales bacterium | reverse complement strand
TTGGGCGATCGCCCCATCCACTCGGTGGCGACAATTTGCTGGTTTTCGCCGATGTCTGGAATGGCGTCCACCGGTACGGGATCGCGCGGCAACCAGCCGGCGACACCACCAAAAGGCGACACCGAAAATCCCCACAAAACGACAACCAGCAACAACAAAACGGCAATAAGCCTGTTGTTGAGAAAATATCGAATGAACTTGTTTAACATAAATACGGTTTTATCGGTACCGACAACAGCCCGGCAAAGCGGCATACACATCGTCGGGAGCTTTGTCCTTTTCGGTGTCGTGTCCCGTTTTGGCAATGGCTTTACTGAGCGTATCAACGGATGTTTCGGAAGTGTGGTATTGGAAATGCAACGTTTGCGTTTCCCTGTTCCACGCTGCACCGGTGACGCCTTCCACATTTTTGGAAGCTTTTTCGATACGCGCCTTGCACATGTCGCACGCGCCTTTTACTTTCAACACGGCATGAGTCGCTTCGGCACGATGCACGGCGGATGCCTGTTGCGGTGTATTACTTCTGCCGACACATGCACCGGCTACCCATACACCAATCACTGAGAATAAAATAATGGACTTTTTCATTTTTACTTGTTTTTAAATAAATACTAAAATATCATTCATTGTGTTTTAATTTTTGTTATTACGATACCGGCAACATTCCGGCAAGGCGCTGTAGGACTTGTCGTCCGCACGGTGTTTTTCCGTATCGTGTCCCGTTTTGGATACTGCTTGGGAGACGGCGGCAACAGCGTCTTTTTCGGGAGCGTAACTCAAGTGTAATTGTTGCGTTGCCGCATCCCAGGTAGCGGAGGATACTCCGGCCACGGATTTTGCCGTCGATTCGATGCGTGCTTTACACATATCGCAAAGCCCTTGCACCGCAAGTATGGCATGTTGCAGAGATGCCGCGTGTACCTTGACGTCGTTCATCATGCTGGGCTTGCCTTCCAACTGCGCGCTTGCATCAATGGAAAAGACGCCATTGGTGACCACCTGCTCTCCTTCGTCGATACCCGACAGCACCACAAAAGCGTCGCCCAGCGAAGGCCCCAGTTCTACTTCGCGCAGCAGGAATGACGGCATGTCGCTTTCCTGCTGCTTCACATAAACAATGGAACGCTTGCCTGTCCACATTACGGCTGTTTTAGGTACAACGATTTCGTTGTCGTACTGTTTCAGCGCAGCATGTACAAGTACATCGACATACATTCCCGGTTTCAATTCCAGACGTGGGTTGGCGATTTTCACCCGCACTTTTACCGTGCGGGTAAGCGCATCCAGCGACGGTTCTATGAAGGAAATTTGTCCGCTAAACGTTTGTCCCGGCAGCGCGGACGTGGTAAATTCTGCCCTGTTGCCTGTCCGCAGGTAGGGAAGGTCTGTTACATAAGCCTCGAACAGCGCCCACACCACGGAAAGGTCGGCCAATTCGAAGATGACACTCCCCGGAGCGACATAGTCGCCCTGCGCCACGCGCCGGGCGGTGACAACACCCCCCACATTTGCCACAATGTCTGTCAATGGCAATACTTTTCCGGTTTGTTCCATCTCTTCGATTTGTGCATCGGTAAGTTTCCACAGGCGGAGTTTTTCGCGTGCGGCAGCAAGCAATGCCGGTTGGGATGCTTGCATTTTCACGGCTTCCAGAAGCTCCTGCTGTGCGGTTTGCAGGTCGGGTGAATAGACGGTAGCGATAACCTGTCCCTCCTGCACCGTTTCCCCGATAAAGTTTACAGCCAGTTTTTCAATACGCCCGTTCACGTGCGATACCAATGAATACAGGCGATGTTCGTCCGGTTGTATCGTGCCGTACAGCCTCATCTCTTTGACGGGACGGCGGCGACCGGCTGTCGTTGTTTGGATATTTGCCAACGCCGCCGCTTCATCGGAAAATACAATAGCGTCGGTATGCGGGGTCATCATGCCCGATGATTTTAGCGGAATCAGATTCATTGCGCAGATGGGGCATTTGCCCGGCTTGTCCTGCCGGATTTGCGGGTGCATGGAGCATGTCCATACCTGCGCTTCGGATGTTGCTGCGGCGTTGTGGCTGTGCGATTCATGCCTGCCGGCGTTGCCGAACAGCCACCAGCCCAGCGCCATGCCTGCTCCCAAAAGCAAGGCATAAATAATAATTGGTTTTGCTTTCATATTATTCATTATTTTCAAAATGATATTGATTTGATGTTAACTTCCGGATGTTTGCCGCGGCGGTATTGTAGGCCGCAACAGCTTCCGTTTCTTTCAAGCGGTAATCCAGCAATCGTCGTTGTGTCCGGATGATATCCGCAAGTGTGGCTTTGCCGGAAGCAAACGCTCTTACCAGCAATTCGCAAGTGGTTCGGGTAAGCGAAACTTGTTTGCGATACAGCGCTATTTTTCGTGCGGCGTCATCTGTTTGCCGCTTGTAGCGGTACAGTTCGGATTGCAACAAGTTGGAGATATCCGTGTATTTTGCTTCCGCCTCTTGCTGCAAAAGCAGGCCTTCCCGTTGGGCTGCCCTGTATTTGTTGCGATAGACGGGAATACCGATCGACACCATCGGCATCACCATGTCCTTTCCGTTCATGTTATTCATCGTGTTCATGCCGCCCGTCTGTTCCCGGGTTTTTCCAATCAGCATGTATTCCAGCCCGATACCGAACATCGGATAGCCCATCTTGCGTGCCATTTCGGTTTTTGCTTCATAGGAAAGCTTTTCTTCTTCCACCATCTTCAACATCGGGTTTTGTTGCATTACGGCCTGTATCCATCCGTCCATATCATCCGCGAAGACCGTCTGTTCCAGCGTGTCGGGAATGACGATCCTGCTTTCCGCCGAACGATTCAATAGAAGGTTGAACCGGACTTTTTCCGCCGATAGTTCTGCTTCGAGGCTTTCGATACTGTTGTCCAATTCCTCCGCTTCGAGTTGCAGGCTCAGCACTTCCGCCATATCGGACGTTGAACTGCCCATGTTCATTGCCGACATGGCGCCGTCATTTCCCGAAGGGCTTGCAGATGCTCCATTAACAGACATTCCGCCCATATTCATCCCCGCCATACCGGTTGTGCCGTCCGCCGTATTGTTCCGGTTTTCCGCCGTCCTTGCGGGACGTTCCTCAGCGGTTTTAAACGATGGGGGGGCTATATACCGCTGCAAAGCAAGTGTTTCCATCTGTCGCAACCATTCGCGGCTGTTCCTGCTGAAGAAAAGCTGCCGTTGCAGACGGTACAAAGCGTACCATCGGGTATATATTTCCAGATAGAGATTGTCCCTGGTCTCACGGAACTGTTCAAACGCCATCTTTGCCATGTGCTCTGCTTCCGTGCGTGCTGCCTTGCGCACGCCGAACCACGGAAACATTTGCATCAAACGAAAATCGGCCATCTGCCGGCCGTCCACAAGGCTCATCGGCTGGAGAAAAAAGCCCAGCTCCAATTGCGGATCATCTAATGCGCCCATTTGCGGCACCCGTTGCAATGCCGCCTCATAGGCGTAAAAAGCCGACCTGACGGCGGGATGGTTCTTGCCGGCCGTCACCAGATAATGGGTCAGCGAATCGATTTGCCCGAAAACAGGGCAGGATAACGCCGACAGACATAGTATGATTACACGAGTCATCTAATAAAGGGTTTAAAGAAATTTTATCGGTGGGAGATTTTACCCAAGAGAACATTCCGGTTTATTGCGAAGCACAAATCGGACAGCCGTCGGTTGCAAACGGCAAAGTAAGTTAAATCCTGAAAATGCAGAATCGGACAAGCCGATCCGGAGAAAGCGGGGCGGGATAGCCCGGCGGAAGGTTGTGGGAATGGGAAAAACCGGCGCCACAAGACAGTGTAAGCTCCGTAAAGAGGCATGACAGTTGGGTAACGAGCGGCAATACCTCTGTGGCGACTTCTTGCTGAAACCGGAAATTATCTGTGGACAATGCAATGTTGTAGTTGGCGCAGCAAGCGTTGACCGCTCCGTACCATGCGTTTTGCGGCAGCGTGTCGCGTGTATCCTTCCGGTCGCCCGTCGCCTGTTGATTGTCGCTTTTGCAACAAGACATCTCCGGCAGATACATTCCATAGTGAACGGAATGTAACTTGCCGCCGCAAAAGTGCAATGCCAGCATGGGACGGAGAGAAACCGCCGCTATCAATGCAAGGAGAAATATGGAAGTTGTCCTTTTCATGCAACAAAAGTACGACAATAAATATGCAATAACAAATAATAAGGGAAGATTATCCCAGATAGCCTTTCAGCAATTTACTGCGTGAAGTATGCCGCAAGCGGCGGATGGCTTTTTCTTTGATTTGGCGAACTCTTTCCCGGGTCAGTCCGAATTTTTCGCCTATTTCTTCCAGCGTCATTTCTTGCACTCCGATACCGAAAAAGAGTTTGATGATATCCCGTTCGCGCTCTGTCAGCGTGGCAAGGGCGCGTTCTATCTCACGTACCAGCGATTCGTTCATCAATGAACGGTCGGCTACCGGCGAATCGTTATTCACCAGCACATCCAGCAGGCTGTTATCTTCTCCTTCAATAAAGGGAGCATCCACCGACACATGACGACCTGAAACCCGCATGGTATCGGCAATTTTTTCCTTGGTTATTTCCAACACATCGGCCAATTCTTCGGCAGTCGGTATCCGTTCGTTTTCCTGCTCGAACTTCGAGAATGCCTTGTTGATCTTGTTCAACGAGCCTACCTGATTCAGCGGCAGGCGAACAATGCGCGACTGTTCCGCCAATGCCTGAAGAATGGATTGACGTATCCACCATACGGCATAGGATATGAATTTGAAGCCGCGTGTTTCATCGAATTTCTCGGCTGCCTTAATCAGCCCTAAGTTGCCTTCATTGATTAAATCGGGAAGGCTAAGACCCTGATTCTGATATTGTTTTGCAACGGAAACCACAAAACGAAGGTTAGCGCGCGTCAATTTCTCCAGCGCATTCCTATCTCCTTTTTTGATCCTCTGGGCTAATTCTACTTCTTCTTCCACAGTAATCAGTTCTTCTTTACCGATTTCCTGCAAATATTTGTCCAAAGAAGCGCTCTCTCTGTTAGTAATTGATTTTGTGATCTTTAACTGTCTCATTTTATTATCTTTAATTTGCCAACAACATCCGTCAAGAGCGGCGCATCACTTGGCAAATCCATAATACGCCACTCTTCCATTGGGATACACGCCATCAATCATCACCCGTCCCTGCGGTTCGATATTGCTGAGAACTTCGCGGACATCGCCCACCGAATGAACGGGAACATCATTGATCCGAACAATGACGAACCCGCTCTTGATACCGATCTCCTTGAGTTTCCCGTCATTCAACTCTTTCACCCGGACGCCGGACTGGATTCTGAGGATTCGTTTATCCCTTTCATTTATCCCTTCAAATTTCGCGCCAAGAATGTCGGAAGAATCAATTTTTATGATTTTTGTGTTACCTTCCTCGTTTTTCAGGGTTACTTTTAGCTGTTGTAACTTGTTGTCTCTTTCTATGGCAACCTCGATCTGATCGTTCGGACGGTATTTGCTCAACTGCTCCTGAAGTTCTGCATAACTGTTGACGGGAACGCCGTTGAGCGCCTTAACGATATCGCCTTCCCGGATGCCGGCCGTTGCTGCGGCGCCGTCTTCAACGACGTTTTCAACATAAATACCTTCTATTTTGGTGATTTTTTTATCTCTGGCAAATTCGGAAGTAATTTCCTGGGTGTAGATACCCAGCATGGCACGCTGTACGGAACCGTATTCCTTAAGGTCGGCGATGACTTTCTGCACGATGGTGGTCGGAATGGCAAAGGAATTGCCCGAATAGGATCCCGTTTGGGATGCGATCACCGCATTGATGCCCACCAAATCTCCTTTGGTATTGACCAGCGCTCCTCCGCTGTTGCCCGGATTGACTGCCGCATCCGTCTGGATAAATGCCTCGATGCTCGGCCGTTGCCGGTTGGAATAAATCCCTAAATGACGGGCTTTAGCGCTTATGATACCTGCCGTCACCGTCGAGGTGAGATTATATGGATTACCCACCGCCAACACCCATTCGCCCACACGCAACGCTTCGGAATTGCCGTAGGTGAGAAACGGCAATCCCGTTTCGTCCACTTTGAGCAGGGCAAGGTCGGTATTAGGATCGGCGCCTACCAGTGTCGCAGAAAACACCCGCTTGTCATTGAGGGTAACCTCTATTTCGTTGGCTCTGTCAATCACGTGGTTATTGGTGACGATATATCCGTCTTCACTGATGATAACGCCGGAGCCATAGCCTTCCCGCGGAACTTGGCGCGGTTCGCGATAACCGTAGAAAAAATCATAAATGGGATTACCCGAACCACCGTAAGCACTCCCCATGGATTTGACTTTTACATGCACCACACAATGTACCGCTTTTTCTGCGGCATAAGTAAAGTCGGGAAAAACAACATCCGAAGGTTCGTGCGCATTCAAAGCGGCATAATAAACCGATTGCGACGACGTTCCGGCAGAAGGCCGATCCGGGGGAACGTTCACCCTTGCATAAATACATACGGCCGCTATACCGCCTGCCACGGCGATGAATAATGAAAAAAATATGTTTCTAATCTTCATAATCTTTCAATTTATTTTCAAAAAAACATAGCAAAAATAACGCCGTTTTTTATGCTTCATGCATTGCTTAACTATTTTTAACATGAAATAAATATCGGTTGGTAAGGAAATACTGCCTTACGGAAAGAACATGACCATATTGTGGCCGTCTATGACGTTGGCCGCATGGTCGGCTGTGGCGGAGTGTTGCGATGAATAAGCTGTTACGACGGTTGCGACAAATTTTCATATTCATTATTCATTATTCACTATTTTTTTTTCCTTGACAGTATTTTTTCAAAAAAGATGATTATCTTTGCGCCATGTTTTGGTGTGAGTTGTTCCGTCCGGAGCGGCTCATGAAAAGGGAATCAGGTGTAAATCCTGAACAGA
>JAISWE010000152.1 GCA_031271175.1 Bacteroidales bacterium | reverse complement strand
TTTTTAAATTACAACCCTACCGGCAGCACCGTAACCGTGAGCGTTACGGCGGGCGGCGTTTACACTATCGACTTCGACATCAGTGTAAATGCAGCCACCCACAGCGGCAAAATCATGGGTACGTACACGGGCGCAATACCGCTCAACTGACGCGGCACGAACGAAGCAGAAAAGAGAACATCGAGCAAGCAAAAAAACCGCTTCCGTAAAGGGGCGGTTTTTTTTGGTGTATTGATTTTCGTTGAAATTTATTACTTTTGCAGCCGAAATAATATCATAAAGGTATGCATTACGATTTAATAGTGATAGGCAGTGGCCCCGGCGGATATGTGGCTGCCATCAGGGCGTCGCAACTGGGTTTGAAGACAGCCGTTGTGGAACGCGAACATCTGGGAGGTATTTGTCTCAATTGGGGGTGCATTCCCACCAAGTCGTTGCTGAAAAGTGCACAGATATACCGCTATTTCACCCATGCCGCCGACTACGGCATAGCGCTGGAAGGAAAGGCAAAGCCCGATTTTGCCGCCATTATCGCTCGAAGCCGAAACGTTGCCGAAGGAATGAGCAAAGGCATACAGTTTCTCATGAAGAAGAACAAAATCGACGTGGTGTGGGGTAGCGGCAAACTGTCCGGTAACGGAACGGTAACCGTTAGCGGAAACGACGGAAAAACTTTGTTGCTTACCGCCAAAAACATTCTCTTGGCTACCGGTGCACGATCGAGGGAACTTCCCGGCCTTCCGCAGGACGGAGTGAAAATTATCGGCTACCGTCAAGCGCTGGCCTTGCCCAAACAACCGCAAAGCCTGCTGGTAGTAGGCTCGGGCGCCATAGGCAGCGAACTTGCATTTTTTTACCAGTCCATCGGCACACAAGTGACGCTGGTAGAATTTATGCCGCAAATCGTGCCGCTTGAAGACATTGAAACGGCGACACAACTGGAACGCTCGTTCAAAAAGGCAGGAATGAACGTATGGACATCTTCCTCCGTTACCGCTGTAGATACTTCCGGCGAGGAATGTAAGGTAACGGTAAAAACGCCGAAAGGAGAAGAACTGTTATCGGCGGAAACGGTACTGTCGGCAGTGGGCATTACGCCGAATATCGAAAATCTCGGACTGGAAGAACTCAACATTGCTACTGAAAAGGGACGTGTGAAAGTGGACGAACATTATCAGACCAGCGCCGTCGGCATCTATGCCATCGGCGATATTCTTGCTACGCCTGCACTGGCTCACGTGGCCTCCGCCGAAGCCATCGCCTGTGTGGAACATCTCGCAGGACGGAATCCCGAACCGGTCAATTACAGGAATATTCCCGGCTGTACCTACACTACGCCCGAAATAGCCTCGGTAGGAATGACGGAAAAAGCGGCGCTCGAAGCGGGATATAAAATCAAAGTCGGCAAATTTCCCTATGCCGCTTCCGGTAAGGCTGCTTCATCGGGCGCTAAGGATGGTTTTGCCAAACTGATCTTCGATGAGACCTACGGTGAACTGCTGGGCGCTCACCTGATCGGGGAAAATGTAACGGAAATGCTGGGTGAACTGGTCGTTGCACGCCATCTGGAAGCTACGGGACATGAACTGATCAAGTCCATCCATCCCCATCCCACCATGTCGGAAGCCATCATGGAAGCAGCGGCAGCGGCATACGGAGAAGCTGTTCATACTTGAGGAACAGAGATAAGAAATGCCGAGATTTTACCGGAAGGTCATTTTGACAAAAACGATTTCCGAATATCCGGCTGTTCGCAAAACGGGTCCCCAGGTACCTGCGCCGCAGGAAACGTAATAATGGGTATGGCCTTTTTGGAGGGCGCCCCAGTCCTGTTCATATATTTTTCGGGTGATCAAGTTGATGGGAAACATCTGTCCGTGATGAGTATGTCCGGAAAGTTG
This sequence comes from Bacteroidales bacterium, assembly GCA_031271175.1. Taxonomy (GTDB): domain Bacteria; phylum Bacteroidota; class Bacteroidia; order Bacteroidales; family UBA4181; genus JAIRLS01. Next base: position 13,698 of record JAISWE010000152.1, on the reverse strand, counting down.
CAGGTCGATGCCGGCTTGTTGCGCTTCTTCCAGTCGGAACGGCTGATGATCCATGACAATGACAGGCCGTCCGTCGGTGGCAGGCAGGATCTCGGCAAGGGCTTTGCGCCGTACGCTATGGTCGTTGCGTCCGATGAGGTAGAAACTGTTGTTGACCAGCACGGCGGTATCCACCAGCACCGTTACACCACGTGAAGCGAGGTATTCAAATGCTTTGCGGGCGCTTCCCTTTGCGAACTGTTCGCCGATGTATTCGTGATTGCCTGCAATGGCATACACTCCCAGCCGGTTTTTCAGGCGAACCAGCTCGCGGCACATGTCGTTGCGGATGACCGGTTCCGAGTCGCCGTCGAAAGTATCGCCCGCCAGCAGCACCACATCCGCATCCAGTTCGTTGATACGATCCACCACGCGACGCAGGAAAGCAATACCTGCGGTGCGCCCCAGATGCAGATCGCTGACCATAACAACCTTCAACTCTTTCATCTCTCCGGCTTGCTTGTTGACGGCTATTTCCATTCCGGTTACTTTCGGAAAGCGGGCATTCCGATAGCCGAAGATGAAAACCGCCGCCAACACCGCCAGTACGCCTGCAAAAAGATATAGTTTGAACAGTGGATAATGGGAAACAAACGATGCGGGATGGCAATGTACAAGCCGTCCGGTGAACCGGACAATATCAATGACTATCAGCGCCAGCAAGCCATAGAGCATTATGGCAAGCCATGCCGAACCGATGACCTGGAGCACATTGGGCAAATTGGAACCCGGCATTCGGATAAAATTGACTGCGATGAACAGGATGGCCATCGTCCAGAAAGCAACGCCGTACCACAGGCGAAACCGGCCGATATACTCCAGCGCCTGCCACGTCCGGAGGTAGAGATAGACATTCCCGGCGATATAAATGCTTAGCGCTATAAGGACGAACATTATTGTTCTCATGCGGGTCGGATGGATTTGGCCATTTCGTAAATCGAATTTGCATAGTTCATCCAGTTCATTTTTTGGGCTATTTCATTAAAGTTTTCGGGGAAAAGCGGCTGGTCGATGATGTTTTGCATGGCTTGTACCATCGAAGAGAGGCTGTTGGGATCGGCAAGATATCCGGTAATACCGTCCTTCACTGTTTCTGGAAAATGTCCTACGCGCGTGGCCAGAATGGGAAGCCGGAAGTTGTATGCGATGGATTCCACGCCCGATGCGGTGGCCGGCATATCGTAGTACAGCACAATGGCGTCGCTCACCTGATAGTATTTGTGCACGTCCTCATGGGGTACATATTCGTTCACTACCGTCACGCAATCCCTGATTCCCAAACGGTCAATCAATTCCAACGGGCGATAATTGCCTTCGTCTTCTCCGGAGTTGACCAGCCAGCGACGGATATAGCGGCTGAACATCCGCCTGAGCCATTTTCTGCGACTGCGGATTTGCCATGACGATTCTCCTACTATCAGTAGCGATACGTCGTCACGGCTTTTGGCAAGCTGTGCAAAAGCTTCTATCGCATTGTGCAACCCTTTGTACTTGATGATAAATCCGAAAAAGAGAAAAACATATTTTTTCAAATGCAGTTGTTCTTTTTGCAAAGCAACATCAAATGACGGATCGGGCGAGTACATGTCGTAAATGGGGTGATAGAGTTTGAGGATGGGCTTTCCCTTGTTATCCTGACATTTGCCTTCTTCAATCAGGTGAAAAGTCAGCATGGGGAAGAGCTGTTTCACTTCGACGGCGGTTTTGTAAGAATGTACCACGTAAGCGTCGGCATATTGGATGGTATGGACGGTAAGCCGTTTGACAAATTCCGAATTTTCCTTGCGATTGCCGAAATGCAGGTCGATCACCACGCGAATAGCCGTATTTTCTTTCAGTTTTCGGATCAGATAGGCAATGGGAAAAGCCTGTATCGGATTCGCCCATTGAAAGACGATGAAATCGGGATTCAACTCCGCAAGGACGCGGTACGTTTTCCGCCAACTGAAAAAACGGTTGTAATTCAAAGTATAGTGTACCGTAACGCCTTGTGATTCCAGCAAATTTGTCTTGCTTTTGTCGTCAATGAAATTGCGCGGAATGAAGAAAGGATATTGATGTGTCCACGATACCAGATGTGTTTCGGTATGCTTTATCCGGGCAAATGCTTTGGCAAGGGAAATGCTGAAATTGGCTATTCCGCCCTTAAAGCCGGGACCGGGGCCGAAAACGACTATTTTTTTCATTGTTCAGGATTGTTTTTAATGTAGTCTTCTACCTGATTGGGATACTGTTCGCGGCTGTGGCTGTTGTCTTTCTTTTTGAACTGGCCGTCGCGCAAGGCTTTGAAAAAATTAGCCCATGCCAGCGGATTGGTAATCATATAGGTAGGGTACATGTGTCCGTAGTTCATCGCCCGATTGTGCCGGGCAGTCATCACATCGCGGAAATTGGACGTTGGAGAGGCGGGGCGGTTGGCGATAGCGCTGTATATCTGCTCCTGAATGACGGCAATGTTATGATAGGCTCTTTGCAGGTCGTCTTCCGGAAGGTCGAGCGCAATAAAGGCGTCCTTAAATTCCCTATAGGTCTTCCACGGAAAAATGACCACTTCGCTCAACTTGATCGTGTCTGTTTCCAAAATGATATCTTTGACATAATGTTTCGGGGCGGTATTGGTGATTTTCGGCACAGGAATCTTGCCCAGCTTGAAGCCTATACAGGAAACCAACAGCGTATCGCCCGGATGGGTAATGAGCGTAAACCGTCCGTTGTCATCGCTTACCGTTCCCCGATAGGTTTTTTTTATCAAAATATGGGCAAAAGGTATCGGATCCAGTAAATCATTGCGCACTACTCCTGTCCACTGAAGCAAAATTTCCTGGGCATTTAACGGGACAAAACCGTTTATTATCAACGCAATCGACAAAAAATATATATACTTTTTCAAAGTAAAAATTGCCAAATTATGCAGCGATAAAAATACAAAAAATACTTATATCATCGCATGTGACCTCCATAATTTATATCATTCGGATTCAAATTCGGGTGAAAAGGAAGCAACTTGTTCCGACCTGCGGCATCGAATCACATTTTTTTTTGCATCCGAAAATCCATGAATTTAACGGCATCCCAAATTTTTCTCAGCGACAGGTTCGGATATTTTTTTTTCAAAACCATTTTTTGTCGTATCTTTCGACGTTTTAAAACAGTAGTTTTGGAAAAAGGTTTAGTGATCAAATCGACAGGTAGCTGGCATATTGTCAGGAGAGAAGATGGCGGGCACGTGAATTGCAGGCTGAAGGGTCGTTTGCGCACCGGCGCCATCAAAAGTACCAGTCCCGTGGCGGTGGGCGACCGCGTAGCGATTGACTCTTCGCAGGGAGAATGGATCATTTGTGATATTATGCCGCGCAGCAATTACATCATCCGGAAAGCTACCAAGCTTTCCAGCCAGTCGCACATCATCGCCGCCAATGTGGACGTGGCGCTGCTGGTGATTACCCTGCGCATGCCCGAAACGCCGCCGGAATTTATCGACCGGTTTCTGGTCTCCGCCGAAGCCTATCGGATTCCGGTATGTCTGCTGTTCAACAAAGTGGATTTGTACACACGGGACGAAACGGCAATGCTGGACAACATGTCGGAAGTGTACCGGGGAATAGGCTACAGGAGTATTAAAACCTCGGTGGTGGACGGAACCGGTATTGAAACCCTTCGGGAACTCTCTTCGGAAAAGATTTCGGTGATAACCGGATTGTCCGGCGCCGGAAAATCTTCGCTGATCAATGCCGTGGCGCCGCATCTTCCGGTAAGAATAGGGGAAATGTCGGAATCCCACCGTAGCGGCAAGCATACTACCACCTTTGCGGAAATGCTGGCAACAGGCAACAACGGCTACATTATCGACACACCCGGTATTCGGGCATTCGGACTGATACATATCGAAAAGCAGGAGTTGTACCATTTTTTTCCGGAGATTTTCAAAATGGCTGCCGACTGCGCATTTCACAATTGCAGACATGTAAACGAGCCAGGATGTGAGGTGATAAAGGCGGTGCAGGCGGGAAATATCAGCGCCGGCCGCTATCGCAGCTACCTGAATATGATGGAAGATCCGCAAAACAAATATCGTTAATCTGTCGGTCATGTTACCATATATAATAATAGTATAATAAAAACATAAGAGTATGTCGAAAAAACAAGCCCTTGTCCCTTCGATCATCTGCATCATTTGCATTTTTCTGGTTGCCCTGCATTGTCACGAAATGCGGAACAACCGGATTGAAAACGCCAAAGAATCGGCGACATTCTGCATATCAGGCATTTTCCGGCAGATACGCGATATTACCCAAAAAGCGCAAGGATTGAGTATTGCCGTAAAACCGCTTCTCACGATGGGACAGATAACGGAAAATCCTGAAAGCCATCCGGAATGTATCGAATATATCGAAAAAATTTTCCACTGGTATCCCGTCATCCGCAATGTTGCTCTTATAGACCAGCAGGGATACGTCCTTAACGTTTCCATCGACGAGTCGGGGCATTTTATCAAAGACCGCTTCAAGTCGAGAGGTTCCGTAAACGTTCTCCGCCCTTCGGAAGACCTGGTGATGAACGACAACTCCTATTCCTATGTCGTCCCCATATTTTCGGACGACCTGCTGGTGGCAAACATATCCGTCACTTTCGATATGCTGCAATTCATGACTGCCATCAATTCCAGTTATGTTAAGGAAAATAATTTTTGGATAACGGTTTATCTTTCCCACGAGAAAATCTGCATTACCTTTCCGCTTGAAGACGAGTTAATCCTGTCCGATGCGCTTGCCGCCGTTGAAGAGATGGAACGCAATGATAACGTATGTATGCAGGGAAGCATTGCCGGAAAAAACTTTCACGCCAATGTCGTTTCCTGCGGCAAAAAAGTACCTTTTTCCGACCATTTCGTAGGAGTGATCGCCAGCGAAAACATCAGCGACATCTTTTTTTCCATCCGGCTGTTTTTCATAACTGCCGCCATCCTGCTGATCCTGCTAACCGTTGCCTGTATGCTGGCATTGCAGTATTCCAGTTACGAATTGAGAAAAGAGATAAAGGAAAAAGAGATCGCCATCCAAATGTTGCAGTCTGTTTTTCAGGTCAGCCCCGTGGGATTGATGCTTTTCAAGGACGACAAACCGGTTACCGCCAATGAATTTTCGCTGAAAATACTGTCCGATTTTATCAAAATATCCGATACCGGCGTCTTTTCGGCCAATCTGCCTGCCCGCTTCATGGAAACAACGACAGCCGGAAACGAAGAACAATGGAGCCTGTTTTCTTTTGAAAATTTCGGCAACGAGATTCATTTGCTCAGAAATAGAACCGACACCGTTATCCATCTGGAAAAGTACACGATATTCGTGTTTGTCGATGTCACCGCCATGGAACAAAGCCGGAGAAACGCCGTTCGTTCCGAAATAGCCAAATCGGAACTGCTGAGCCGTATCAGCAGAGATTTCAAACGTCCGTTTGACAGGATCAGAGACGCCATCGTACTGCTGATACAGCAATATCCGGAGGATACCGTCCTGACTCACCTCACAGGATCGGTCAACCTCATTGCCGAAAGCATTGCCAATATGAAGGATTTCGGCGATATTGAAGCCGGAAACGTTACGCTCGACGAACTGCCCTTCGACCTCTGCGATACCGTAAAAGAAGCGGTGGAAGAGTACCGTAAGGAAGCCATAAGGAAAAAACTGAAACTGTGCGTCAATCCCGACCCCGCCATTACCGGAAAAGTAGTGGGCGACGCCGTACGATTCAAACAGATTCTGAACCAGTTGCTCAACAATGCCGTAAAATATACCGATAAGGGCGAAATACGCATTTCTCTATCCACAACTCAGCTGGAAAACAACGAGGTAATGATCAAATGTTCGGTGGAAGACACCGGAAAAGGAATAAGTGCAAAACAGCTGAAAAACCTTTTCTCGGTCGATACCCGCGCAAAGGAAGGAGAATCCATAGGATTGGGCACCATCATCGCCAAACAGTTAGTGAACATCATGAAAGGCGACATATTGGTTTCAAGCCCTTCCACCATTTCCGACAGCCTTTCCATGCCGGGAACCAAAGCCTTTTTCACCGTTCTGTGCCCAGCGGATGTGGACTGCCCTAAAAAACCGGACTATTCCGCAATAGTTGATCGGGAGCAGCTGGGCATACTCATTGTTACTACCGACATACACAGCGTACAGTATCAGGTAAACTGGCTGCAACGGAAATCCCTTCATCCCGAGCTGTTCGAGTACGGCGCGGAAACCGGCGTGCTGCTTGCCAACAAGCTCATCATCGACAGAAACCGCTACCAGTTGATCGTTATCGAAATCAGCAACAGTGAAACGGCCTTCAAGATTCTTTCGGAACTTTACGAAAAAGGCATTACCCAACGGCACATCTTCGTGTTTATTGATGCCGGCGAAGGAAAAGGCCATTATCTCCGCGCAAAATCCTTTCAGGTGGATTACTATCTGAACAACAGAGACAATTTGTATGTATTGGAAAGCATCCTGTCCGAAAAGTTTCCCCATTTAATACCTGCGAAAACCCTTCAAAATGCGGAACTGAAAAAAGACCTGAAAATCCTTGTCTGCGAAAACAATTTGCTGAGCCAGACCGTTGCCAACCTCGTATTCAACAAACTTGGATATCACGCCGATTTCGCAAAAAATTTCGACGACATGAAAAAATGCCTCGAAAACACATCCTACGACATTGTTTTCATCGACATGAAATTTCCGCCGACCAACGCGATAACCATTGCCGATACCTTGAGGCGGAGCGGGTGCAACTTTCCCATCATTGCCGTCACTTCCACCCCTACCAAGGAAAACATCAGGGCAATCAGCGATGCAGGCATGAACGACTATATCCACAAGCCGCTTGATCTCGAAGCCGTGAAAACCACCCTGTACAAATGGCTGGTATGATAGACACACACACACATCTTTACGACGAAGCTTTCGACGCCGACCGCGACAAGGTGATCGCACGCGCAATGGAAGAAGGCGTCGACCGAATGTTGCTGCCCAACATCGACGCCTCCACCGTGGAACCGATGCTGGAGCTGTGCCGGCGGTACGGAGACGTCTGTTTTCCCATGATAGGACTGCATCCGACCTCTGTCGGTCTCGATTTCGAACAACAGCTGATAAAACTGGAGCCTCATCTGAAAAACCGGCAGGTAGTAGCCATCGGGGAAACCGGCATCGACCTCTACCGGGACAAACAGTATCTTCGGCAACAGACGGAATCCTTCCGCATACATATAGAATGGGCAAAAAAACACCGCCTGCCTCTTGTCATTCACTGCCGAAATTCCTACAACGAAATTATCGCCGAACTAAAACAGGCGCAAGACGGAAAATTAAGAGGCGTCTTTCACTGCTTCCCCGGCAACGAACGGCAAGCCGACGAAGTAACCGGGCTGGGTTTCATGCTGGGCATCGGAGGAGTGGTAACCTACAAAAATGCGGAAATGGCAAAGGTAGTGCAACATACCGATATCACTCACTTGCTGACCGAAACCGATGCGCCTTATTTGCCGCCTGTACCGTACCGGGGAAAACGCAATGAAAGCGCGTACCTCTCCCTTGTCGTACAAATGATCGCCGGATTAAAATCCGTACCGGTAGAAGAAGTGGCTGCGCAGACCGCAAAAAATGCCCAAAATTGCTTTTCAGCGGCAGAAAAAAACCTTCAATAGCTTTTTTTTGCAACATTTTTTTGCTTCTTCCTGCGCTAAAAATCAACGTATTAAAAAAAAACAAATATTTTTTTTTAAAAAAAATTATTATTCAATGATAAATTTTATAATTTAGCACTCTGAAAAAATCAAATTTACCCCTTCAAAAAAGGGTGAAATTTGCTGGATCAGAACGGAGAGATGGCCGAGTGGTCTAAGGCGCACGCCTGGAAAGTGTGTGTACCCCAAAAGGGTACCAAGGGTTCGAATCCCTTTCTCTCCGCCAAATTCAAAATAAGTTTAAACCAATTCATTGTATTCAAGTTCTATTATAGTATATTAGTAAAATTAAAATCGAGTTTCTATCATGAAAAAATTAGTTTCAGTTATCGTTGTTTTGGGGATGTTGTTTGTTAACACATCCGGTTTATTGGCACAGGAAGCTGCCCCCGCAACTACGCCCGCCGCAGCTGCTGTCCCCGAAGCGCCCGCCGCGCCCGCCGTCGAATCTGCTGCACCTGCCGAACCGCAGGAAGCCGCCCCTGCCGAGGAAAGCAAATCGGGACTTTCCGAATTGCACAACGGCCTAAGAGAAAAGTTTATTGAAGGCGGCGTAACGTGGATGACGCCGATTTTGCTGGTGCTGATCGTAGGATTGGCCATCGTTATCGAAAGGATTATTTACCTGAATCTGGCTACCACCAACACTAACAAGTTGCTGACCAGCGTTGAGGAAGCGTTGAAGACAAGCGGCATTGATGCCGCCAAGGAAATCTGCCGCAACACCAAAGGTCCCGTTGCCAGCATTTTCTATCAAGGGCTTGACCGCTACGGTGAAGGCATTGAGATAGTGGAAAAAGCCATTGTGTCTTACGGAGGCGTACAAATGGGCAAACTGGAAAACGGTATGATCTGGCTCAACCTGTTTATAGCGCTGTCGCCTTCGCTGGGATTCTTGGGAACGGTAGTAGGTATGGTAATGGCTTTCGACGATATTGCCATAGCAGGCGATATCTCTCCGAACATCGTGGCCGAAGGTATGAAAGTAGCATTGTTGACCACCATTTTTGGTCTGATCGTCGCTATGATTCTTCAGGTGTTCTACAATTACCTGCTCAATAAAATCAACAGCTTGGTCAACAACATGGAAGATTCATCTATTACCATGATGGATATTCTGGTAAGATACAATAGCGATAATTCTCCCAAACAGTAACCGATATGGAAACGTTCATTACATCATTCATCATACCGGTGGCATACCTGGCTCTTTTTCTGGGAGCAGTGGGCATTATCGTATTCGCGATCATTCAGATGCTGAAGGATTTAAAAAAAGCCCAATCAGCCCTGATCGGAGTCGGAGCGCTGTTCGTCGTTTTCCTGCTGTGCTACATACTGGCAGACGGACAGGCCACCAAAGACCATACCGTTAATCAGATGAAACTGATCAATGCCGGAATCTACTCCGTTTATCTGGTACTGGCAGGCTCCGTCGCAGCCGTTATCTATGCCGCCGTTATACGATATTTCAAAAATTAATATGCGTTATGGCAAGTAAGAAAACACCGGGAATCAACGGCTCATCAATGGCGGATGTGTCCTTCATCCTGTTCATCTTTTTCCTGATGGTTACTACCATGGGAACAGACTACGGGTTGATACGGCAATTGCCGCCCATGTCGCAAGACCCTGTAAGCGACGAAAAAATCATAGAACGGAATGTTTTCGTAGTAAATGTGAATATTTCCAATCTGATTCAGGCAGAAGGCAATGTGATTGACATCAGCGAACTTCGCCCGAAAGTCAAGGAATTTTTCAACATCGCTTCCGAAGGCGATAACTTTCCGGAAAAAATGGACACCATTGTTGACGGCAAAACTTTGCGCATCAATAGAATAGCAGTGGTCTCCTTGCAAAATGACCGCGGCACATCGTACAGAACCTATATCCAGGTGCAAAACGAACTGGCAGGCGCTGTGCATGAACTGCGTAACGAATTTTGCCGGCAATACTACGACGCGGATTATGAAGACTGTGAACAGAATATACAGGACTTTGTAGGGAAAAAGATATATCCGATGGCCATTTCCGAAGCAGAACCGGTAGATAAAAGCAAAAAGAAAAAATAGGAGGAAACAGTATATGGCAAAATTTAAAAAAGAAGTCGAAAAAGAAACGCCTGAAATAGCTACTACTTCTTTGCCCGATATCATTTTCATGTTGATATTCTTCTTTATGGTCACAACCAGCATGAGGCAGGCCTCCGTAATGGTGGAGCAAAAACTGCCGAAAGCCTCGGAAGTGAAAAAACTGGAGAACAAGTCGCTGGTAAGCTACATCTACATCGGATCGCCCCAAAAAACCTATCATAGCAAATGGGGCACCTCCACGCGGATTCAGTTGAACGACAGTTTCGCAGAAGTAGAAGGCATTGAAGCCTTTATCGCCAGCGAAAGGGAAACCAAAAACGAAGTAGACCAGTCGAAAATGACAACCGCCCTGAAAGTGGACGAAAACGTGAAAATGGGACAGGTAACCGACGTAAAACAGGCCCTTCGCCGAGTGAGCGCATTGAAAATCAGTTATATCACAACAAAAGACAGCAAAGTATTTTAATCTCCGGTATATGATATGCCGAAATGCGCCATTAAGAAAAAACCTTTGAAACAAAATTTCAAAGGTTTTTCTTTTCCGTATGTGCCGGAATGTAAAAAAAACATTAATTTTGCCGAAAATTTTGATTGAAAATCAAATGACTTCAGAAGATACTTTTAAGAAAATCATAGCCCATTGCAAGGAATATGGGTTTATTTTCCCGTCGAGCGAGATATACGACGGGCTGGGCGCCGTGTACGACTACGGACAGGCGGGCGTGGAACTGAAAAACAACATCAAAAAATACTGGTGGGACGCCATGATCCTTCTGCACGACAACGTAGTAGGCATTGATTCCGCCATCTTCATGCATCCTACCGTCTGGAAAGCCTCCGGACATGTGGACGCCTTCAACGATCCGCTCATCGACAACAAAGATTCGAAAAAACGCTACCGCGCCGATGTACTGCTCGAAGAACATATCCGGAAAATCGAAGACAAAATATCAAAAGAAGTGGAAAAAGCCGCCAAACGTTTCGGCGACGCCTTCGACGAAAACCAATTCCTCGAAACTCACCCGCGGACGCTGGAATACCGGCAACAGGCCGACGACATACGCAACCGCATGAACGATGCCCTGCAACGCGACAACCTGGAAGCGCTCCGACAGCTTATTCTCGACTGCGAAATAGCTTGCCCTGTTTCCGGAACCCGCAACTGGACGGAAGTGCGGCAGTTCAACCTGATGTTCGCCACCGAAATGGGATCCACCGCAGACGGCGCCCTGAAAGTTTACCTGCGCCCGGAAACCGCACAAGGCATTTTCGTCAACTACCTGAACGTGCAGAAAACAGGCCGCATGAAAATCCCCTTCGGCATAGCGCAAATCGGCAAAGCCTTCCGCAACGAAATCGTGGCAAGGCAATTCATCTTCCGCATGAGAGAATTTGAACAGATGGAAATGCAATTTTTCGTCCCGCCCGGAACAGAACTCGAATGGTACGAAAAATGGAGGGAAAAACGCATGAAATGGCATCAGGCGCTGGGTTTGGGCAACGAAAAATACCGTTTCCACAAGCACGAGAAACTGGCGCACTACGCCAACGCCGCATCCGACATCGAATTTGCATTCCCTTTCGGTTTCAAGGAACTGGAAGGAATCCACTCACGAACCGACTTCGACCTGAGCCGGCATCAGGAATATTCCGGCAAAAAAATCCGGTATTTCGATCCCGACCGCAACGAAAGCTACACTCCCTTTGTGATAGAAACCTCCATCGGCGTAGATCGCATGTTCCTGAGCATTATTTCCAACGCCTACACCGAAGAAACGCTGACGAAGGACGACGGCAGCGCCGACGAGCGTGTAGTAATGCGGATTCCGCCCGCCTTAGCGCCCGTCAAACTGGCTGTGCTGCCGCTGGTGAAAAAAGACCGGCTTCCGGAAAAAGCCATCGAAGTTAAAAACCAGCTCAAATTTGACTTTAACTGCCAATACGACGAAAAGGATTCCATCGGCAAACGCTATCGCCGCCAGGACGCGATCGGCACGCCCTACTGTATCACCATCGACCACCAGACACTGGACGACGATACGGTAACCATCCGGCACCGCGACACCATGAAACAGGAACGTGTGAAAATCCGCCAACTGTCGGAAATCATCGCCGAAAAAGTAAGCCTGAAAAGCCTGCTGGAAAAATTGGGATCAGGCGACGGCATATCCGTCCCATGATTCGCCGGTACAAGCCAACGGACGCCGTACCACTGCTCACCCTGTTCACACAAACGGTACACACGGTAAGCAGCGCATATTATTCGCCGGAAGAAGTAGAAGCGTGGGCGTCCTCGCTTCCGGAAAATGAAGCAGCGTGGAATGCTTATTGCGCCGAACGTTATACGCTGGTAAACGAGCAGGACGGCGTCATTCACGGTTTCGGCTGCCTGAATGTCGCCGGCAACACCATTGATATGCTTTTTACACACCATGCTTTCCAAAACAAAGGCATCGGATCGTCCGTTATCAATGCACTGGAAGAAGAAGCTACAAGGCGGGGACAGCGCGAAGTGTTCCTCACCGTCAGCGCCACAGCATGGCATTTCTACCTGCACCGGGGATACGCCTACTACAAAAACGAAAGAAAAACCTACGGAAACATCCTGTTCGACTGTCAGATCCTGCGCAAAGCCTTACCGGTTTTTCCTCCCATGCGGCGACACGACAGGATACTGGAACCGGAAAAAACACAGGAACTGCTTAGAAACGGAAAGTACGGTTTTCTGGCTACCTGCGCCGTCAACGGTTACGGCTACGGCATCCCCATTCACTACGTACTGTCGCAGGAAAGCATCTATTTCCATTGCGCCCGGGACGGGTTCAAACTGGAAAACATCCGCCACAACCACCGTGTCAGTTTCTGTGTGGTAGGACAGGAACAGGTACATGCCGAGCGGTTTACCACAGCGTATGAAAGCGTTCTGGTCTTTGGGAAAATAACCGTCGTCCTTTCCGACGAAGAACGGATGCAGGCAATGGAACTGCTGGTGAGGAAATACTGTCCGGAACAGTCTGCCCTTTGGCGGGAACACTTGTTGAAATCGTTTGCCGTCACGCAAGTTTTGCGACTGGACATAGAACACCATACGGGAAAAAAACGGAAATAATCCGCTATCCTGCCATGTTCAGGACTTGATGAGTGCATTTCAAATGACCGCACTGCGTCAAAGGATATGATGTTGGTAGAAAAGAGAAAAAATCCGATGTTCAAAATCTTGAATTTCCCCGCGGGAAGGCTCGCGATAAGAGCCATCCGTAGTTTTTAACCCCAGCTTTTCCAATTTTGACATCCCCATGCAATGATACGGTATCACTTCTATTTCCGATACGTTTTTTAACGAATCCAGCAAACCGGCTAACGTTTGCAGGTATTTTTCATTGTTATGCAATTCCGGGATGAACAAAATACGTAAAACAATATTTGCTCCCGACATGGAAAGGTTTTTTAAATTATCCAGTATCCTCGAAAACGAAACACCGGTATGCCGGCGATGAAGCGTTTCATCCAGCATCTTTACATCCCACAAAAATAATCCGGTATAGGGCAGCAAGGAAAGCAAATCTTTTTTACGTCCGAAACCCGAAGTTTCAATAGCGGTGTGTATGCCGTTGTCGCAAGCCGCTTTCAGCAATGCCAGTGAAAATTCGGGCTGCATCAGCGCTTCGCCTCCCGAAAGCGTCATGCCGCCGTTTGAATGGAGATAGTACGCTTTATCCCGCATAACTTCTTCCATTACATCATCCACAGACCATTCCTTTCCGACAGGTTCAATGGCTCCATACGTGCAGGCACGAAGGCAAAGCGAACAGTCCCGACAATAGCGGTTTCTTAATT
>JAISWE010000142.1 GCA_031271175.1 Bacteroidales bacterium | reverse complement strand
CCCCTGATGCCCCAATACGCATTTTTATATATCCGGTTTATCGTTTCGTTCGATGTTTCGAATGCGCCAGTAGTTTCCATTTCGTCATAAACTACGCAGCCGGTGAAATCGTTCACGGTTGGCGTTCCAGGAAAGCCGGTGACTTCCACATAACGGAAACCGTGATAGGTGAATGAAGGCTCAAACGTTTCCACGCCACCGCCCTTCAGCGTGTAGGTATCCGTGACCCCGGCGCCGCGAATATTGGCCAAGTAAATCGAGCCGTCGGCGTTTATGGTTTCGGAAAAACGCAGTTTTACCCGGTCGCCCCTGCCCCCCTTTACTTTCATGCGCACCCAGCCCACCATATTCTGTCCCATATCGAGCACATACACGCCGTTATCCAACGATTTTACGGCCACCGGCTTCAAGGTTTCCATCACTTTGATGTTCGGATTGGTTTGCGCTTCTACCTTGCCTTCGGGCGCGGCCACCAGTTCGGCCGGAAGCCAGCCGGCGTCGTCAAAGCCCGCGGCGTTCCAGCCCGGCATTTCTTTTGTGGCGTCATATTCTTCGCCGTCATACTCATTGTTGGCGCGAATGGGGCCGTCGGCGGTGACTTTCCAGGTGCCGTCGCTCACTACCGTCTGGCGGCTGCCGTCGGCATATTCCAGTTCTAATTGCAGCCACATTTTAGGAAATCCGAAATGCCTGATATCTGGAATATAATCCACTGCGCCGATGCGTACGGAGAAGAAACGGCCGTTGCCCAGGGTGGTAGCCAGCGCATTTTTACCTCGAACGATATTGTCCGTCACATCAAATGTATTGTACTTTACAACCTTCGTATAGTCGGTGGGCGTGGGCGACAGTTCCTGGTCGCCGATTTTTTCGCCATTGACATACAATTTATAAAGCCCCAGTCCGGAGAGGTAGAGCGTGGCTTTTACCGGCTTTTGCGGCGTTTCAAATTCCTTACGGAAATACCGCGCCGCCAGGCGGGTTTTTCCCTCCGTCACATCGCCGGCGAACGTACGGTCAAGCCCTGTCCAGCGGGCTTGCCAGTCTGCCGCGTTCAGCAGCCCCATCGTCCACACGGCCGGCTCGCTCCACGTCGAAACGCCCTGATTGGTGGTTATCCCTACTTTCCAATAGCAAACGGCACGGCTTTCGAGCGGTTTGCCCGTGTATGGCACAAACACCGAACGGTTGGAATTTACAGTTTGCGAATTCCACAAATCGCCCTCGCCGGCACGAAGTTTTTCCAGCGACGAGGCCACCAGTATATGGTAGGCCGTTTGTTTAACGCCGCGCACACTGCCGGCAATTTCCCAACTCAGGTGCGGCGAAGGACTGTCAATTCCCTGCGGATTGGTTAACCATTCGCAACGCAAATTATTCACCGTAACGCGCTCGCTCCGGCACGCAACCATTAGCAGAACGCTCAAAAAAACAAAAACTTTTTTCATGCTGTAAATTTTTTTAAATTATTTGTCATACGGTTTATAAATGGTCCGTATGACGTTCATCGGTTCGGGAATCCATACCCGGTAGCGGAGCGCATCGTCCCAGGTGTTGCCGGCGGAAGCGAAATCGCAGAAATGGATTTGCTTCGGATGAGCGCCTTCCACGTCGAACGTACCCAACGCCAATGGAGCCGTAAACGCCATCCATATCCCTTCCGGCTTGCGGACGGCAGGCGTCAGTTCCACGTAACCGTCTTTGTCCAGGATGCGGGCAAACTCGTCCACAAATCCGTCGCCGAAACGGTTGTCGCGCGCCAGTACCACCGGCCCTTTGACAATAGCCGCCGAACCGTCTAGCCGCACTACGCGGGCGCGAACGTCTAATTGCAACCGGATGACGTCGCCTTTTTTCCAGGTGCGGTCGATCCGGTAATACTCGCCGGGCGTCACTTTGGCCAACGTTTCACCATTGACCGAGACGCTGTTTTCCTTACTCCAGGCGGGAATACGCAAGGCCATTACGAAAGTCTCCGGCCGCTCAGCGTCTACCCGGATGATCACCGTTCCGTCCTCCGGATAGCGGGTCTGCTGCGTCAAAGAAACTTTTCTTTTCTTATCCAGGGCGATTTCCGTCGAGAGGTCGGTGTACAGGTTCACGGTGATTTCCCTGTCCGACCGCATCACGGCAACCTGCGGCAGGAGGGCGAAGCCCCGCGGCCCGTTGGCGTTGCAGCAGTTAATGTGCATTCCGCACTGGCCGTGTCCGGGGTCGCGCAGTCCGTCGAGCGGACTGTACATCACGATGTGCGAAGCGTCGTCCTTCATGGCAGCCGGCAAAGCGTTGCAGGCGGTGTGTTCTATCTGGTCGGCATATACGGGATTGCCGGTGAGCGCAAGCAGTGAGTGGCAGAGTTTCATCCAGGTCACCGTTACGCAGGTTTCCATCGTGTGATAAGTGGGGCGCGTCTGCTGCTCCTTTCCGTGATACCAGCACTCAAAGGCGCTGCCCGACCCGGCGATGTTGATCTCCGTGTCGATGATATTGCGGACGGTTTTCTCCACAGCCGACAGATATTCGCTCCGTCCGGTTATTTTGTAGAATTCGAGCAGTCCTTCGTAGCACGACATCATCTCGTAGGCTTTCTGTCCGTTGAACGGGCTGAACCATTCCTTATTCATGGAAGCCGGATGCGGGAAACGCTCCGCCACGGGAACGCCGGCTTCCGCCTTGCTGAGAAGGCGTGGTCCCTGTTCCGTTTCCCACTGGGCTACGATATATTCTGCAAACTCCAGGTAACGTTTGTCGGCGGTACAGCGGTAAAGCAGCACCATCGGTTCCAGGATGCTGCTGCTGGCCATTCCGAAAAAGTTGCCTGTTGTCACGATGTCCGTCTTTCCGGGGCCGAGCTGCGTCAGCAGGTGGTCGGCTAAGCGGCGGCAGGCGTCCAGCGCTTTTTTGTCGCCCGTCAGGTCGTAATAGTTGAGCAGTCCGAGCAGGGTATATTTCCTGCCCCACACGTCCCACTGCTGCAATTGGGCGGCTTCGGCATAGTTGCCGATGTATCCGTTGGGAAGTTGGGAGGCGAGGATACGCCCCACGCCGGCCTTGATGGAATCCAGCAGCACGGGATCATGGTTGTAGCGGTAGGTCTGTACGGCGCCCAGCGTCCATTTGCCCCAGAATTCGCTTTGCCAGCGGTACGTTTCGGTCTTATGGAAGAACGGTTCCGTCAGGTGGCTGACGTCCTGCCCCTTTACGCGGTGTTCCATGCAGGCGTCGATCCGTTCGCCCAGATAACCGCCAATCCTGATGGTTGACGGATCGCCCTTGTGTATGGCGTCGGGAACAACGGTTGACACTTTTCCATTTTGTGCCTGGTTGTTTGCCGACGAAGCGCATAACAGGA
This sequence comes from Bacteroidales bacterium, assembly GCA_031271175.1. Taxonomy (GTDB): domain Bacteria; phylum Bacteroidota; class Bacteroidia; order Bacteroidales; family UBA4181; genus JAIRLS01. Next base: position 1,732 of record JAISWE010000142.1, on the reverse strand, counting down.
AGATAATACTTATTACCGATATGGTTTTTACAAAAAACTGATACATAAATTTAGTTTTAAAAGTTAAAATTATTTTTATCGACGTTTATTTTTCATGATGTTTTTATTTTATCTGCCGATAATAAACGAGGCGGCTTTCGCGGGGAGAGTCCGTTTTCAGGGTGTAGCCGTTTTTACGAACTTCTTCACCGGAAAGCGTTACTTTTTTACCGGTATCCGCGTCTTCAAATTCGTATTTCGCGTCCGGTTGGATGGTGGTCAAATCGAAGGTCATTGATACCACATCCGATTTCGGACGCCTGAACGCAACAATTACTCCCGATTTTTCGCCGGGAAGATAAAAATGGTATGCCAGCCAGCTTTCCAGGGAATAATTGCCGTTTGTCAACGGATAGAAATCGCCGTAGAAAAACGGTTTTGCCCGCTGCGCTTCTTCGATGCGGATTCGCCACCACTCCCATTCTTCATCGCCTCTTTCGGCAATGGGACGAACCCCGAGATCGTCAAGATTCGCCGCCATACCGGATGAAAGTGCCGAGCGGAACTGATACGTGTCCGGCTGTCCCATAAACGGGCTGGTTGAATTGGCCGGAAGCCAGTGCGCCATTCCGAATGTATGCGCCTGTGTCGCCTCCGTCAACAGATGCGGAAAGCAATTGTAGTCGGTTCGCCAAAGCGGTATGCTTCGTTTCATGGTTTCCAGTTCAATCCGGCGTCCGCCGCTGGCGCAGTTGTCAATCGCCAGACCCGGATGACGCCGAAGCAATTCATCCCAATAAGCATAAGCGCCCTCCACAAAACGCATTTCCCTCATTCCGGCACGATCCGGCGCTTCCTGATATGTCCAGTAAGGAAATGGATCGAAATTGAAATCTTCACGGTAACAGTCAATGCCGTTTTCCGTAATCAATCCCGAAACCGTTTCGGTAATGTATTTTTTCGCTGCCGGTTTGCCCAGATCAAGCAACAGGTTATTGTCTCCCATGTGTATGTTTATCTCCGGATCCACAAACCATTCGGGATGCGCTGTTGCGGTATCGGTTCCGCGCGTGGTTCGAATGGGTTCAAACCAAAGGAGGAATTTCATGTTCGCCTTATGAATCGCGTCACTGACCGGTTTAAGCGTTTCGGGATGCCGGTGTTTGTTTACCATCCAATCGCCTACTGTTTGCCAGTCGCCATTGAAAACATTCGGACAGTCCGTTTCACTTTTTCCATACCAGCCGGCGTCGATCCAGTAATAATCGTACGGCAGTTTCTTTTCGACAATCGTTTGGATAAAATCCAGGTGCGTCTGATTGGTCCAGCCACCCCATGTTCCGCTGCAAATCGGCACTTGAAGCGGTTTGCCGTCTTTTTGCGGATGAAAATGAGTCAAGACTAATTGGCGGAACATATTTTGGCCGTGCATCAGTTCGCCCGACCAGTAAACCACCAGCATCAACGGCGAACGGATGGATTCGCCGGGCAGCAGTTTGGTGTTCAGATGTTCCATGCCGGCGGAAAGCGGACAGTTTCCGTTACCGTCGTGACCGATTTCCGCAAACCATAAACCGTTCCAGCCGATACCGACAATCAACCCGTCGGAACCGGTTTTGAGATTGAAAAACGGCAGCCAGGTCGCCGAAGGACGTGTATCGGAATCGAACAGGGAATAATTCGAAGCCCGCCGGAAGTCCGCATTGGTTTTGGAATCCATGCGAACGGTACGGGCATTTGTCCATAAGGATTT
>JAISWE010000063.1 GCA_031271175.1 Bacteroidales bacterium | reverse complement strand
TTGCCACACATGCCCGAATCCATAGCAACACCGGCCAACCCAAACAAAAAAAACGAAATAAAAACAGCTCCCGTATGCACGCCCATTTTCTCTTTGCGCAGCTTCATTTACGCAAAGAGTAAATTTATCTACGCTTTGAGTAAATTTATTTACGCTTTGAGTAAATTTATTTACGCTTTGAGAAAATTTATTTACGCAAAGAGTAAATTTTGTTCCGCACGTGTGCAAATGCCCTTCCCTGCAACCCGCCATATTCCAGCCTTTGCCGTGATAGAAATCAAAAAACCGCCGACAGTACATTCCACAAATAATGCAGGGTGCAAGCCTGTGTGGTTGCCCTCCTGTTTTTCTCGTTGTTTTCAGATCAGTTTAATATCAATTAGCTACCAGAAAGTTTTTTGTTTTTTGGGTGTCCCATTGAGAAAAACAGGAAATAGGAGATGATTTTTTTGCAAGTTAAATTTTCTTAACGCCATTTGTTTTTATCGGAAATAATTCATTATCAAGTGAAAAATATCACGGTTTCCTTTCGATTTTCTCCTGTCGTTATTCCACCACCTTGATCTCAATCCGTCTGTTTTTCCTGCGGTTGTTTTCGCTGGCGTTGGGTACCAGCGGCTCCGTTTCGGCTTTGGTAACGGCGATGATTCTTTCGGGAGCAACTCCTTTATTGACCAGATACTGTTTGGCATAATCGGCGCGTCGCTGGCCTACTCTTACGTTCTTGGCATGACCGCCTATGTTGCAGGTGTGACCTTCGATGAGCAGATGCATGTTCGGGTAACGCTGCAACAGTTCGATTTTCTTGTCCAGATCGGCTCTGGCCGAAGGGTTCATTTCGATTTGGTCGATGGTAAATTCGGCATAGGTACGTTCTATTTCTTTCACTGCCTTCCGATATTCGGATATTTCGGCCTCTTCGGCAGCCAAACGCTGAAATGTGGATTCCTGTTCCGTCAGTCTTTGCCGTTCGGCTTCTTCTGCCGATAATTGTTGCTGTTCGATGAGTTTTTGCCGTTCGGCTTCTTCTCGTTTCCGTTTGATTTCTTCTGCGGCAAAGCGGCGCTGTTCGGCTTGCTGGAATTGTCGTTCTGCCTGTTCTGCAGCCTGTTGTTTCCTTTTTTCTTCCTGTTGTTTCTGTTTTTGTCTCTTTTCTTTTACGTGGTCGGCAATTCCAAATGCCAGCCGCAGTTTCAATCCCGCAGCTACAGGTGTTACCTTGTCGGTAAAGCCGTTGGAGGCGTCGGCATCGTTCAGCCGTGCATTCACGATGCCGGAGGGGTTAAAATCCCTCGGCGCATCGGGATCCCATGACAGGAAAGGCCGGTATTCGTTATTCGTAACAGGATTTAATCCGTAGTCAAGGTATGCGCCCACGTAAAGAAACAAGTTGTTTTTGGGGGTTTTCACTTTCCATTGCATACCGGCTTCCACAGAGGCGAAGAAGGCCGGTTTTGCGTCAAATGTGCCTTTGGAATCCAGTCCCGTGAAACTGCCGAATCCCATGAATTGTTGCGTTTCCGCCCAACTGTCGTATTTGATGAGATGGGCTTTTTTGGTGACAGCGCCGTTGTTCACCCGGTAGGATGCGGCCAGCGGAAACCCGGCCTTACCGCCTACACTGACATAAAAACGATTCTCTTCCTCTTCCGAACGGTAGGTCAGCATCAGCGGAATCATGAGGGTAGTGATGCGTTGCTTTTCCTTCCATGCATCGAAAGTAGTATGAAGAACAAAAACGTCGTTTTCATAATCGACAAGATCGGGAAGTTCATATTTGAAGCCGTCCAGTGCGGTAGAAGCGTTGAAGACGGCAATGCCTGCGCCCGTTCCGATGCCCCATTGGGGCTTGATGAAATAGGTGTAGCCCAGCCCCGCATCTATTCCGAAACCGATGGCTTTGTCTCCTGTCGCAGGCCGGTAGGACAGATTGGAAAGCCCGCCTGCTCCATACAGTGAGATTTCATGATTCAACTCCACTTTTTTCTTTGAACGTCTGGCTTGTGCATCAGCCGAAATGCAGACCGACAAACTTAGCGCAATGCTTACCATGAAGGTGATGATCCTGTTCATTTTAAAACTGTCCTATTTCGTGCTTTTAATAACTAATTTGATGGTTTGTCGTCCTGTTTTGATAAAATAAATGCCTTCCGGTTGATGGAGAGTGGCGGTGGTGATGTCGCTTTCGGATTTGATTTCCTGCACTATACGTCCCATGGCATTGTATATTCTGATATACCCGCTCTCTGTTTCACAACCTTCCAGCGTCAATGTCTGTCCGCTGATAAGAGGATTAGGATAAACCTTCATCGCTATTTGCGTGCGTACATAGGAGAGTTGGTTCGAATGGATGTTGCCGTGCCCGGAAACAGTGGCCAGTTCAAAGGAATAATCGCCCGTTTCCAGCAGATCGGATTCCAGCGGTCCCTGCGACCATGCAAAACCTTCGCCCAGCGATTCGCCGTTTTTGTACCACCAGCAGGAGCTGACTTCAATGCCATCTTCTCTCAATTTTTTCATGTTCAACATCAGCGTGTTGTCCCATTTGATGATGGCATAATCGGCGAAGGACAATTGTATGTTTTCGATGGTGAAATAGGCGAAAGCCTCCAATAAAGCATAAAACTCGGTTTCGGCAGCCGTTCCGCGAACGACATACTCTCCCGGCACGGTTGGTATATCCGAACTGTAGCTGTCGTCCGGCATATTTTTTCCCTTGTACATAAAGGTAACGGCGCCGCCGCTCTCGTTCTGTAATACTTGCGGATGAGGCGTTTCTCCGTAGGGAATGTCGCCTTGCGATATCTCAAGTAAACCCGTTTTTTTGAGAATGGAAAATGTGGCCTGCTGAATATTTCCCGCGTAATTCCCTATACCGGTAACGTCAACTGTTGCTATACCGGGAAGGATATTGTTTTTGTAAGCGAGCTGGTAATCCTGATTCAATACAAGTTCGATGCTCCAGGCATTATCCCACACATTTAAAGGCGGCTCTTTCGGAGTACCGTCATAAACCTGTTTTGGAATAGGCATTACGTTAAGCCCTATAATTCTTGGTGTAATGGTTGCCGTTACGTCGCTCGGCTGCGCGGATAGCGTATAGTTGGCGCCATCGGTTCCGCCCAAAGTAAAGCCGCTGAAAGATACGGTGTGAGTTCCCACATTGGGGTCGGCAAACTGCGCCGCCCCTTTCACGACAGCGACCACATCGCCCGAAAGCAGTCCGTTGATGGCAGCTCCTGTCGTCACTGCCGTAGCCGTCGTGTTGCGGTCGTATGCCTTGTTGGCGGCGGAAACGCCCGTTACGGTAACCGCTTTCGTATGTATCGTCACAGGCGCTTGCCGCGTAACCGTCACTCCTCCGACATTTGAATAGCCCGTTTCGCCGGAATAATCGTAATTGGCAGCGTCATCGGGAGTGAAAATAACGTAATAGCTGCCGTTCACTTTGGGACGGGTAATGCTGGCTTTGTCTTTCCAGTCGAAAGTTCCCGAAGTCGATGGGGTGGCAGTTGCTCCCCCTCCGCTCAGGTTGGAATCCGCCAGCGGGTTGCCGTAATCAATGGCGCTTGCCGTCGGAAAAGTAAGCGTAACCGCCGCTTTTTCGATCACGAAGGAGCCGCTGACATTGAGGTCGTTTCCTCCGTTGAAATTATCGCCTGCACCCATATTCACCGTGAGGGAATAGCTGCCTGCATTGGTCGGAGGAGCGGTATTTTTAGGGTATCCACTGCCGGTGTAGGATGGAGTGACGACTCCTGCGCCCGACATACCCTCTGGGAGAGAAACCGTTACCGTGACTCCTTGCGGCGATCCGTTGTAAACAACCGTAGTGGGAGTAAATCCCAGCCACCGAGCGTCAATGTCGGCTTTGAGGATGGTGAAATTGCCCAGTTCCAGTCCGGTCACTCCGGAATATTTGCTTCCGCCGCCGATGTCCACCGACACCTTGTAGATTCCCGCATTCACCGGCGCAGTGGTGGAGGTAACGCCGCCTTTGGTATATTTTACGGTAATGGCGCCCATCTCGGCCGGAGTTGCTGTGCCGGTAACGCTCACGGGGTGAGGTTGCCCGTCATAAGTCGTCGGATCTGGCAGGACGTAGTTCAACTGGCCTGTACCGGCAGGGGGAAGTGCGGGAGGGCCGATAGTGAAATTTCCCAACGACAGATTGGGGGCCGCATAAAAATTAGCGCCATCCACCGTACTCACCGTAACGGCATAGGCCTTCTGATTTTTGGGATGATTGGCGTTGGATAGTGTATTATCGTACTTTATGGTGGCAGTCCCGATACCGTCGATGCATTTTCCGTCTTTCGCTACCAGCGTGACCGTATGCACGTTTCCGTCATAGGGAACGGATTTTGGCGTGAAGTCCAGATCAGCCACCGTTAAATTGGCTTTATCTATCGAAAGGAGATAATAAGGAAGAGGACCAACTGCTAATTGAGTTGCGGTGAAAGTAGCCGGAAGATAGTCCGTACCGGCGGCAATCTCTATTGATATTTGGTAAGCGCCTGCATCTGTCGGCGCTTGGGTAGTGGTAGTGCCGCTCTTGGTATATTTGACGGTGATAGCGCCCATGCCTGTTACTTTGGGGGTGAAGCTCACCGGATGCGGCGAACAGTTAAAAGTCTCAAGGACAGGAGAAGGGGGATAATTCAGCATACTAAGGGTAACCGGCTGTCTTTGGTCTTCATACGCGCCCATGTCTGGCGGCGCTGTACCGTTTTTGCGCGGGCGACAGTTCAGGTCTAAATCGCTATCCGCACCGGAATAGTCATTGCCGGCGTCTATGGTGGGGCTGCCGGCAACCACGCGGTAGTCGCCCGCCGCAGTGGGCGCCAGCGTGTACGAAACGGAATTAACGAAATGAAGATCAACGGTTGTTCCGTTCAGATTGCCGTTGTTCGTATCCGAACTCCCTTCTATCAGGCTGTACGTAGAGGAATACGATCCGGAAACATTGTTGTTGCCATTCCCCCAAACAATCGTGTTGGTAAGGGTAACCCCTGTTGTGCTTTTGATGCCGCTGCCGCCGCCGGGAGAAAGGGCATCATTCCCGCTAACGGTGACATTCTTCAGTTGGTTGGCAGAAGCATCGCAATAAATGCCGCCGCCTTCGTTTTTAGCTTTGTTGCCGCTGAAAAGGCTATTGGAAACGGTGAGATTGGCGTTTGCATTCGCATATATTCCGGCGCCGTTAAGGGCTTCGTTGCCGCTGACAATGACATGGCTGATCTCCGGCGAGGCCGAATAGAGGCAAATGCCGCCGCCCGTGTTTCGCGGCACGTTCTGGCCGTTCACGACGATAGTGCCGCTTCCGTCGGCATTGCCTCCGGTAACGGTAAACCCGTCCAGCAGGGCGGTTCCGATATCATCCGCCGCCACCACCACATGATATGCGTTGTCGCTGCGGTCGTCTTCGTTTCCGATATCGCCGCTGAGGACGGTCGGGTGGATCGCCCAGTTGCGGTCTGTCAATACGGTTTCCGTACCGGCAAATCCGCCGTATATTTTCACATTTTTCTGTATTACGAAGGCGTTGTCGCGGTCGCCGTTCTGGCAGCCTGTGCCGTTCGCGCTGTAAAGCGGCGTATAAACGCCTTCGGCTACCCATATTGCCGTAACCGTGCCGGAAGTCAGATTATTCAGTTCGGCGGCAGTGCGTAAGGCGTCGGAAAGTTCGTGGAAGGCATTGGGCCATGAATCGCCCGCTTCCGTGCTGCCGCTTACTTTTTTATTCACATAGAGGATATTACCGGAAATGCTCGCCAAAGTAGGCACTTCGTAAGCGCCCATATCGACGTTTGTGCCGATGATACGCGCCAAACCGCCCAAATCGGTGTCCGCCGCATTGATTCCCGTGTTATCGCCCACATTTACCACCGGATGAAGGACACAACGGCTCAGGCGGTAATCGCCGTTGACGGTAGGCGCTTGCGAAGGCAGCAAAGGGTTGAGAAACTGAGGATCGTTGCCTGAATCCGTTCCGTCCAGGTTGCCGACGCCCGTAAGAGCAGCTGCTCCTTCTATCAGGCTGTAGTCGGCGGCAGTTATTCCGTAAGGATTACCGCTGTTGCCCCAAACGATGGTGTTTTTAATTGCAGGAGCGCCGCCGTTATTGTAAATACCGCCGCCGTTTGCGGCATTATTCCCGCTGATGGTAAGGTTCAGCAGTTGCGAAGCAGCGCCGGCATCCGTGTAGATACCGCCTCCGTTGCCTGTCGCATGGTTTCCGCTGATCAGCGAACTGTAAAATTGCGTTGCGCCGTCGGCGAGATAGACGCCTGCGCCGTCGGTAGCCGTATTTCCGCTGACGATGCTTCGTCGCAGGAACGAGGCGTTTGATGATCCGTCGGAGTAAACGCCGCCGCCTTTGCTTTGAGAGATGGTCTTTCCATTGACGGAGATGCTTCCGCTTCCGTTGGCGTTGCCGTCCGTAACGGTTACGCCGTCCAGTCCGCTCGAAGAGGAGACGTCGGCAAAAATCACTACGTGAAAGGCATTGTCACTGGGATTGTTCAGAACGCCGATATCGCCGCTGAGGACAGTGGGATACTTCGTCCAGTTGCGTTGCGTTACCGCCGTTTCTGTGCCGGCGAATCCTCCGTAAATGGTTACGCCGTTTGCCATGACAAAGGCATTGTCGCGCACCCCGTCCATGCAGCTGCCCTCGGCGCTGTATCGCGGCCTGTAGGTTCCTTCCGCCACCCATATTTCCGTCACTCCGGCATGAGTTGCCGCATAAAGCAGGGCGTCGGCAAGTTCGAAGGCGGCATTAGCCCATGAAGCGCCTTCCTTATTCCCGCCTGTAACATTTTGGTTTACATAAATCCTGTTTCCTGCTGGCGTGATCGCGGCGCTTTCGTAAGCGCCCATATCAACGTTCGTTCCCGCTATGCGGGGTCTTCCGCTCAAATCAACGGTAACGGTGGCGGGGACGAGGGTGTTGTTTCCCGCATTGTAGGCGGGGCTGCAAAGCGTAATGTGGTAATCGCCTTCGGTGGTGGGCGTATTGGAATCGTTGGGAATGATCGCCTTGAAAAAATACGGATTACTGCTGCCTACATCTATGTTGTTGCCATCGTTAAGGCCGAATGAAGGTATCCAGCTGCCGCTTCCGCCGCTGCCTTCCACCAGGCAGTAGGCATAGCGCGGAACAGCGCTACTGTTATAGATATTGGCGCCGGCGGTATTGGCGCGGTTGCCCCATATAATGGAATTGTACAGTTTGGGAGTAGCAGTAGATGCATTATACATCCCTCCTCCGCCGTTGTTGGCATCGGAATAATTTCCCACTATGGTGACATTGGTCAGTTTGGGTGAACCGCCGTCATTGTACATTCCGCCGCCTTGCTGCGTACTTTTGTTCCCGGAAATCAGCACATTGGTCAGGTCGGGTGAAGCGCCGTTATTGTACATTCCGCCGCCATTTCGAAAACTAGTTCCCTCTGTTGCGCTGTTTCCCGAGATACTCACATTGGTCAGCTTCGGACTGCAAAAATTGTTGTACATACCGCCGCCCGAACCGGCGGTGTTGTTTTCGATGGTAACATTTTCCAGCACAGGAACTTTTAACGGATCGTCGTTGTACATTCCGCCACCATGTGAAGTATTAATATTGCCGCCGTTCGAGTTCTTCAAAGGAGCGCCGTTGTTGCGGATAACAACGTTGGTAAAGGATGGTGAGGATGTTGTGCGTATTCCACCGCCGTAAATGGCAAGGTTATTACGAAAAAGCACGTGGTTGACATGAATGGAGGACATATTATACAGTCCTCCGCCATAAGACCGGTTAACGTAAATGGTAGTATTGCCTATGCTTATGTTTATCGTGGTACTGTTTGCATCATTGGCGTTTCCTCTTTCAATGATCAGCCCGTCGAGCGCGGCGTCGTTCAGGTCGCCTGCGGCGATCACAACGTGGAAAGCATCGTCGGAGGACTCATTCGGGTCGCCGATGTTGCCGCTGAGGATGGTTTGTCCGTTTCGTCCCGCGCTTCCATAGGCAGGAGGCGTTGCGTCCGTAAAGTTTTCATTTTCGAAGCCGCCGTAGATTTTTACGTTGGAGGCCAACACGAAGGCCTTGTCGCGATCTTCGGTGCCGTTGCCTGCCTTGTCTTGCGGGTACCATGTGCCTTCCGCCAACCGGATTTGCGTAATGGCAGGATTGGCATTAGCGGCGTTCAATGCGGCGGCCAGTTCGTGACAGGCATTAGCCCACGAATCGCCGCTTTGGTTGCCCGTCGCATTGCTTTTAACATATACAATACCGTTGTTATCGGGAGAAATCGTTTGAGCCTGAGCAGAAAAGGACAACACTCCCGACAAGAAACAACACGCGCATCCGAAAGTAAAAGAAACCGCTACGCTCCTGCCGGATAAAACCGACTTCCCAATGCATAAATGCAGCTTCACCAAAAATGCTTTTACATATCGTAACAAACCTCGCATGAGAACAAAGATAGTAAAATTCGATTAGATTATACGCAAAGGATGTTAAAAAGTTTCAAAAACAACGATAAAATTCCGAAATCGGGTTTCAAGTTCATATGAGCGGAAAACGAGGTTCGAACTCGCGACCCTCAGCTTGGGAAGCTGATGCTCTACCGACTGAGCTATTTCCGCTTATTTCGGGGGCAAAGATAATCAATAGAATTGAAAGGACAAACTTTTTTTCAAATCGTCGCGGGTGTATTTCGTGGGGGCGAAACCGCTATACAACGGGAAAAATGATAAGGATTCATGAAAACGGCATCGGGGGGAGCTTACGGTCAACCGTAAGACTCCCCCCGATGTATTTTATCCGGACGAACGGGTATTATTGCTGGTCGAGCGCTTTAATAGCGTCCAGCAAAGCTTCTTTATCAATCGACTTCAGATTTAGCGTAACTTGCTGGTCGGCGGCAATGGTGACATCCTGCGATGCGAAAGAAAATTCGCCTTCTTTGACGGAAAAGGCAATCATTTTCCCTTCGTCGCCCACCGGCATAGAGTTGTAATAGCTTTGAACGGTGGTTGCATTAATCTGCGTGTACAACTGGGCTATCACATTGGCTCCTTTCCCTACGAAGAATACAAAGGTATCGCCGGTGTATCCCTGATACGACGCCCAGGTGCCTGTTTTTCCCGTGACGGTAACGGTAACGGTGGCAAAAGATACGCCGGTTCTCCACAGCACATCACAGTTCACCCATCCCAGACTCCCGAAATTAAACGCAAAACTTCCGTTTACCGCGCCTATTTCGTTCCAGTTGAATTTATCATTACCTCTGTTAAAAAAGATATCCTCGTTAACATCCCCCCATACCAGTGCAGTATCGGCTATTTCTTCACCCACCCATATCATTGTGGCGGTACCGTCGTCTTCATCCGTCGGAATAGAGATATTGATAGCGTTGTTGAGGCCAATATATTCATCAACGCTTTCTCCGTTTTGTTTCACGTCGATGAAGACAAAACCGTCCGATTTCAGGTAGCCTTTGTCTTGGTATCTGATGTAGTTGGTGCTGGTGCCAGACAGGATGATGTCGCTGGGTTTCAGCATACCGTATGCTTCGAGGGTCAAGGGGCCGCTAACGGGCTGGCTGGATTTTGTGAAGTTGATTCCAGCCGGAATGGTTATTTTCACGCCGTTTCTCAGCGTGAAGGTTTTGGGCAGCTCCGAGGTGTTGAAGTTAAATGTGTGCTTGCCCTTTGCCTTGTTTTCGGCGATAAACTTTTTCGCGCCGTAGGTGAAATCGCGTACTTTTACCTTTACGGTACAGATGGCTTTAATAAGGCCGTCGGCGGAAGTGACGGTGATTGTCGCCGTTCCTTCGGTGAGGCCGGTTACAACGCCCTCTTTAACCTTAGCGATTTCCGGATTGTCGCTGCTCCATTCGATCTTCGAATAATCGGCATTAGCGGGCGTAACGGTGGCGATAAGCGTCGCGCTGTCGTTTACGCCAACAACAAGTTCCAACGTGTTCTGGTCAAGCGATATGCCGGTTACCGGAATATCGGCTTTTTCTTTCTTACAGGAAAAAACAAAAATGCCTGTACATAAAATAGAGAATAAAAATAACTTTTTCATGGTATTAAAATTTAAAATTTACAATTAATTATTATAACAGATAAGAGACAATATTTTGAAAACGTTGCTTGATGTCGGCATTTTTTTACCCAATTTGTTAATAATAAAATGCAAAATCTCACATTGTTAAATACATACAAGTTTTGTTGTTGTTCATTCCCATGAACTTGCCTTATAAAGGCATGTATGTTCGACGGCAACGGTTCAGAATTTCAGGTAAAATGCACGGGTGAGCGCTTTGTATTCATCTGTGAAGCTATCCGTACCGTTTTTAACGGTCAGTTTGTTTTCCGTCAGGGAGGTTTCCGTGCGGGAGAGTTCCAGCAGCAGGCGGGAAAACGGTTTTGAGGGTGTGGTGCGGACATGCAGCATCCGGCAGGCCGACCATCCGAGGGAAAGGTATTTTTCCGCCCATGCGCGGGCTTCCGTGGCCGGAAGCACCACGGCGATCTTCCCGTCGGCGGAAAGCAGCCTTGCCGCTCCGTCCGTCAGGACGGAAAGCGACAGGCTGTCGGCATGTCGTGCCAGGGAACGTTGCCTGTCGGGAGATTTCAACGAATGGCTGAAATAGGGGGGATTACTGACGATCAAGTCATAGCGTGCCGCGCTGTACCGCGCAAAATGCCCGAAATCATCACAGACAACGCTGATCCGCTCTTTCCATGGGCTGTCGGCGATATTTTGCCGTGCCTGCATACATGCGGCGGCATCAATATCCACCGCATCAATTTGTGCAGACGGCTGGCGCTGTGCAAGCATCAGCGCCAGCAAGCCCGTGCCTGTGCCGACATCCAGTATCCGTTTCGCCTGCAAAACGTTTGTCCATGCGCCCAGCAGCACGCCGTCCTCTCCCACCTTCATGGCCGCCATCGACTGGCGTACCGTAAACTGTTTGAAAGCGAAAAAATCATGGCTCATATTTCTTTAACTCCTCGTAGAACAGATGTATGGGGAATCCGACAATTAAGTTGTTTCATTTCATGTAAATTTTTGTGATGGGTTATTTTTCAGCATATATAATTACAGACCCTGCCATTTCTTTTAATAACGGAATTTTTTCCGCCACTTGTCCGATTGTTGAAAACATGCCCGTTAATAGTTTAGGAATCATCGGATGTAAAAAATCGTATGGAAATACGCTCACATTTTTGTAACCTGTTTTCTGCAACAGTTTCACCATAGTGAACCTGATAATAGCAGTTTCATCGGGAGAATCACCCATCCACCGTTTAATACACGGCACATTTTTTTGTATAAATATTTGAGGATTGAGCATATTTGGTTCTGCAAAAACAAGTTTGCCGGGTTTCCCATTGTCAGTAGCAGGACGGAGAACCCTATAAAACTCCGACAATGCCGCAGGCATATCAAGGTGGTGCAGTACCGAACTGCCATATACCACATCAAAAGTATCATTTTCAGCTGATAGCGACATGGCATTTTCAATAAGAAATTTTACATTGGGTAACTTTATTCTGGCTTGTTCCAACAATGCAGGAGAGACGTCAATAGCTGTAATATTTGCATTGGTTGACAAGTACACTTTTTCGGTGAAAGTTCCGGTACCGCAACCTATTTCAAGAACATCGTTACTGCGAGTGATTTCACCCAAATCAATGAAGTATTGCGCTCTGCGTTCAGCCCTTTGCTGTCCGGCAACACTACCCCATCCCCAAATATTTTCCGCATCATGACTGATTTTCTCGCCATGTGCAATTTCATGACCAATTAAGTCTTTTTTAATTTTCATCTTATATGAATTGTAACTACTCAGGTACTATTCGTAATTTGAATATTAGCCAGACATTTCAAAGCAAAGCAAACATCCTGGTTATTTTTGAGAGCAGTATCAATAACCGAACGAATCCTTGCAAATCGTTCAGCTCCTTTTCCCTCAGGATTTCGGAACTGACCGGAGACTTTCGTTTTTACTTTGACATTTCGAATTGCTCTCTCTGAACCGTTATTATCCGGCGGGACATTGGGATATATAAGGAAAGTAAAGATACTTTGCCTGTGTTTTTGTAAC
>JAISWE010000019.1 GCA_031271175.1 Bacteroidales bacterium | reverse complement strand
TTTAGACAAAGTACCCATTGAAGCGACCTCCAAAACTATCCATGCGTCGGCAGGCTGTCCCGGATAACGACGGTTATGGTCTTTGATGAAAAGTTCCTGACTGCGGTTAAATTCCTTTTGCAGTTCGTCAAGGGTATGGAGATGCGTTGTTTGGGCGACCACATTTTTCGTTTTCAAGGCTGTTTCAAACAGCGCCGGATTCAGATACCACAGTCCGCCATAAGCAATAGACAAACAGTAAATCAATCGAGTACGTACGGCAATTTCTATCTGTTCAATTCCGCCGAAAAGAATCCTGCGAAATTTGCGGTCGAAATCGTAACGTTCCAATATATCCTCGAAACAAACGCCGGGATAAAACAAATGCTGTGTCATGTCGCTTTGCATGTCCCACCAATACCCTTTCAGCCGGTAGTAACTGATGTTTTTTAACCGTTCGCATGCTTGCGTTTCGTCCCTGAAAATCATGCCTCGCTGTTTGAGTAATGCAATCTGGTCGGCAATTGTATATGCAGATTTATTCATATCTGTAAAAAAAAAATGAGCCGCGCCAGATCTTACGGGATGGCAACGACTTCTGTTGGCGCAAAAGTACAAAAATATTTTAACCGGCAAAATATTTTTTTCAAAAATTCAAAAACACATTGATTATTAGAATATAACTAATTTATATTACTGATGATTATAACTGATTTTGTGTACTATTTTTATATCGAAGGAAGTTAAAAACAGTGAAAAATGCACATCAATATTTGTCCAAAATATCGTTCAAACGCGCACAGGAACTCGTAAAGACGATGTACCAACTAACTTATCGCCTGCCAAACTCGCGGGAAACTCACACGAAGGTACTCGGAATGAGCCTCGAGCAGCAGCGGCTGTTCGAGGCGGTGGGCAGGTGGTGCCGATAAAACGGGGCGGGTGTCCCATTGCGCAAAACAGGAGAAGGATATTAACTGATGGCCGTTCCGTTGGCTACCGCGCGTTCCGGAACGACAAACACCGGTTTTCCGGCGGCGTCTTCCGTCAGCAGCAACATGCCTTGCGACACAATGCCTTTCAGCTTGCGGGGAGCGAGGTTCACCAGCACGCTCGCCTGCTTGCCGATCAAGTCCTTCGGAGAGAAATGCTGTGCGATGCCCGACACGACAGTGCGCCTGTCGATACCTGTGTCCACCAGCAGTTTCATCAGTTTGTCGGTTGCAGGCACTTTGGAGGCTTCCAGAATGGTGCCGATGCGGATATCCATCGTTGAAAATTCGTCGAAGGGGATGTCTTTTTTTGCAGGGGCGGTTTTGAGCGCATGGAGGCGTTGCAGTTGCTTGTCGATGGCGTCGTTTTCCACTTTGTCAAACAGCAGTGCAGGTTGGTTCAGCTCGTGTCCTGCCGGCAGGATGTCGCCCTCGCCGATGCGTTCCCATGCTGTGTCGGGCAGGCGGAGCATGTTTTTGAGTTTTGCGGAACTGAAAGGCAGGAAAGGGTCAAAAAGCAAAGCGATGTTGGCGGCAAGTTGCAGGGAGAGGTTCAGGATGGCGCCAGTGCGTGCTTTGTCGGTTTCGATCGTTTTCCACGGCTCGTTGTCCGCCAGGTATTTGTTGCCAAGACGGGCGAGATTCATCACTTCTTTCAGGGCTTCGCGAAAACGGTAATTTTCCAGTGCATTTTCTACATTTTCCTTCGTGAGGGCTATTTTCTGCAAAGTTTCCCTGTCGGCCTCCGTCCGGATGGACACTTCCGGCGTTCTCCCGCCGAAATATTTATGTGTCAGCACCATTACACGGTTGACGAAGTTGCCGTAGATGGCTACCAATTCATTGTTGTTGCGATCCTGAAAATCTTTCCACGTGAAATTGTTGTCCTTTGTTTCGGGTGCGTTGGCGGTCAGGACATAGCGCAGCACATCCTCTTTGCCGGGAAAATCGTTCAGGTATTCGTGCAGCCACACCGCCCAATTGTGCGTAGTGGATATTTTGTTGTCTTCGAGGTTGAGAAATTCGTTGGCAGGCACGTTGTGCGGCAGGATGTAGGAACCTTCCGCCTTGAGCATGGCGGGAAAGATGATGCAGTGAAACACGATGTTGTCCTTGCCGATGAAATGCACCAGACAGCTGTCGTCCGATTTCCAGTAGTCCTGCCATGTGTCGGGTAACAGTTCGCGCGTGTTGGAGATGTAGCCGATGGGTGCGTCGAACCAAACATAGAGTACTTTGCCTTCCGCGCCTTCAATGGGGACGGGTATGCCCCAGTCCAAGTCGCGGGTAACGGCACGCGGTTGCAGTCCGAGGTCGAGCCATGATTTGCATTGCCCATATACGTTGGGTTTCCACTCTTTGTGTTCTTCCAATATCCAGTTTCTCAGGAAGGGATCGTAGTTTTCGAGCGGCAGGTACCAGTGTTTGGTGGCGCGGAGCACGGGCACGGAGCCGCTCAGGGCGGAATGTGGGTTGATCAGGTCGGTGGGATTGAGCGAAGTGCCGCATTTTTCACACTGGTCGCCGTATGCCCGTTCGTTGTGACAGTGCGGGCATTCGCCTGTGATGTAGCGGTCGGCCAGAAACTGTTGCGCTTCTTCATCGTAGTACTGCTCGGTTTCCTTCTCCACGAAAACGCCCTTGTCATATAATGTCCTGAAAAAATCGGACGCCGTTTGATGATGAATGGCGGAGGTGGTACGGGAATAAATGTCAAAGGAAATGCCGAAACGTTCAAATGATTCCTTAATGAGCGCGTGATAGCGTTCAACGATTTCCTTCGGCGACACGCCCTCTTTGCGCGCCTTAATGGTGATAGGCACGCCGTGTTCGTCGCTTCCGCCCACAAACACTACGTCTTTGCCGCGCAACCGCAAATAGCGCACGTAAATATCCGCCGGCACGTAAACTCCCGCAAGATGCCCGATGTGTACCGGCCCGTTGGCATAAGGCAGCGCCGACGTTACCATGTATCGCTTGTATTCTTTCATTATCGCATTATTTCAAACGCCAAAATTAATGATTTTCGGAATAAAATGAAAACGGACGGAAAAAAGTTCAGGCTTAACAAGTGAAAATGACAGAAAATCAACATCCTGTCGGAGCGTTTTTTGGTGGCGCATAGCGCCATGCGAAGAGGCCATTTTACCAGTTCAGCTCCAGTTCCAGTTGTTGCGGTTCGGTGCAATGGAGGTCTTTCAGGTTGGACAGGCCGATCCCCAGCAGCCGTATTCCTTTTCCTTCCGTTGGCACTTCGTTCAGCAAACTGCGGGAAACAGTCTGCAAGGCCTGATAGGTATCCACCGGGGGATGGACGGTGCGGCTACGGGTGAGGGTAAGGAAATCGTTGAACCGCACTTTGAGCGTGACGGTGCGGGCAACGCGCTCTATCCGTTCCATTTCGGCGAAAAGCCGTTTTTCCAGCCGGTACAGTTCCGTGATCACGGCGAAACGGCTGGTGAGATCCTGTTCAAAAGTGTTTTCGACGCTGACGGACTTGCGTATCCATTCCGGCTCCACCGGACGCCGGTCGATGCCGCGCACCGCATCGTAAAAAAAGATGCCCTGCTTGCCGAACATCCGTATCATGGTGTCCAGGCTCAGCGCCTGCAAGTCGCCACCCGTGTTGATGCCCGATTGGCGGAGTTTCTCGCCCGTTACTTTCCCGATGCCGTGAATCTTGCCGACGGCTAACTGTTTCAAAAGGTCGATTGCCTGATGCGGTTCGATGACAAACAGGCCGTCGGGCTTTTTCATGTCGGAGGCTATTTTGGCCAGCAATTTGTTGTAGGAAATGCCGGCGGAAGCCGTTAGCCGCGTTTCTGCCCTGATGCGTTCCCTGATTTCCATGGCTATATGGGTGGCGGAAAGCATGTTTTTTTTGTTGGCGGTCACGTCTAAATAGGCTTCGTCCAGCGACAGCGGTTCCACCAAGTCGGTATATTCGCGGAAAATTGACCTGATTTGTTGTGATACCGCTTCATATACGGCAAAACGGTGAGGACGAAAAATGAGTTGCGGACATTTGCGTTGCGCCACTACCGACGGCATGGCGGAATGGACGCCGTACTGCCGCGCTTCGTAACTTGCCGCAGCAACCACTCCGCGCGGAACAGCCCTCCCCACAGCGACAGGCTTCCCCCGAAGTTCCGGAAAATCCCGCTGCTCAATGGAAGCATAAAAAGCGTCCATGTCGATATGAATAATTTTACGAATATCCATCCGGCAAAGTTACGGAAAAGTTTTTAGAGTTGAAGGTTTAGAGATGTATCAAATATCCCATACAGTTATTTTTTTAACCACGAAGTACACGAAGTTGCACGAAGTTTTCTTGACCAAACCTTTGTACAAACAAACGGTGCGCCCCTTTTGGCGACAAAGGCGCGGAAATGTACCGATAGTTGCTCGCTTGGGGAGAGCATCTTGACAGAGATGCTCCCGGCATTGAAAAATTTCAGGCTCCCCACCCTTCGCGGTCGAGGCTGCGATACTGGATGGCTTCGGCAAGATGCTGTACCTGTATGTTTGCCGAGGCTTCCAAGTCGGCGATGGTACGCGACACCTTGATGATGCGGTCGTATGCTCGCGCCGACAGTCCCAACTTCTGCATGGCAGCTTTCAGGATGTTCTGTCCGGCAGCATCGATTTCGCAATATTTTTGCAACATTCTGGAACTCATCTGTGCGTTGCAATGGGTGCCTTCGTGTTTGGCAAACCGCGCTCTCTGGATGTTACGCGCTGCCACTACCCGTTCGCGGATTACCTTGCTGGACTCTGCCGGTCGTTGTTCCGACAATTTTTCAAACGGCACAGGCACTACTTCAATGTGGATGTCGATGCGATCGAGCAGTGGACCCGATATGCGGTTCAGGTATTTTTGCACCATGCCGGGCGCACACATGCACTTTTTTTCCGGATGATTGTAAAAGCCGCACGGACAGGGGTTCATAGAAGCAACCAGCATGAAACTTGCCGGATACTCTACGGCAAAACGGGCGCGCGATATGGTAATGACCCGGTCTTCCAGCGGTTGTCGCATTACTTCGAGAACGGTACGCTTAAATTCGGGTAATTCGTCCAGAAACAGTACCCCGTTGTGTGCCAGCGATATTTCCCCGGGTTGCGGAAACGATCCGCCGCCCACCAGCGCTACGTCGCTAATGGTATGGTGAGGCGAGCGAAAGGGGCGTTTGGTGACGAGGGCTGTTTCCCTGTTGGTTTTTCCTGCAACCGAGTGTATTTTGGTGGTTTCCAGCGCCTCTTCGATGGTAAGGGGCGGCAGTATTTCGGGCAGTCGTTTTGAAAGCATTGTTTTCCCTGCTCCCGGAGGACCGATCAGGATGATGTTATGTCCTCCGGCAGCCGCTATTTCCATTGCCCGTTTTACGTTTTCCTGCCCTTTTACATCCGAAAAGTCGGATTCACAGGTGAAGTTATGCAGAAATTCCCTGTTGATGTCGATTTTTACCGGTTGCAGCGTGCCGTTGCCGTCCAACAGGTCGATAACTTCCTTGATGTTGGTGGCGCCATAAACGGTAATACCGTCCACAATGGCGGCTTCTCCGGCATTTTGTGCGGGAAAAATGCAGGAGGTGAAACCTTCGTGGCGCGCCTGTAATGCGATAGGCAAAGCGCCTTTGATGGATTGTATGGTGCCGTCGAGCGACAATTCTCCCATGATGAGGCAATGTTCCAGCCGGTCGTTTTTAATCAGTTCATGAGCGGCCAGCATTCCGACAGCCAGTGGAAGATCGTAAGCCGAGCCTTCTTTGCGGATGTCGGCCGGCGCCATATTGATGACGACCTTTCTGCCCGGCAGTTTGTATCCCTGCATTTGCAACGCCGATTCAATGCGCTGCTGGCTCTCCTTAACGGCGCTGTCGGGCAGTCCTACCAGCAAAAAATTAACTCCTCTGCTTACATTCACTTCGATGGTGATAGTGGTCGCCTTTATTCCGTAAACCGCACTTCCATAAGATTTTACCAGCATAAGTAATTATTTTTTGTTGGTTGTATTATTTTAATAATTCCGCCAATTTGTCGTCCAACTCGTCCAGGTCGGGAGGGAGATACTTTTCAATAATTGTGCCTTCCGGATCCAGCAGGATGGCATAGGGAATAGAATAGACGGAATATAGCGCAACGGCTTTGCTTTCCCAAAAAGCCAAATCCGACATGTGTATCCACGGCAGCTCGTCGTCGGAAATAGCCTGCGTCCATTCTTCTTTGTCCTTGTCAAAGGAAACGCCTATTATTTCAAATCCCTTGTTTTTGTATTTGTTATACAGTTCCACTTTTTCCGGGCCGGCGAGGCGACAGGGATGACGCCACGACGCCCAGAAATCGATCAGAACGTATTTGCCTTTTCCGGCATAATCGGATAATTTGACAGGCTGGTCGTCGGGCGTTTGCATTTCCATATCGGAGAAAACTTGTCCTATGCCCGTTTTTCGAGCAGCAAACAGTTTTTCTTTCATCATTTTCACCCATTGGGAGGAATGAGCATCGTCAAATGCATCAATGATATCCCCCAATTCTTCTATACCGACAAAATGTGACAGGATATTGTCAATGACGAAAGCTGAGGTGATGCTGGACGGGTTTTGTCGCACAAAATCGGACATGTATTGCGTCCTTTCCTTGATCAACCGGTTCATACTTCTCAAAAGGGGATGCTCTTTGGCAGTATCGCCTTCCGACGTCAGGCGCAGATAGTTGTATTCATCGTTCAGTTTTTCCGACTGTTTTTCAAATTCCGTTATCCGTCTGTCGAAGGCGGAAAAAAGGTCGTTTTCTGCCGATCCTGTTATTTTTGCGGCGGTAAGGCTGTCCTTATCGGCTACAATTCCTATTTTGGAATTTTCGATGAAAAATTGCACAGGCCCGGTATGTCCAATGTACAACAGGGTATAATCCGGACCGTCAACGGTTCCTTGTAGCGTAAATTTTCCGCTTTTGACTACGGCACTATCAATGGTTTTCCAGTTGAAATCCTGATATTGTTTTAGATAAACCGTATCATTTTCTGCATTTTGGATGGTACCTTGTATCGTGTAGCCCGAATGTTCCGAACAAGCATACAACACGCATACAATTGAAAGAATACTGATAAAACGCTTCATGTATTGATAAATTAAATAATGCAAATGTAATAAAAAATATCATGGGAATAAGTCCTGTTGTTGTTTTTTTTGCGAATTTCCGGAAAAACGGCTACCGTCCGGTTGATCAATACCGGTTTACACCCTTAACGTTCATCCGGAGGGAAAACAGGTATTGCGATGCGGTGATGAAAAGGGTTTTCATGTCCTTTCCTCCGAAACAGACATTGGCTGTCCAATTGGCATCGACAGCGATATGTTCTATCTGTTTTCCTTGAGTATCAAAGACGGTAACGCCATTGCCCGTCAGATAGACATTGCCTTCCCGGTCGATGGTCATTCCGTCGGATCCCATAGGTGCAAACAGTTTTTTGCCGGATAACGAACCGTCGGGCATGATGTGGTACAGGTATGTTTTTTTGTCGCCGATGTCGGCTACATACAGGCGTTTCCCATCCGGAGAGCCGATGATGCCGTTCGGCTTTTTCAGGCTTGTTTCTACCGTGACCAGGGTTTTCCGGTCGGGCGAGAGATAGTACACGTATTCTCCCTTTTGCTGCATGGATGGGTCGCGTGTCCAGTATTTACGTATGTACAGCGGATCGGTAAAATAGATTCCGCCATCGGGATGCAACCACAAGTCGTTGGGGCCGTTCAGTTTTTTTCCTTCAAAATCGCTTACCAACACGGTGTGACTGCCGTCCATACCGATACACCACAATTCGTTGTTCTCGTCGGAACAGGCGATCAATTGTCCGTTCCGGTCGAAATACAGACCGTTGGCGCGTCCTGAATTGTCGTGAAAGACAGAAAGTTTCCCCTCCGTCGTCCAAATCAAAATGCGGTTATTGGGTTGGTCGGTAAAATATACATTGCCTTTCCTGTCTGCGGCCGGCCCTTCGGTAAAGGCAAATCCTTCTGCTAATTTTTCCACTTGGGCAGCCTTTGCCACAAGACGTTTGGGATGATCCCTGCTTTCTGCCGACAAACATGCCGGCAGACATGCCATACAGACAAACAGGACTTTTTTCAAAATGTGCAGAAGATATGACACCGGAATCCAAGTCAATTGGCAGCAAATTTTCTTTCTACGATACGCGCTTTTTTACCGGTCAGCTTTCTCAAATAAAAAATCCTCGCACGGCGTACCTTGCCGTATTTATTAATTTCTATCTTTTCAATAAAAGGCGAATGGATGGGAAAAATTCTTTCAACTCCAATTTCGCCCGACATTTTACGAACGGTAAAAGTCGCTTTTTTACACTGAATGACAACACCTCTGTATTGCTGAATACGTTCTTTATTCCCTTCCTTGATTTTATAATGAACGGTGATGGTATCCCCACTGCCGAATTTCGGAAACTCGCGTAAAACAGCGTTCTGCTCTTGAACAAACTTCATCAAATCCATGACTGTATAGAATATATATTATTTTGGGGTGCAAAGGTAAGGTTTTTTTTTGATTTACGCTCATTTTTTTTTGGGAGGACATTATTTATTCTCTCATCACAACGATCCGGTCGATATAAAGCGCGTTGATTTCGTCGGGACTTTTCGGCGGAGCAAAGCAGAGATATTGTCCATGTTCCGGTTTTCCATGCGCCAGCAATAGCAGGTAAAGGGTTCCATCGGTTTTCCGGCATAAGTAACGAACATGTCGCCGGACGCTGCGTTTTTGTCCCAGGCCGCGCCCTTGCCGCAGGATACGCCGCCGAATCCGTCCCGACGATGATCCGGTACGCCTGCTGGAAGGCGCCGTACCGGTCGTCCTGCAACCACCACGACAGGCGCGGCTTCCAAACGTCGATTCCCAATGGCCTGTCCAGACATTCGCAGCGAAGCTGCACCGGATGGAGCTGTGCCTGCTGCACCTGCGCAAACAGGGGGGCATGTACAGGCAACAAAAACGACAAAAAGCGTTGTGCTTTTATTCCTGAAGGACATCATTATTGTTTTAATTGTATCCATCGCCTTTTCGGGACGGGAAACCGGTTGCCGTATTAAAACGATTGAATGATTATCCGTTGACAAGAACATTTCGTAACCACTCAGGTACTTCAGAAAAAGAATCGAAAAAACTTTGGAATGAAAAAAACAGTTACCTTTGTCTTTTAGAATTAAAAGTAATACATATATGATGATGTAAAACATCGGTTAAGATATAATTGGGCTAACGCTCTTATTCTCGGATTGATGAAATCTGGAAATTTTAGTAGTCGAGAATGAAGTGCGACAGTTCACGTTTTCGAGCGTGAACTGTTTGCGTTCATTTAACTACAATGGTTTTCCAGAGCCAATCAATCTAAATGAGCGATCAGCAAACAGTTTCACGCTTTTTTATGGACAAGACGTTTCACATAGGGGAAGAGATAAAAAAACAATTAAAAATACAAGAACGCTCTATCGCGTGGCTGGCAAAAAAGGTGTGCTGTGACCCAA
>JAISWE010000006.1 GCA_031271175.1 Bacteroidales bacterium | reverse complement strand
ATAGAAAAACCGGCGGCTTTTGGCCGTCCGGACGCTTCCCTGTTCCGGCGAAGCGCTGCCTTATGCTATCCCGATAGGGATTATCGCTCGGTAGAAAACGCCGAATGTTATCCCGATAGGGATTATCGCTCGGTAGAAAACGCCGAGTGTTATCCCGATAGGGATTATCGCTCGGTAGAAAACGCCGAATGGTATCCCGATAGGGATTATCGCTCGGTAGAAAACGCCGAATGTTATCCCGATAGGGATTATCGCTCGGTAGAAAACGCCGACGTCCCTTCTCCGGCATCCCGTAGGGATGCATCCCCACGGGATGCCGACTATCACCGGAATATTTTCTTTTCTACCGAGCGATTCATTCCTACGGAATGAGCAGGCTTCATCTAATGAATAGTGAATAGTGAACAATGAATAACGAATAACGAATAGTGAATAATGAACAGCGCTGAAATAAATATGGATACGAGAGACGCATATTCGCATGTAAGCGACGTATGCGCGCGTGTAAATGGCGTATATTCGCGTGTAAATGGCGTATGTTCGCGTGTAAATGGCGTATGTTCGCGTGTAAATGGCGTATGCGCGCGTGTAAATGTCGTATGCGCGCGTGTAAATGGCGTATGCGCGCATGTAAATGGCGTATGCGCGCGTGTAAATGACGTATGCGCGCGTGTAAATGAAACGAATTTTTCTGTAAATGAAATGAATTTTTCTGTAAATGAAATGAATTTTTCTGTAATCGGTAATGATAACTCCTTAAATGAGTAAATCATGAATGATCGTCAGGAATCTAAATAGGCCATGTATCAAAAAGTACCGGATACATGCCGGAAGTACGCTTCCGTGTATGCGGGCGTAACAACCGGCGTGGCCGGTGCGGAAAAACGGAGCATCCAACGCTTCAGAAGCTATCGGATATAATGCGTCGGCCTTGAATAAAAATCGAATCCTTGTGGGAAAAGTCATTTTTATCATATACCTTTGCCGTTTTTTACATGGTGCGTCCGTTGGACGGAGATACACCGTAAATGCATAAATAAATAGACATAGAGTATAACAGAATGGATAAAAATACGATTATCGGAATAGTACTTATTATCGGGATATTGGTGGGGTACAGTATTTGGAACCGTCCGTCGAAAGAAGAACTGGAACGGATGCAGCACAGACGCGATTCTATTGCTGTGCTAAACAGGGCGGCACAAGAGCGTTTGGCCGAAGAACACAGGAAAGCGGAACAGGAAAGTATCCTTTTTGCGCCTGACACCACGACAGCCGACACTGTCCGGAAGCAACAAATGAAGGAATTGTTCGGCGCTTTTGCCGGTGCAGCCCAAGGCGAAAACCGCTTTATTACCATGGAAAACGACCTGATGAAAGTCACTTTTTCCACCAAAGGAGGCCGTCCTTATTCGGTAGAACTGAAAAACTACAAACGTTACGACCAAACTCCGCTCATCCTGTTCAACGGTGATTCCACCGTCTTCGGATTCAACTTTTTCTCCAACAACCGGAGTATCTCCACCCACCGGCTTTTCTTCGAACCCTCCGACAGCCGCAGTGAAATACGCCTTTCGGACGATTCCGTCACGCTGAAAATGCGGCTCAAATCCGAAAACGATGCCTATATCGAATATTGCTATACGATGAAAGCCGGAGAATATATGATGAAGTTCGACGTTAATATGGTCAACATGAATAAACTGATTGCCTCGAACCAAACCATGATTGACTTTCAGTGGCAGGCATATTCTCCCCGTCAGGAAAAAGGGGCGGAAAACGAAAACACTTATACGGCGCTGTTCTACAAGGCGGGCGACAATGTGAAAGAGCTGGGCGCCACTAAAGAAATGGAAACCAGGAAAGAGAGTTATCTGAACTGGATTTCCTTCAAACAGCAGTTTTTTTCATGGGCGCTGATTTTTCACGGACAGTCCGTTGCTGCCGAAATGAAATCGCAAAAGCCGGCTTCGCAGCACCGGTACATCAAGCAGTACGAAGCTGCCGTCGGAATAGAACTAAACAGCCGGCAAACAACGCAAACCATTCCCATGAGCCTCTATTTCGGCCCGAATCATTACAATACACTCAAAAGATACGACCTCGGACTGGAACAGATGGTGCCGCTGGGAAAGAGCATTATCCGGTGGATCAACCGCTTTATCATTATTCCGCTGTTCGACTGGCTTGGCAGCTTCATCGGTAATTATGGCCTGATCATCCTGCTGATGACCATTATCATCAAGGCCGGCCTGCTTCCGTTGACTTTCAAATCGTTCATGTCTTCCGCCAAGATGCGGGTATTAAAACCGCAAATCGACGAAATCAACCACCGCATTCCGAAGGAAAAAGCGATGGAACGCCAGCAGGCTGTGATGGCGCTGTACCGGAAAGCAGGCGTCAGCCCTATGGGCGGCTGTCTCCCCATGCTTTTGCAGATGCCCATCCTGTTGGCCATGTTCCGTTTTTTCCCCTCGTCCATCGAACTGAGGCAACAGTCCTTCCTGTGGGCCGAAGACCTGTCCACCTACGATTCCATTCTCAATTTGCCGTTTACCATCCCTTTCTATGGCGACCATATCAGCCTGTTTACCATACTGATGACAGTGGCAACCGTCTTCAGTATGCGCATGAGCAGCGGACAAACCGATACTTCCGCCATGCCGGGCATGAAGACCATGATGTATATCATGCCGGTGATGTTCATGTTTTTCCTCAATAACTATTCGGCAGGCCTGACTTATTATTATTTCATCGCTAACGTGATTACCATCACACAAAACGAGATTTTCAAACGCGGCATTGATGAAAAGAAACTGTTGCAAAAATTGCATGCCAACAGCGCCAAGCCGGTGAAAAAGTCGCGGTTTCAGCAACGGCTGGATGAACTGCAAAAACAACAGCGAGCGCAGGCAAGAGCCAATGCCAAAAAAAGGAAATGACGGGCTATTTTAGCCGCTCTATTCGGAACACTTTTCAATTCAACAGGTATCCTTTTGCGATTGAAACATATTCTTCCGTTTGAGCTTTCGCCCATGTTTCGTTTTTACCCAATTCCTGCGCCATAATGGTTGCCACTTTCGGCGCCATCGTTATGGAAGCGCGTGCATCGAGGTAGAGCGCTCTCATTCGTCGCGCCAGTACGTCATCTACCGTTTGCGCCATTTCTTCCCGTACCGCCCACACTACTTCCGCTACCGTGAAATCGAAAGCGGGATGCAGGATTTCGGCATATTCCGGTTTTTCCGCCTGCAAGGAAAGTATTTTGTCTCCGTCGCTGCCATATACGGACAACCAGTTGCACCGGTCGGTGGTCTTTTGGTAGCCGTGTATTTTCATTTCCTTTGTTGCGCATTTTTTCAGCGGGAGTCCGGCTTTCCTGATAGCCAGATCGACGGTTTCCTGCGCCATTTGCCGGTAGGTAGTCCATTTTCCGCCGGTAATGGTAATCAATCCCGAATCGGAAACAATGAGTTTATGGCTGCGAGATATTTCTTTCGTTTTTCTTTCAATTGTATTCTTTTTCGGCGCTGCCAGCGGTCTTAAGCCTGCGAATACGCAAAGCACGTCTTCTCTTTTGGGCGGTCGCGTCAGGTATTGGGCGGCGGTGTGTAGAACAAAGTCCACTTCTTTTTCCATGGGCCGCGGTTCCAATACAAATTCATCCACCGGCGTATCGGTGGTACCGAGTATGACCCTGTTGTGCCACGGAACGCCAAACAGCACGCGGCC
Source organism: Bacteroidales bacterium (assembly GCA_031271175.1). GTDB lineage: Bacteria > Bacteroidota > Bacteroidia > Bacteroidales > UBA4181 > JAIRLS01. The sequence goes on along the minus strand of JAISWE010000006.1, from coordinate 44,297 downwards.
GTCGCTGGTTTTCGGCACCATGATGGCATCGTTGCCGCCCAGAAACGAGGCATCCACTACCAGATGAATTCCCTGACTGGGACGTACCAGCGGTTCCTTTTCGCAGTCGTCCATCCGGATAATTTCGTCCACAAAAATACCGGTAGCATTGACAATGCAATGTCCTTTCAGTTCGAATGATTCTCCGTTCGTTTCGTCGCGTACGGTTACGCCGGTTATTCTACCGTTTTCTTTCAGCAGCCGGATTACTTTTGCGTAATTGACCGTCACCGCTCCTTTTTCGGTAGCGGTTTGCATCAGATTGACGGCCAGCCGCGCATCGTCGAATTGTCCGTCATGATATGCCACGCCGCCGCGAAGCTTCTGGCGGATAATTTGCGGTATGGAAAGAATCACTTTCTGTCTGCTTATCGGAAGCGAACGCCCTAAACCGAGTTTGCCCGCCAGAAGGTCATACGCCATCAATCCTACAGTGTAGAATGGCTGTTCCCACCAGCGGTAGTTGGCGATAATGAACCGTTGATCCTTGACCAGATGAGGCGCATTTCTTCTTAGCCTTCCGCGTTCCCGAAGGGCTTCTCTCACCAGTGATACATCGCCTTTTTGCAGGTAGCGAACGCCTCCGTGTACCAGTTTGGTACTCCGGCAGGAGGTCGATTTGGCATAATCGGACTGTTCCAAAAGCACGGTTTTAAAACCTCTTGCCGCCGCATCGACGGCAATACCCAAACCCGTAGCGCCGCCGCCGATAACAATAAAATCCCACGCATCCGCGCCGGATTTTAATTGTTGAATATGGTCTTCACGTATCATGATGTGTAAAAACGAATTTATATCTAAATATCGCACAAAAGTAATAAAAAAAAATAAAAAAGCAAAAAAAACGATTTTTTTACCGTGGCAAACGCATTTTAATGTCTTAGGCACTTTTTTTGATAGGTATGGGAAAAACAAAATACCTGTGAAAGTATCATCACAACATACGGGGACATCCCTTTCCATTCTTTTGTACCTGAGCTTGGCACATCTGTTTAACGATGCCTTTCAGTCTGCTGTTTCGGCGGCATATCCCGTTATCAGAGACCATCTTTCCCTCACGTTCGGACAGATCGGCCTGATTGTCTTCGTGTATCAGATATGCGCATCCGTATTCCAGCCCGTGGCGGGAATTATATTCGACAAATACCCCAAACCGTGGTACCTGGGCGCAGGAACTACTTCCACGATGATCGGCCTGACGCTTCTGGCTTTTGCCTCCTCCATTCACTGGGTGATGCTATCGGTAGCCTTCATCGGGCTGGGGTCATCCGTCATTCATCCCGAAGCATCGCGCTTGACACACTACGCTTCGGGCGGCAGGCACGGGCTGGCACAGTCCATTTTCCAAGTAGGCGGCAATCTCGGCGGAGCGATCGGCCCGTTGCTGGCTGCGGCTATTGTGACGCCCTACGGACAACGATATATCGTAGTGCTGGCAGGCATTGCCGTTATCTCTCTGTTCACCAAAGCGCCTGTTGTGCGGTGGTACGGGAATCGGATCAGGTCGGCGAGAACGGGAGAGCTTCCCAAGGCAGTGATCCACCGGGTACGGTTGTCCAAAAAGAAAATCTATTTCTCGCTGTTCGTCCTTTTGACGCTGATGTTTTCCAAACATGCCTACTCTGCAAGTTTGAGCAGTTTTTATACCTTCTATCTGATAGAAAAGTTCGGCCTCACCAACCGGGAATCGCAGATTTTCCTCTTTGCCTACCTGCTGGCTTCTGCGGCAGGGACCTTCTTGGGAGGCCCCATCGGCGACAAGTTCGGTCGCAAGTGGGTCATCTGGTTTTCCATTCTCGGAACAGCGCCGTTTTCACTGATGATGCCCTATGCAAATCTTATGTGGACATGTATCCTCAGCATAATGATCGGTATCATTCTCTCGTCGGCGTTTTCGGCCATACTCGTATATGCGCAGGAGTTGCTTCCCACCAAAGTGGGACTGATTTCCGGCCTTTTCTTTGGACTTGCATTCGGTATTGCAGGGATTGCGGCAGCCATACTCGGCTATGTCGCCGATATGAACGGATTGGAATATGTCTATAAAATTTGCGCATATATCCCCCTGACAGGTCTCGCAGCCGTTTTTCTCCCGCATGTGAAACCCCTGAGAAAATAGAGGAACAAAAAGTGTGATCTTTGTCGGCTGAGAAAAAATAAAAATTTGGCAATTAGAAAAAAAATGAGTATCTTTCCCTTATAAATTCTTCCCTATAGTGATCATCACAAAGTTTTTGCATCTCGTCAAGGTATAATGCCATTTGCTGTTCCAACAAATCGAACTGCTGCCTGCAAGTCGTCGGTTTCGCCGCGCATCAAGGCTTCAACAAAATGTACGAAAAATCGGGTTTAGCTTTTTTTGATGTACGAACTGCGGTCGCTGCACGACTTAATTTTTATCCATTTGTTTAATTGAGAATTTAATGCTAACTTTGCATAAAATTAATGTCAAATTCAATAAAAACATAAAAATATGGATGCTAATGAAACAGTTTGTCACTGTATGAGTGTCACCCGTGGAGAAATCATGGAAGCCATCAAGGCAGGCGGGCTGAAAACGGTGGAGGAAGTCGGCGAAGCCACCGCCGCCGGTACCGGTTGCGGTGGATGCCAGTCGGTAATACAGGAAATATTGGAAGAATTAAGCTAAATCCCTTATGTACGATTTTATCGAAGGCCGTTTGGCGGAACTGGATCCCATATCGGCTACCGTTCAAACGGGCGGTTTTGGGTATTTGCTTCACATTTCGCTGAATACGTTTACTGCCCTGCAACCTTTCCTTGGGAGCGAAAAAATGTGTAAACTCTATTTGCATCAGGTAGTGCGTGAGGATGCCGAACTGTTCTACGGTTTTTCCGGTAAGGAAGAGCGTTCGCTGTTCCGTCTGCTGATTACGGTATCGGGTGTTGGCGCCGGTACGGCGCGGATGATCCTATCCTCGCTGTCGGCGGAAGAATTGCGGAAAGCCATTGCGGAAGGCAATGCCGGCGTGCTGAAAAATGTGAAGGGGATCGGTTTGAAAACGGCGCAGAGGATCATTGTGGATTTGAAAGACAAGATCGGCATGGCCGGCGCAGGCGGCGACCAGTTCCTGCCGGCGGCCGGTTCCTCGAAGGAAGAAGCTTCGTCGGCGCTGGTAAACCTGGGTTTTACAAAAGTATCGGTAGAGAAAGCGCTGGACAGGATCCTTGCATCGCGGCCATCCGCCACAGTGGAAGAACTGATCAAGGAAGCCCTGAAAGCAGGGATATAGGGATGAACATGAAAATAACAGGCCGGCGGCTTTTGTGGTTGCCGGTTATTTTGTTTCTTTGCCGGTGGACAGCGCTGCCGGTCGTCGCCCAGCTGCCGGAAGCATACCTGTCCGTGCCGGAATGGTATCATGATTATGACGTGAAGTACTACAAGATTGATATCGAAGCGGACAATACCTCAACCGAAGTGAGGGGATATGCCGAAATAGTGGCTGAAATCGAGAAACCGGGACTGCAACGGTTTACGGTAGAACTGAATGCCGGCGTGCAGGTGGATTCTGTTTACTTAGACGGGGAACCTGTCGCGTTCGAAAGGGAAAACGCTTGCCTGTACGCGCTGCATCCCCTTCATGCGGGAAGGACATACCGCCTAAAGGTTTGCTATGCAGTCCGCCCTTCGCAGGACAACGAATTTTTCAACCCTATTTCGCAGGGGGAGGATGCATGGAAGGTGCCGGTTACCTGGTCGCTTTCCGAACCCTGCAATGCCCGCGGCTGGTTTCCCTGCAAACAGTATCTGCCCGACAAGGCCGATTCCGCACATGTGTTTGTCACGGTACCCGCACATTTGAAGGCGGGAGCGCCGGGAATCCTCGCCCGCGTGAGGGAGATGCCGGGGAAAAAACTGCGCTACGAATGGAAGACAAACTATCCCATAGCCTATTACCTTATCTCCTTTGCCGTGTCGGACTATCAGGAGTACATTAAGTATGCACATCCCCAAGGCACGGCGCAACCGGTCAAAATACAGAATTATATATACAACAGGGCGGATTACCTCCAAAAGAACAAGGCTGTCATTGACACCACCGCCGCGCTGATAGAGCTGTTTTCCGACTTGTATTCGGACTATCCCTTTGCGGAAGAAAAATACGGGCACTGTGTGGCGCCGATGGGAGGCGGGATGGAACACCAAACGATGACCACCCTGTCCGAATTTGCGGTGCTGCTGGTAGCGCACGAATTGGCGCACCAGTGGTTCGGCAACCTGGTGACTTGCGCCTCTTTCCAGGATATATGGATCAACGAAGGATTTGCCAGCTATAGCGAATACCTGGCGCTGGAATATCTCGACTCGAAAGAGGCGGCCATCCGGTGGATGAGGCAGGCGCACGTCATGGCGGCAAGGGCAAAATCCGGATCGGTATTTGTGCCGAAGGAATCGGTCGGCGACCAGTGGCGTCTTTTCGACATACGCCTCACCTACAAAAAGGGAGCGGCGTTGGTGCATCAGATCCGGCAAATCATCGGCGACGACCGTAAATTCTTTGCCGTCCTGAACGGATTCCTCAAAAAATATGCTTTTGCAACGGCCTCGGCTTCGGATTTCCGGCTTTTCGCGGAAGAACAGACCGGTATCGATTTCGGCGACTTCTTCCAGCAGTGGTATTTCGGTGAAGGATTTCCCGTTTTCGACATTTCCGCAAAAACAGGTAACGGACAACTCGAACTGCTGGTGGAACACACCGGCTCTTCTCCCGTCACCCCCTTGTTTACGGTTGATCTGGAATGCAGGCTGCACAGACTCAACGGCGCCGATACAACGGTGCGGCTTCCCGTCCGCAGCCACCGCGAAAACTTTGTGCTGCCGGTGGATCGGGTGAACAGTATTACCGTCGATCCCGACGATCACCTGTTAAAAGAATTGCGGAGCATGGATTTTGTGAAAGACCTCCCGACCGATGACCGTTTTGTACGCTGCAACGCCTATATCAAAAGGGGACAGGAGCTGGCCGTCGCATTTGCAGAGGCGCCCCTCCGCAAATGCAGGCTTCGATTGACGAACTTGCAGGGAAAAGACGTATTGCCCGAAACAGCGGCATACGGAACAACGGCGTCCCTGCCCACAAGCAACCTGCCCGCAGGCGTGTATCTGCTCTATGTTATCAACGGGAAAGACCGGTATGTGCGGAAAATCATCAAAGAAAAATTCTTATAACACTTTCATCCATGTCAGCAGAATGACGGCAAGAATGAAAAGCAGCCCGTAAAGAATGTACCATTGCAGGCGTCCGTCCTGTATATGGAGCGAAACCGAGGAGAAACGCTTCAGCCATTTTTTTACGGGAGCAAAAATCGCCGTTTCCACCCAATCGCCGTAAGCATAGTCGTAGCGTGCGGCATCCGGGAAGAGGACATTGTCGGCCATGCGGTGATATTTTTTCCGAAAGGGAACCAGCGATCCGAAAAGTTTGCCTACGGGCTTGGCAAATGAGCCGCCGGTATATTGCATGCGGCTGCTGGAGCTGGGACTGCCGCATCCCCACGTATCATCCAGCCGCACAGGCAGCCGCATGGTAATGAGCCTGCGGACGGCAACAAGGAACAGCACCAGCGATGCAAACATGACCATCATCAGGCTGATTTGCTGCAACAGCCTGCCGAGAGCTGCCGCGTCCGCAGAAGCGCGGGGAATGAGAAACGACGAGGCGGCAACATCCGCAACAAAACCGAAAACAGCCAGCGGCGCCAGCGCCACCAGCACGGCCAGCGCTGCCGGCACGTAACAGGAAAAGCGCATGGCCGCCGCTTCGTGAGGAAAAGGAGGCGGAGTGCGGGGCTTGCCCAGGAACATGATCCCGAACGATTTGGCAAAGGTCAGCATGGAAAGTCCCCCGATAACGGCAATGGCCGCCAATGCCATCACAATGACGATACTTTCGGTAACATCGAATGCCATAATACCTTTCACCAGGCCGAAAAACAGGACAAACTCGGAGAGGAAACCGTTAAGAGGCGGTAAACCTGCGATGGCCAGCGCTCCTGTCAGGAAAAGTACCGCCGAATGAGGCATTAGCCGGAACAGCCCGCCCATCTTGTCCATATTGCGGGTATGCAGGGCATGACAAACCGTTCCGGCGCACAGGAAAAGCAGCCCTTTTGACAGGGCATGGTTCAGCACATGGAACAGGGCGCTTCCGTATCCCGCCAGCATCAGCAGGCTGTTGCCAGCATGTTGCCCCACAAGCCCCAAACCCATTCCCATCAGGATAATTCCCACGTTCTCCACTGTGCAATACGCTAACAGCCGCTTGATATCCCTTTGCAGGGAGGCGTGGAGAATCCCGTAAATGCCGGTAAGCATCCCGACGATCAATACCAGGTTGCCGATCAGCAGCAAGTCGGAACACAGGTAGCCTGCCATCCGGAAAATACCGTAAATTCCCATTTTCACAATCACCCCCGACATGATGCCCGACACGTGCGGAGGAGCTGCCGGATGAGCATGGGGAAGCCATGTATGCAACGGAACAATACCTGCCTTAAATCCGAAACCGGCAAAAAACAAAAGGAACAGCGGCCAGTTGCTGTGGGTGGCAAAATAGGCGCCGATGTCGGCAAATTCAAATCCGCCTTCGCTTTCATGCACCACCAAAAAGGCGACCAGCAGGAAAATGACGGAAACATGCATCTGCACCAGATAATTAATCCCCGCCTGCAGTATGTTCCGCTGCCGGCTCTCAAAGATAACCAGCAAAAACGACGCAAGCGTCATCATCTCCCATATAAAAACAAACGCCAGCCCGTTTTGTACCAGGCACACCATGCACAAAGCCAGATGCATCCACACCAGCATCACATAATGAAGGCTGAGATTGGCCGGCTGGGTGTATCCGCGGAAATAACCGGACGAATAGCCCGTCGCCGGTAAAACCGTCAGGTTGATCACCAGGATAAACCATGCCGAAAGCTCATCTGCAGCAAAGGTAACGCGCCCCCAGATGAAACTGCTCACCAGCGTAACGCTCTCTCCCTGAGCCATCAGGGCTTCAATGGCCAGCCACGACGAACCGGCTGCTATCCACACCGAAATCGCCAGCGCGACATAACCCTTAAACCGACAGGGAACCAGCGGTATGACAATGACGGAAAGCAATGCCGCAACAGAAAAAAGAATCAAAAAAATCACTGTCAAAATATTTTGCACAAAAATACAATTTATTTCCGGGATTGTCGCCCCCGAAGGAAATATTGAATCCAACCGCGCGAAGATTGTCTTCCCGGAAAGGAATAACGGATTACCTCAGTTTCTTTTGTCTTCTCCCCACATCAGTTTGTTGCGCAGGGTGGTGTAAAAGGGGAGAGGGTTGACGGTTTTTACGGTGAATCCGGCGCGTTCGACGGTTATTTCTGTTTGGATGGGGCAGTCGTACGAGCGTGAATCGACGGAGAGGGTGTATGCGTTCGTTCTGCCGTCGATTTTCAGTTTCAGGCGTGCGTTGTCTGGGATGACCAGCGGGCGTACCGTCAGGTTGTGCGGGGCGATGGGGGAGATGATGAAGTTTTTGGATGCGGGCGCTACGATGGGGCCTCCCACGCTCATTGAATAGGCGGAGGATCCTGTGGGTGTGGCGATGATGAGTCCGTCTGCCCAGTAGGAGTTGAGAAATTCGTCGTTGCACCATACGTGAACGGTGATCAGACCGGCTTTTTTCTGTACTACCACGTCGTTCAGGGCGCAGGGGAAGTTGCCGGCCGGGGTGTTGCCGCTCACGGCGAGCAGGCTGCGTTCTTCTACCGGCATGTTGCCGTTTGCCAGGCGTTCGATGGCATCCTGCAGCTGTTCTTCGGCGATGGTTGCCAGAAATCCGAGCCGGCCGCTGTTGACGCCGGCAATGGGTATTCCGCTGTTGCCGACAAAGCGGACTGATTCCAGAAAAGTGCCGTCGCCGCCTACGCTGAAAAAGCAGGCGATGCTGTCGGGCAGGTCGTGGCAGGAGGAGAAGGTGCCTGCTGCCTGCCCGATTTCCGGCATGTGGCTGAGGCGTGCGAAAAGAGAGTGGTGGAGAAAGACGTTGTCTGCTTTCAGTATGCGGATCATGCGGCAAATCAGCGCCGCATTCCGTTCGTTGATGACTTTTCCGAAAATGGCTGCGTGCATGGGATGGTGGTTTTGGGATTTATTCTTCTTCTCCGCTGCGTGTCATGGGTTTGCCCAGTTGAAATTCCGGCGGTACGGGTTTTTTCCTGATTTTGCGGATGGATATGTTTTTGCGGTGTTTCCAATGCCTGCGGACGAATTTCAGGCCGTCTGTCCGTCCGTCGGGGCCGTAGTATTCGTACTGTCCCAGCATGTAGGGCATGGGAGGTGCAAGGTGGTCCATTTCGATCCGTTTTTTTCTTTTGTTGTATTCCAGATACATGGTTTGCTGCGAGGAAAATTCGAAAACCAGGCGTTTTTTCGTCCATCCGTTAAATTCGATGAGGGGTGCGCCGAACTGTACGGTGGTTCCGTTTTTGCCGAAAGAAAGGACTTCGATGATTTTCTTTTTTGTTTCCCACCGGTTCATATCTACTCCCAGCAGGGTATAATACAGTTTGCCGTCGTCGGCGGTGCGTGCGCCGATGATTCTGTAGTAGAGCGCCCCGTACCAGTCGTCGGCGGAAAGGATTTGCTGTTCGGGCTGCTGGATGGAGTCCGAGCGGTCGGTCAGCCAGATGACCGTGTTCAGTTCGCCTCCCGTGGGTACGGCAATCAGTCCGAAATGGCGCTGTGTTCCGTCCTGAAAGGCGTGATTCCAGTTGATCAGCCTGAAAGTCCGATCGGGAGCATAGAGCCGTCCGGTCATGGTCAGGGAATCGAAGGGATAGAGGTAGGCTTCCGGCAGAATCAGGATTTTGGCCAGCAGTTGTTCCACTTCGATGTGTTTGCGGATGGCGAGGCTGTCGTCTTTCAGGTCTTTTATCTCGTTCATCAGTTGCAGAATTTGCCGTTCGCTGCGAAGCATTGCCGAGGGCGTTTCCTGCGCCGTCGCCCGGCTGGAAAAGCCGGAGATCGTTCCCGCAAGGAGGCACAGGCAGAGGAGATGTCCGGGTTTTTTCGCGTCAAATGCCGGTATCATGGCTTATGGTAATATGGTTATGTTTTTCATCAGGTTCTCCTTGTACATTTTTCCTATGGAAATATGGTTGACGCCGTCTTTGGTTTTGATGACAATGGAGTGGTCTTCAATGCAGCTGACGCAATTAAGATTGACGATAAACGAACGGTGTGTGCGGACAAATGTTTCTGCGGGGAGTTTTTTTTCGATGGATTTCATGGTGGCGTGGATCGTAAACCGTTCCGTAAACGTGTTGAAAACGACATAGTTTTCCATTGCTTCTACCCACATGATTTCGTTGTATTTCAGCCTTACCATGGAGGAATGGTGCTTGATGAATATTTCTTCGCTGGGGTTATAGGTACCGGTTGCCTGCAAGGCCAGTTTTTTTACGACCTTATCCACCGCTTTCAGGAAACGGACGTAGGTAAAGGGTTTGAGGAGGTAATCGGTAACATTGTATTCGAAGGCCTTGATGGCGTATTTTTCCTTGGAGGAGATGATGATAATTTGGGGGGGCTTCTCCAGCAGGTTGAGGAAATCAATGCCGTTCATGCCGTTCATTTCGATATCGAGGAAAATCAGGTCTATCTGTTCGCGCGACTGTAGGATATCCACTGCCTTTTCCGCATTATCCAGCGAATGAAGAAGATGCAGCGACTTTACCCTGGAGATAAAGAACTCTGTCAGCTTCCTCACAAAACTGTCGTCATCAATAACGATACACTTTATCATAGCTTGAAAAATGAAGCAAATATACATGGATTTTTTTAATTCCTGACAAAATTATAATTTTGTACCCGGTTTAATTCGGAAAAATATGTTTGAAAATTTATCGGACAAGTTGGAGCGCGCGTTTAAGACGCTGAAAGGGCAGGGGCGGATTACGGAGATTAATGTTGCCGAAACGCTGAAGGAAGTTCGCAAGGCATTGTTGGATGCGGACGTGAATTACAAAATTGCCAAGGAGTTTACGGATTCCGTCAAGGAGAAGGCTTTGGGGATGAGCGTGCTTTCATCGGTGCAGCCCGGTGAAATGCTGATCAAGATAACCCGTGACGAACTGGCGTTGCTGATGGGGGGGCAGTCGAAGGACATCAGCCTGAAAGGCAGTCCGGCGGTCATACTCATTGCAGGTTTGCAGGGTTCCGGCAAGACGACCTTCAGCGGCAAACTTGCCCACTTCCTGAAAAGCAAAAGGGGGCGTTCCGTGCTGCTGGTCGCTTGCGACGTGTATCGTCCTGCCGCTGTCGAACAGTTGAAAATACTCGGCGAACAGGTATCTGCGCCCGTATATGCGGAGGAAGGAGCGGGGAATCCGGTGAAGATAGCCGAAAATGCCGTCCGTCATGCCCGGCAGCACGGCTTCAACACGGTGATTATAGATACGGCAGGCCGGCTGGCGGTTGATCAGGAAATGATGAACGAAATTGCCGCCATCAGGAAAGCCGTTGCGCCCGAAGAAATTCTCTTCGTAGTGGATGCCATGACCGGTCAGGACGCCGTCCATACGGCCAGGGAATTTAACGAGCGGCTGGACTTCAACGGGGTGGTACTGACCAAGCTCGACGGCGACACTCGCGGCGGAGCCGCCATTTCCATCATGTCGGTGGTGCACAAGCCGGTCAAGTTCATCAGTTCGGGCGAAAAAATGGAAGCGCTGGACGTCTTCCATCCGGAACGCATGGCCGACCGGATCCTCGGCAAAGGCGACATCGTTTCGCTCGTCGAAAAGGCGCAGGAACAGTTCAACGAAGAAGAAGCCCGCCGGCTGCAAAAAAAAATCGCCAAAAACAAATTCGATTTCGAAGATTTTCTCGGTCAGATTCAGCAAATCAAAAAAATGGGCAACCTGAAGGACCTTGCCTCCATGATTCCCGGCATGGGGAAAGCCATTCGTAACCTGGACATCGACGACAACGCTTTCAAAAATATTGAAGCCATCATCCGTTCCATGACGCCGACGGAAAGAAGCACTCCCGCCATACTCAACGGTAGCCGGCGGATGCGCATCGCAAAGGGAAGCGGAACGCAGATTCAGGAGGTCAATCGCCTCATCAAGCAGTTCGACGAAACCCGGAAGATGATGCACATGATGACGGATAAGACAAAAGTGGCAAAAATGATGCGTAACATGCCGAAACAATAAACGTCGCTTATGAAAAAAGGCTACAATCTGGAAAAGATCAAAGAGGTCTGCAACGGCGATACGGAACTTTGCCACCGGCTGATTGCCGTATTCATTGAGAATGCCGTCGGCCATACCGGAAAAATACGGCAAATGGTATCCTCAAACAACCGGGAAGGCATCGCCGGAATCGCCCACCAATTAGTGGCAGGGCTGGGATATGTCGGCGCTTCCCGCCTGCAAAAAATGGCAAGGGAAATTGAAAAAAACATGCCGGAAACGGATGCGGAACATTTAGTCCGAAGCACCGAGCGTTTGTGCGATGGTATCTCCCTGCTGGTGCATGAACTGAGCGAACATCTGAACAGCGGGGATAACGGATAAAATAACGCTTTCGACATGTCAAACACTGTAAATCTCTTTTCCCCGCAGTGGGAGGATTATGAACTGATGGATACGGGCGGATTCGAAAAGCTCGAACGTTTCGGTAAATATCTGCTGGTGCGGCCTGAACCGCAAGCGATATGGCCCAAGTCCCTTCCGCCGGAAGAATGGGGAAAAGCAGCGGCTGTCTTTCGCAGAGAAAACGGCTCTCCCGGTGACGGCGAACGCGGCGAATGGAAGCTCGGTGCCGGCATGGCGCAACAATGGCAAATCAATTACCGGTACGGAAACATGCAGTTGCGTTTCCGGTTGGGATTAACGACATTCAAACATGTGGGTATTTTTCCCGAACAGGCCGTCAACTGGAATTACATCTACGATACGGTTTGCCGTTGTTCGGAGGCCTGTCCGCAAACGTTGAATCTTTTTGCATACACCGGAGGCGCTTCACTGGCGGCGCGGGCGGCCGGCGCGGAAGTCGTCCATGTGGATGCCGTGCGACAGGTCATCAACTGGGGGCGCGAAAACATGGAAGCCAGCCGACTGTCCGGCATCCGGTGGGTTGTTGAGGACGCGCTGAAATACGTCGGGCGAGAAGTCAGGCGCGGCAGGCGATACCACGGCATCATTCTCGATCCGCCTGCATACGGCCGCGGGCCGGCCGGCGAAAAATGGATACTGGAAGAAGGCATCAACGAACTGATGGCACAGTGCCGGCAACTTCTCGTTCCGCAACAGTCGTTTATCGTATTGAACCTGTATTCCATGGGCTTTTCCCCTCGGGTAGCCGAAAATCTCGTCGAGGCATACTTTCCTGCCATCAAGGGCGAATGTGGCGAATTGTCGGTCTGCGACAGGGCGGGGAGGCGATTGCCGCTGGGCGTATTTATGCGGGGAACCTTATAGCGGGATTTTATGGCGTACACGGCATAAGCGCCGAAAGTTATTCTTTTTTCACCAGTTTACACATCACCGGATAGTGGTCGGAGAGGTTTACGCGGGGGCATTGGTAGCTGTAGGCGTCGAAAACGGGTGAATGGAGGATATAGTCGATGCGTTGCCTCGAAAGTTGCCCGATGTTGTAGGTGGCGCTGATACCGCATCCGGCTTCTACAAAAGCATCCTTGCAGTTGCCGCGTACTGTTCGGTAGGAATAGGAAACCGGCGGGTCGTTGAAATCGCCGCAGATAATTACCGGATAAGGCGACCGCCTGATGTATTGCCTGATGATTTCCACTTGCGCGGAACGGTTCACAGCGGTAGTCGCCATTCTCCGGATGATGTCCCGGACGGTTGTCATGGTGGTGGTATCGTATTCCATGCGGATGGCGTTTTCGAGCAAATCCCACTGTCGGATGCTGAATCCGATGGATTTCAGGTGGATGTTGAACACCCGAAGGGTATCGTTCCTTATGGCAACATCGGTGTACATGCACATATTGATGGATCCGTCGGAATAGATTCTTTTTTTCGCCACAATCGGAAACCGGCTGTAGGTGGCAATGCCGTACATTCTGTGCGACAGTTCGGTATGGAGATAGGGCATGTCTGTCCGTTGGCCGATTTCATTTTGCAGGTCTGCTGCAAATTCCTGCAAGCAAAGGATGTCCGGCTTCGCGTCAGCGAAGAAGTCAACGATGTGCAGCGAATCGCCGTTTCTCTGGGTGCCGTTTTTTTGCCGGAACATGTGCACGTTAAACGACAGCATGTCGATGCTTTTGCTTTGCAGGCCTTCCGGCAGTTCCTTCCCCCACAGGCGGATGTTGCGTTCGGTGACGCCCCATCCCGGCAATACCGCCAGCAGAGAAATCAGCAAGTATTTTTTCTTTTTGCCGAAAACCCAAATGACGATGAAAGCGAGGTTGGATACAAGAAGGTAAAAATATGCCAACCCGAAGAAACCGAGCCACCAGACTTTTTCAGGCCCTATCCGGCAGCAAAGATAGGAGAGCAGCAATCCTGTGGCCACGGCCAGATTGAGAACAAGGAAGATGATACGGAGGAACTTTCGCATGGCATCATTTTTTTTGACGAAACAATATTTCCTTTTCCCGCTGGGTCAGGGATTCGTAGCCTCCTTTGGAAATTTTGTCTAAGATATAGTCGATCTCTTCTTGCTGTTCTTTTTTTTGTTTGTTGTAATCCCAGTCACTGGCAGGCGTTTCATGGTAATGAACTTTCAGCTTCGGTTTTTTCCTGAACCATGACCGGCAGGTTGTCCGAAGCCTTGTCAGCCAGGAAGTGATATCTTTCCGCCGGCGAATGTTCACGGCAAAAATCCATCCGAAAAAAGCACCTCCCAAGTGGGCGATGTTGCCACCCATGTTTTCGTTCATGGAAATGGATACCAGGTCGAGTACTATCGAAGCAACAGCAATGTAAATCAGCCGTACCGGCCCGAAGAACAGCAGGTTGATTTTGTAATTGGGCACATAGCAGGCTATCCCGGTCACTACGGCAAGCACTCCCGCCGACGCTCCCAGTAGAACAGAGGTGTGGCGCGCCAGAGAAAAAACTGGAAAAACATTGTAGGAAAAGACATACAGGAATACGCCCGCCAAACCGCCCAGCAAATATACATTGAACAGGAGATTCCTGTCGAAATAACGCCGGAAAATCCGCCCGAACCAGAACAGCCACAACATATTGAACAGGATGTGCAGCCATTCGGTGTGGAAGAACATGTAGGATACGACTGTCCACGGACGGCGTACAAGCTCGGAAACATCCGCCGGAGCAGCCAGCCATGCGCCGATGGTAAACCTGTCCTCTATCGCAAAGAGGATGAAAAAGAGATGAATCACATGGTAGAGCACAAACACGGCCACATTTACGGCAATGATCCGCATCAACATGTCCCATGCTTTGAAAACACGCTTTGCCTCGTTGAAAAATGAACTGTCCATGCGATTACCTTTTGAGCACCTCGCCCGGATGATTGTGTTTGCGCACGCGGTGTTCCAAAATGGAAGAAATAACAGTGGCTATCGTCATCGTTATCAGCATCATTTGTATAAGCCCTGTGTTTTGCATACATAGCACCAAAATAATGAAACAGATGTTGGTCAACAGCATCAGCAAGGTGGTTTGGAGGTGCGTATACCCCAATTTCAGCAGGAGATGGTGAATATGGTTTTTGTCGGCTTGAAAAGGCGATCGTCCCCGCAATATTCTGATAATGAACACGCGGATGGTGTCGTACAGGGGGATGATCAGGACAACGAAGGAAACCGCTGGCGCCGACTTGATGGCAAACGCGGAGGTGAGTCCGATGTTTTTTTCATTGAAAAAAATCACCTGCACGGCTATCAGGAAACCCACCAGCAGGGAGCCGCTGTCGCCCATGAAAATTTTGTTTTTGGACCCAAAGACGTTATATCCGAAAAAGGCGACCAGCGTACCGAAGATAGCTGCCGAAAGCAGGCTGTATTGCGGATTGCCCGAAAGGAAAAACCAGACTCCGAAAAACGAAGTGGTGAGCATTCCTATGGAGGCTGCCAGCCCGTCCACACCGTCAATCAGGTTTAAACTGTTGATAATAACAATGATCACAAAGATCGTCAGCAGAATGCTGATGCTCGGCGGGATATAGCCGATGCCCATAAATTCGTGCAGGCTGGTCAATCGTACTTTTCCGGGGATGGCAACCACCAGAGCGGCGGCAATTTGCCCTAATAGCTTTTTCATGGGAGCAATCGACACCATGTCGTCATTCAGGCCGATAAAAAAGATGATGATGCAGGCTACCAGGATGTATTGCAACGACGGAACATGCTGATAGCTGATGAATGATCCGGCGGACACGGTGAATCCGAAAAAAATGGCTACCCCTCCCACTATGGGGATTTTGCGGGTGTGGCTTTTCCGCTGGCAAGGCTCGTCGAAGATGCGTTTCTTTTGTGAAACCCGCACGATGGGAGGTATGGAATAAAAAGTCACCAGAAAAGAAACTGCCGCCGACAATAAAAAAATCATTTCATTTGATAAATTGCTCATTATAAGGTATCAAATTTAAAAGGAGTAGCTTGATTGGTAATACCGGATCCAGTCAATTTCAAATTTGACGGGAGTGGACAGGGTTTGCCTGCCTTTCCTGACGCCCGACGCCATCGCAATGTACAGGGGTTCGGAGGGTATTCCGAATTTCATGGTCTTTATGGTTACACCGTTAATCGTCCAGGTCAGCCTGTTCTTAGTCCATTCCAGTGAAAAAAGGTAGCTTTTCCCTGCAAAGGCGCCTGTGACAGCCGTAACATCGCTGTTGGCGCCGCCCGTATCCTTCAGTTTACCCCAGAAATTACCCATGTAGAATCGGCCTTTCTCATAGGTAAAGATATTGATTTGCGGCAAGGCCTTGTCGCTTGCCAGCCAGAAAGCATGATACGCAGCCTTGTTTGCCGGAACTTTCATTTTTGCCTCTATTTTCCCGTATCTGAACCGGAAGGCTTTTGCCGTACTGACAATTCCCGATGTGTAGGGAAACTCGCAGGGTATAAAGCCCACCAGCGGATGCCATGATATTCCGTTCGTTTTTTCCGGCCTCGTTTCAATGGAAAGAACAGAGTCTGCCACCGACAGGTTGTCGCCGTCGGTGTTGCACTGCATATCGCCCCACAGCGTATAGTTCCGCCCTAAAGCTTTTTCCCCACGGTAATAACGGGTAATCCATGTATCGCTGTTGAGCCGGTCACCCGTGAAGTCATCCTCCAATTTCATGTTCCACGATGTGATGGGAGCAAATCGGTTTTCGGCGGCTTTTTCCCTGAAATAATGTTTTAATGCTTTTGATTTCTGAATCTCATAGAATTCCTGTTTTAATAAGTTGATTTTTTGTTCATCGGCTTCCGGATCATCCAGCATTTCTTTAAACTCTTTCGAATTTAAGTACCTGCACAAATATTCGTACCGTCTTAATTCTTCCGATTGAGAATATTCCTTATATTGTTGGTAATCACCCATGAGTTTTTTTCTCCGTTTTTCTACTTTCCCGGTGTTGGGGAAAAAACCCAAGATGACTTTTAAGCCTAATAAACTCATTTTATATTTATTTTGAAATTGCAAAAATAATGTAAAAAACCAATAAAGTAAAAGGAAAAATATTTTTCCTTATTACCATCAATTTATTATTCGTATATCCGGAACAGGACGTCGGCGACAAGTGTCATTTTACCTGTAACATGCTGTTGACAACACGTACCGATGAAACGAGCTTTCCTTCCGAGGTGAACACATCCACATTCCACACATGCGTGGTGCGCCCCTTATGGATGATGGTGGCTACGGCATGTACGGTATCCCCTTCAACGGCAGACGACACATGGTTACCGCTCACCTGCATCCCCACGCAGGTTTCTTCCTCTCCGCACAGCACCAACGACCCTATCCCTGCTACCGTTTCCGCCAGCGCCAGTGTCGCTCCGCCGTGCAATATGCCGAAGGGCTGGCGGGTGCGCTTGTCCACAGGCATGGTCGCTTCTATCCTCCCTTCGGAAACATGCGTACATCGAATATGAAGATGACTTGCCAAAGTATTGCTCATCCTCGCATTCAACTCATTCAAAGATATATTGTTTGTCATGACCGTAAAATTACCAGCTGGCAAAGTTACATGAAAATTTGGACAGGAAAAAAATAAAAGATATTTTTGCATTTTCATAATTAAAATTCCAAATACATGCGTTTGATCATTTGTCCGGATTATCAACAATTATCCCATTGGGCGGCTCATTATATCGTTTCAAAAATTCAAACTTTTGCCCCCTCTGCCGGTAAACCTTTTGTGCTGGGCTTGCCTACGGGTTCGTCGCCTGTCGGCGCCTATCGGGAACTGGTACGCCTTCATAAAGAAGGAAAAGTATCCTTCAAAAACGTGATCACCTTCAACATGGACGAATATGTGGGCATTCCGGAAACTCATCCCCAGAGTTACCACTCTTTCATGTGGCAGCACCTTTTCGGCAATATCGACATTCCAAAGGAAAACGTGAACATCCTGAACGGGAACGCTTCGGATTTGCAGGAAGAGTGTCGGCGTTATGAGGAGAAAATCAAATCGTACGGGATGATCCATCTGTTTCTGGGAGGTGTTGGGCCGGACGGTCATCTGGCTTTCAATGAGCCGGGGTCGTCGCTGGCGTCGCGTACAAGGGTGAAAACGCTTACTACCGATACCGTGATTGCCAACGCACGATTTTTCGGCAACGACCTTGCATCGGTTCCTAAAACCGCCCTGACGGTAGGCGTAGGAACAGTACTCGACGCACAGGAAGTGCTGGTTCTCGTCAACGGACACGGCAAGGCGCGAGCGTTGTCCCATGCCGTCGAAGGAAGTGTCAACCACATGTGGACAATTTCGGCGCTGCAACTCCATCCCAAAGCCATCATCGTATGCGATGAAGACGCCACTGCCGAATTGAAAGTAGGCACTTACAAATACTTTAAAGATATTGAGAGGGACAGCCTCTGAAAGAAATTCATCATGGAAATACCGCCATCATGAATTATTCCGAAACTGTCGATTATCTTTTTCATTCGTTGCCCGTCTTCCATCATAGCGGTGGAACGGCGTACAAACCCGGGCTGCAAACCATCCGCGAATTAAGCGCGTTCTATGGCCATCCGCACACACAATATCCATCCATCCATATCGCAGGCACCAACGGCAAAGGGTCGGTAGCGCACATGCTGGCGGCGGTATTGCAGGGGTGCGGCTACACTACCGGACTGTTCACCTCTCCTCACCTGATAGATTTTAGGGAACGCATCAAAGTAAACGGCGAATGGATTTCCGAACAGGAAGTGACCGAATTTGTGGAAAAAAGCATAGATGTGTTAAAGCAAACAGAAGCAAGTTTCTTTGAAGTCACTACCGCCATGGCTTTCGACCATTTCGCCCGCCGAAAAGTAGATGTGGCGGTGATAGAAGCCGGCATGGGCGGACGATTGGACGCTACCAATATCATTACGCCGGTGTTGTCGGTGATCACCAACATCAGCACAGATCATGTACAGTTCCTCGGCAACACGCCGGCAGCCATTGCTTCCGAAAAAGCAGGCATCATCAAGCCCGGTATTCCTGTCGTGATCGGAGAAACACAAGCCGAAACAGCGCCTGTGTTTGAAACCAAAGCCGGCGAAATGCAAACCTTTGTCCTCTTTGCCGACCAATATGCCGATGTCGGCAGAAGCATGACAACAACAGAAGGACAGACATTTCATATCCTGCAGCACGGCAAAGCGCATCCCATACCGGTAAAAATCGACCTGAGCGGGGAATATCAACGAAAAAATATCATCACCGTACTGATGACCGTTCAAGCGCTGCGCGTTCATACAAATATCCGGCTGAAAGCCGAACATATCGTGCCTGCGCTGGAACATGCCGCACAAACAACAGGCTTGCACGGACGCTGGGAAACCTTGCAACAGCATCCCCGCGTAATATGCGATTCCGCCCATAACACGGCCGGAATCGCATGGGTGACAGGACAATTGAAAAACTGCACTTTCCGAACACTACGAATGATCATCGGCTTTGTTAGCGACAAAGACATCACGGGAATGTTGAAATTATTACCTGCCGACGCCGTATATTACTTCACAAATGCGGATATTCCAAGGGCTTTGAATGCAAAAACGCTGAAACGGAAAGCACAGCCGCATGGGCTTGCCGGCAAAAGCTATCCTTCCGTTCCGGATGCCCTGAAAGCCGCCCTTGCCGACGCCGCTTCCGACGACCTGATTTTTGTCGGAGGCAGTATCTTTGTCGTAAGCGAAATATTAAAGCTATTTACGGATGTACACCGTGCAGCCAAATAAAAAAACACAACCCCTAAAAAAAGGTGATTGTGTCTTATGACGGGTGACCCCGGAGAGGCTCGAACTCTCGACCCATTGATTAAGAGTCAATTGCTCTACCAACTGAGCTACGGAGTCTTGGTTTTTTGGTGCCGCAAAATTACATGAAAAACTTGGGTTTTCCAAGCGCAAGAAATGAAAAAAAGTTTTTTTACAGAGGAAAGATACAACAATTCTTCCAATCCGAAGGTATTAATTCCGTATTTGCGAAAAATCTTTTAAGAAATAAAAAATATGTATTATCTTTGCTATACGATTTTTTGAAAAAGTAATACTATGTCCGTGTCCCGTTTTAGCGTTTCCCTGGAAGCCGAGTTGTTGAAAGCCCTGGATCTGTATGTGAAGGAGAATAATTTTCCCAATCGTTCGCAGGCCATACGGCAACTGATAGAACGCAACCTGGTAGAAAAGAAATGGCAATGCAACCATACGGTAGCAGGCGCCATCACGCTGCTGTACGACCACCATAAGCGTGAACTTGCTTGCAAACTGAGCGATATTCAGCATGAATTTCTGAATGAAATACTGGCAGTACAGCATTTCCACCTTTCGCATCATATCTGTCTCGAAATCATTGCCGTAAAGGGACAAGCCAAAAATCTGACGCTGCTTGCCGACAAACTCATCTCCCTGAAAGGCATCCGGCACGGCAAATTAATCATGACGCAAAGCGACGACCTTCTTTTTTCCACCTGTCAGAGAGAAATTTCTCCTTAGAGAGAAATTTATTTTTGTTTAGAGAGAAATTTATCTGTGTTTAGAGAGAAATTTATTTTTGTTTAGAGGGAAATGGCCTGCTATCTTCACAAGCGAAATAGCGAAAAGTCCCGCAGGGACAGCACTTTATTAGCCGTATGCTTTAGCTTATGGTTGGTTGTCAGTCCCCATCCCAAAAGCCTTCGCAGACATAAAAATCGGCGATGTCTTTCCTCACCGTGTTGAGGGCGGCAAAACAGCCGTAACCGTTTTCGATGTTCGACGCGATGGACACCGGTTCGGTAAAGAAGCCGATACCGTTGTATTGCAACACAAGACTGCGGTAGTAAGCAAACGTACCTTGCGAAAGATGCGAGAGGAGAAGGTAAGATACCGTATGCACGGGATTTTCGCACATTGATTGGGACGATTGTTCTCCGGCCACTTCGAAAGGTACCAGCAAATCGATAAGACCGGTAGTGTTGGCAAATGACATGTCGGACAACAGCATACAGTCGAAAAGATACACCTCTGCCTCTTCATCTCCAAGAAAATATGCCTCTTCCAGGTCGGGGTTGTCCTGAATGATCGCCCTGTTGCCGATGGCAACTTCCAGCGGAAAGGCATAAACGTTGTCGTCGAATTGTGTGTGGGTGCGCTGTCTTAGCAAGTAGTAATCCCTCTCCGGAGCGTTGTCGGACAGGCGTACATTCAGTGGATAGAAAAGGCCGGAATGGTAAGCCGTTTCGCTGTTTCCGAACCGTTCCACCCTGCGGATGCGGGTGCGTTTCACAGGCTGTCCCAAGTCCAGTTCGGAACTTTCTATCACAGGGGCGTCGGGCATTGTAGCTACGGCTACGGCAAGAGGGTATCCCTCGATGTTAAGTTCCAGCCGGTAGCTTTTGCCAGCCTGAAAAGGGAGTTGTGTCGTTGCGAAAGCGTAGCCGCTACGAGAGTTGCTCAGCGACATGTCGAATCCGTTGCCTTCGCTTTCTTTACGGAAGAAAAGGCGATCGTCCTCATAGAGGGTGATGCTGCCTCGACGGATGATCGTTTCATTGTCGGGACGCCAATTGCCGTACGATGCCATAGAACGGGCTTCCGTAAAACAGATGCTGAACGCGCCGCTGTCTGTGTCGATGGTAGCGCTCACCGCCAGCAGGGGCGAGCGGTCGTCGCTTTCGATGTCGATGTACCGTATCATGCTTTCGCAGGACAGGAGCGTCGTTAGTAAAACGAGGAAAACTGCCGGCAAACAAAGAAATCTATTCACATTAATTATTCACTGTTCACTATTCACTATTATCTGTACGATTCTTTATCTCCAAACATCAGGCTTTTCACTAATCCCGGGCAGGGGATGGAACTTTTCCGGTCGTTTCTGTTGCCTTCGTTGAAGGAAAAGGAAAGCGTCACTTCGTGTGAGCCTCCTGTTGCCGGTCCCAGCGATGATACGGTGAAATCGTAGCTGTAGCCCACCGTGAAATTGCCGAAGGCTACGCCTGCCGTAATGATAACAGCGTCGTAGGAAGAATAGGGAGATTTGAAATTGGGCAACCCTCGCCATGCCACTCCCAGCAGCAATGGAGAGCGGATCCAGTTGGCGCCTACTTCGAACTGGTAAAAGGTGGCGGATGACCACTGGGCTATTTTTGCCAGATAGTTGACCGACAATATCTGGGATGCAGAGCCTAAACCGCGGTTCAGTCGGAAGTTGCAACCGCCGAATTGCGTCCACTGCATGGGAATACGCGACTGTAAATGCGAGAAGGACGAAACCGGACGCATCAGGTTACTCACATCCAGTCCGAACCACATCCTTCTGTTATAGAACACTGCCGATACTTCGGCGTCGAAGTAGGAATAAGGATCGACGGTTTTTTCGATAGTAGCCGGACTGATACCCATTTCCCAAATCTGGTCGGGGAAAATAGCGCTGGGAAAATCGATGCTGTGCTGGGTCCACGAAAAAGCGATGCCCGGACGTATTCTCCATTCGTTGTTGAAATTGAACCGATAGGAGTACAAGAGCGCCGCCATGGTGTTGCCGTAACGCACCTTGCCGGCGACGTCGCGGAGAAAGACCACTCCCGCGCCGCTGTTGATGGAATAGAAATTGTTATCCAGCGCCAGCGAATAGGTGGTAAAAGAGCCGGGCATGTTTGCCCATTGATCGCGAAAATTGACAAAGGCGCGCGTACCAAGCGAGTTACCCGCAAAAGAGGGCGCTATCAGCAAGGGAGAGGCATAATACTGCGAAAACTGAGGCTTCTGGGCATCGACCGAAAACAGCCATGCCCAGATAAAAGCCCCTGTGCACATACATTTCTTATATCGAATCATTTTCATTTATTTTCAACTGTAACATTTTACGACTATCTCATCAAAAGGATATCCCCCCGTTTCTGGAAAGACTGCCCATTGGTGAAGGTTCCCCAGACGCGATATACATATACGCCTTCCGGACACAATTGTCCCTTGTAATATCCCGTCCAGCCGCGCCCCGGATCGGTAGTCCGGTAAATCAGCTGTCCCCACCGGTTATAAACCGCGAGCTGGTATTCTCTGGTGGGTTGCAGCACAGGCGGGAAGAACAGGTAGTTCCTGTACGACTGTTCGCTGGGAACGATGTCGCTCGGTTCGCCGTTGGGATCGGGTCTGAAGGCGTTCGGGAAGATGAGATCGCCGGCGGACTCTACCTCAACCGCCTGCACGATAGTCCGCGTAGTGGTGCACGCCGGTTCGCCGTAAGTGCCTACGGTCAGGGTTACATCAAATTTTCCGGCTTTCCGGTAAACGTGTTCCGGTTGCTGGAGGGTGTCGATGTCCGTACCGTCGCCGAAATCCCACTTGTACCAGATGTCGTACACCGCGCCGGCAGGAGTGATGTGCGAAGTCAGGTTGAAGGTGTAGGCGGTCTGGTTCACCCACATAAATTCGGGTTTAACCAGGAAGGCGGCATTCGGCACCGGATTGACCATCACTACGCTGGTGGTGATGTCCGGATTGACGGCATCGCCCCGGGCAACCAGCGTCACAATGTAATACCCCGGGTCTTCGTAGCGGTGCAGCGGATTTTCCAGCGCGGAGGTTTGTCCGTCGCCGAAATCCCACAGATACCGGTAGCTGTTTTTCGACGTATTATGGAACTGTACGTCGTAAGGCGAACAAGCGGGCGGTATGGAGTCGAAAGAGGCCACCGGATCCGGCGGTACGATTTGGATCTGCTTCGAAGAGAACGCCGGACAGTGACCGTCCTGGGCAGACACGTTTTGCGTAAGGGTATAGGTACCCCAGTCGCCGATAGTGTATTGACCCGGTTCTTCCTGCCCGGAGATGATTTTGGGCGTGGTTTCTCCCTGTTTCAAAAGCTCCCACCTGTAGGTCAGGTTCGTTCTTTCCGCAGGCGGTATCAGATTGGCAATGGACACCGTTGAACTCGGATAGATCAGATGGGTCGGCGTTACGGAGAAGTTGGAGTTCGGCACTGCCCAGACCTTGATAACCGTATCTTTCCACATGTAGCACTGTGCAACGCTGGTGCCTGTTTCCGTCCGCAGCCATATATGATATACTGCCGAATCCGTAGTGGAGGGATTGAGGAAAGTATGTATGATATGGTCGCCCGTTTCCGGAAGAGGATGCAGCGTGCCGTCGTCCGGCGCCAGCGGTTTGTGATCGACATCCCAGAACCAGCGGCTGAACTTGGCTCCCATCGATTCGCTGTTCAGTTCTATCGTCAGCGGGGCGCAGCCGTTGTCCTGCGTGATGTTGAAGTCAACGGACAGGCGCGGCATAACCTGAATGCTGCGAATCATCGTATCGCTGCAACCGTAGAACGTGTTGGTGGCCGTCAGTTTCAGCATGGTGGTCTTGGCGGTAAAATTGGTATTGTTGAACCGGAACAGGGTGTCGATACCCGTATTGGCGCCTAAATCAACCGTCCATTCGTAGCGGACGTCATTTCCGTTGACGCCGTTGTCGGACGGAGGACCGGCATTCCATTGCAGGTTGTCGAAGGTCACATTGTTGGGAGAACAAACCCACGCCGGCATCAGGTTACCGTCCATGTCGGTATAGGTAAATTCCGCTTTCGGCGTCGGCCAGAGCACAATTTCTCCGGTAACAACCACCGAACATGCGGGATAGGTATTTCCGTTGAAGCTGTTTTGTCCTGTTGAAGCCGTCAGCGTCACCGTGATGGTATCGGGCGTATTGTATTTGGCCGGCAATGAAAGGCTGCTGACAAACACGTGATCGACGTTGCGTTGCGTGCTGGTGACCCCGTCGCCAAAGTCCCAGAGGAACTCCGTCCCGTTGCCCTGCGCATACAGCGACATGTGTTGCTGATAAACGGAGCTTATCTCGGACTGGTCGCAGATGCCCGGCGACAGCCCTTGAATAACCGCCTGCACTTTCGGAAAGACCACTACCTGTTTGGACGAATTGCTGGAGCAATACTGTCCGTTGAGGTCGTGATTGATTTTGCTGATGGCGTCGAAGCGGAACAGCATCAGGGAATTGTAGGCGGTATTGTTGGAATAGGTATGATTGATCGACGCCATCGCAGAGATGGTATCCAACTGTGCGTCGCCCCAGTTGACAATATAAGTCACATCCGGATCGACGGCCAGATTGTCTAATTTCGTATCCAGATCGGCGCAGCCGATGGAGTCGGTCAGGGTGTATTGGATGACAGGATTGTCATGTACCATCAGTTTCTTTTCGGCATAGTAACTCCAGCATCCGTTGGGCGCCTGTTTCTTGATATAGAAAGCGGTATCCCCTGTGATGATGTGGTTGGCGTTGTAGAAACGTCCCGTGAACAGTTCCGCCCCCGGTATATTGGGGTTGGGCGGGTAGATGGTGTCGCTGTACCAGCGCACATTATCGCCGGCATCCAGCATGAAGCTCGTTAATCCGTTGCGGCAGTATTCCGTCGTATCGGAGGGAAATTTATCCGGCACATTCCTGATGCGCATGGTAGTCAGCGCGGTATCGCTCAGACAGCCATCGCTGCTGATCAGGTACACGCCGTAGCGAATCACAGCTTCGTCGTTGCTGCCGAGGAAAACAAGGGGCGAGGGTATCGCGTTGGGGTGCAACAGCATGTTCACCGTGTCCTGATCGTAGGCGGACGGAATCAGGGCGTCCACGCTGGTCCAGTTCATGACTCCGTCTACGCCCCCCCTGAACCACCGTATGCTGTCGGTTGGATCCGTCGCACTGAGGAACTTCACTGTCATGGGCGTTTCCGTTTGACAGTAAGTGTTGTCCGGAATGACAGGTGTATTTGGCGTTCTGCCCACTGCGATGTTGATGGTGTCCGGGAAACTCCAGCAACCGTCCAGATTGGCTCTAAGGGTAAGCCGCATGTTGCCGTAAGGCCGTACTCTCGGCCTCAGCGTAAGATAATCCAATGCGCCTTCCCCATCAACGGTACCATCCTGAACCAAAGAGGTATTGGGGAACCATTCATAGTTGATACACCCCGGTCCGCCCACCGTTCCGGCGCAGTTGGCCGGCGCGATGGCCGGATTAAGCAACTTTCCGTTCAGTCGCAAAACTTCGCCCGAACAAATGAGGGTATCGTTCCCCGCAAATATGGCTGGAGCGGTAATCACTCTCACATGCTGATACATGGTATCCGCCCAGCATCCGAAGGTATTCCTTTCCCGAACGGTGATGTAACCTTCCCAATTTGCTGCCGGATTAGGATATACGAATACCGCAAACTGTTCATGCAAGATGGTAGGATGAATAGTGGGCGCTCCGACACTCGTGTCCGGTAGATGCAGCGTATCTTCTACTCCCCACTCGTAGTAAGAACCGACGGACTCCGGTGTTTGTACCTGATATATTTTTAGTTCGCCGTCTCGCACACATTTGTCATCCGAAGGAAGAAAGCGCGTATTGGGCAGGGGATTGATTTGATAACGAACGTAGGAAGGATTGGGGTTGACGCAAAGTTTTTGCAGCGGCGTACCCTGTTCATAGTAATACTGGGGCGTTACCGTAACATTGAGCATTTTCGGCGTTACACCCCACAGGGTATTGGTGCCATAGGAAGCATGAGTGGTATCCCCGATAAAACACGGAAGGTGGCTGTTCCCTCCCGGCGGCAAAGCGCCGGAACCCAGCGGCCACCGCTGCAATTCGGCGAAGTTCGTCGCCGTCCATACAAACTCATAGTCGTACGCTGTGCCCGTAGTATCTGATATTACGTTGAAAGGCTTCGGGCAAACGGGTATTCCAGCGCACAACGCCGTATCCGGGGGCAGCGTCACTTGCGGCATCGGTCCCACAGTCACCGTGAAGCGGGCGGTGTCGCTGTAGCATCCGTTCAGCACCGACTGTACGATAAATTTGGAATCAACGGTGTTTAAGCCACTGTTGCCCTGATTGCGCGTGATAAAAGAGGGAATGTAGTTACCGATTTGGTTGCCGGGTGTGTTCAAGCCTATTTCGGTACCGTAGCTCCACCGGTATTGAGAAACGCCGGCATTGCCGCTACGGAAGGTATAAATATCCGTCGCCGCATCGGGACAGTAGAACCTGTCCACCACGGCAGTTCCCGCAATGGTATCCAGCCATACGTCGGGCTTAGGTTTCACCGTGAAGGAAAAATGGACGGTATCGCCCACGCAGAAGTTGGTGCCGCTGGCTGCCGCCGCCCATACCATAAAATTACCTGTAACAGGCGTTCCGCTGATATTCTCAGGTGTAGTGAAGATGGGAATCCATCCGGTCTGGTCGATATTGGGACCCAGCAACGGGGTAGTGCCGCCGCCGCCGGAAATACCCGTATTGTCTAATTGCCAGAAAAACTCGCTGGGGCTTAGCGCTATATTGGCGGAGAACGAGATGCCCGGTATTTCGGTCAACGGACACTCCTCTCTGTCCAAAATGGGGTTCATGCGGGGGGCGGTCAGCAGGGTGAGCGTGATTTGCGCATCCGCCGACACGCATCCGTCGCTTGAAGTAGCCGTCATGATGAGCGGAACGGAAATATTGGCGCCCGACAGGTTTTGGGCGGCCGTGAACGACGGAACAGAGTCGGAGCCGAACGAGGGATTTAACCCGATGCTGCCGCTGTAGGGACCGCTCAGGTACCAGGAATAATCAATGGTAATGCCGGTTTTGGTAATCTGTGTTGCAAAATCGGCGAAAGAGACCTTGTCGCCCGGGCAAAAACGGTTGTTGACGCTGGCAACGGGAGGACTTCCTATCAGCGCCATATCGGGCTGCTGTATCACCGGTTTCGGAAAAACAACATAGTTGTAGATTTCCGTAACAGCGTTCATACAGCCGTAAATACTGCGCGCATTCACGGATACGGAGGATGTGATATCGCCGGAACCGGTATTGTTGATGGCGGTGAACGACGGCACATAAGTACTGTTGGCGCTGGCATTGGCGCCCATACCCACGTTCGTGGAACCGAACTGGTAGGTATAGTAGCTGATGAAGGATGCCGGCAGGTTAGAAGAAAAGTTCACTTCCTGAAAGGCTGTTGCCGGACAGGTTTTCTGATCGGGAATCGTGTCTATCACAGGAAGCGGATGCGCCACCAGTTCCACTGTGACGGAATCGCCCTTGCATCCGTTCAGCGTGGGAGTGACCACTACCAGCATAATGCTGTCGTTGGCGCCATTGGATTCGGGAACCCTGATATCGTCCATGATGGCGCCCGTTACGGGGATATCCAATGCCGAGGTCAGGGTGTTGGTAAACAAGCCTTGACGCGAAACGAAGGAATAGACGGGAGTATAGGTATATCCCACACCCGGCTGCGGCTTAATTTCCGAGAAATATCTTACATCGGAGGCATCCTTGGCGGCGCACAGCGTTTCATTGGCGTGATCTACCCTGATGACCGGTTTCGGTTTCACATCCACGGTAAAAGAGCGGGTGGTGTCGCATCCGTCGTAGGAAGCCGTCAGGGTAACCGTGCCGTGCAGGTTGCCGTTGGTAAGGTTGGAGGCGGTGGTAAAGGATGGCACGGTGGTGTAGTTGCCCGGAACCGCCATCACCGGCGTTGCGGCCTGGTTGGCGCCGCTGAATCCGATGGCGGCGCCCGTGTAAGTCCAAATGAAATCCGTTCCCGGAATGTCGGCGGAGAACTGCGTCATGTCCGCCTGTTCAACATTGAGGTCGGGGCAGTACTGTCTTCCGGCATCCGAGAGGGTGATCACCGGCTGCGGTTTCACCGTGACGTTGAATTTCAGCGTATCGCTCACGCAGCCTCTTACCGAGGCAACGATGCCGATGTCCCCTGTCTGGGGGAAGGACGTATTGTTGGAAGCTGCCTGCAACACGTATTTGTAGGGAGAAGTATTCACCTGTGCCGATCCGTCCGTTACGCCCGGATTGGGATGGGGCGCCGGAAGGCCTTTCCATTCGTAGCGGATGCCGCCCGTCATGTTGGTGAGCGAGGGGTTGATTTCCAACTCTACGCCCTCTCGCGGACACAGGACCTGGTCGCTTTGCGGGTTCAGGTGCGGCTTCGGTCGCGCGGTAGCGGTAAAGTTCATCGCAACGCCCGTACAGCCGTTTTTGCTCGGCGTAACGGAAATGGTGTAATTCATATCGCCCGATACCGAAGGGTACTGAACGGGGGCTATGATCGTAGCCGGATTGTCGGTGAAAGGACCGCCCAGCACTCCGTTGTGCGTCCAGCGGTACAAGATGTCCGTCTCAAACGTCGGATCTACGTCCCTAAAGGTGATGGTGGTGTCGGAATCTTCGCAGAACTGAAAGGCGGGTACCTGCACGGTTTGGGGTATCTGCTTGAAGGTAACTTTGATGCTGTCCACCGTATAGGAACAGTTGGTTCTCACTTCCCAGCGGAAAACATATACGCCCGGTTTGTTCACCTCGATAGCGGCGACAGGGCTATGAATACCGCAGGCGATGGCGGGAGGGGGGGACGTGTACTGCCCCGCTCCTTCCAGAGGGAAGGAACCTTCTACCCCACAGGTAGAGGGAGAAACAATCTCTCCTCCTGGAGGCGCCGAATACAGCGACCATGTGCCTACTTCCCAGGGTTGCAGCGCATTCAGGGAAGTGGTTCCCGTCAGGGTAATCTCATTGCCGCACACTATGCGGGTAGTCTTGTTGACTATTGCCTGCTCGGCTGCCTTTTCATAGGTCAATACGACCGTATCGGGACAACCGGCGGAAGTTACCCATGCATATTTGTAAACGCCCGGGTCTGTAAAGGTGACCGTTGCATTTTCATCAGTGTTGCTGGACAAGGTAGGATCGGCCGCTGTTGTCGGATTTTTGCCCGCCAATACCCATGTACCGCCCGGAGGCGGAACCGGATCTGCGGTCATCGTGATCGACGTATAAAAAGGAGCGCAGATGGATTGATCACTTCCTGCATTGGGCGCTGCCTGCGTTTCGATATCGAAAGAGCCTGTTCCCGCGCCTCCGTCGCACTCCAGCGCGCCTACCGTCTGTTTTACATTGACAATGGTGATGATGGTATGAGCGGCGCCTTCTTTGATCATGGAGGCGGGAATGGTCAGTCCGCCGCCTGCCGCGATGCCGGTCACCGTTTGGTCGGTTGCACCGGGTTTATCGCTGTGGTAGGTGACGGAATAGGTGCCTCCCGCATCGCCGTTCAGGCTAAAATCGGGATAGGGAATGGTGTAGGGCATTTTTTCACAGATCGTCTCCGTACCGCTCAGCGTTGCCGCCGGCACTTTCCGTACAGTGACGGTGACAGCGTTGTTGGTGACGGTTCCCGGACATCCGGATGCTCCCAGCCTGTCCTGCCATACGGACACAATTTCAAAGGTATAGGCGCCGTCTTTCGGCGTGCCTAAAAAAGCGCTGTTGGGAATGGTAACGGCGTAGTTGCTGTACGTTCCGGCAGCGTTTCCGGGAATACCGGTAACCGGCGGAGAGGTATAAACCACTGCTCCTTTCGTCAACCGCCATATAAAGTTCCAGTTGGAATTGGCCACTCCCGTCAGGTTCACCCTTACGGTGGCATCGTCGCCGTTGCAGACGGTCTGGTTGGAAACGACCGTTGCGGCGCCGGGTTTGGGGATCACCGTTACGGCATGTGTCTGGGCAGTGGAAGAACAGTATTTGTCTGTTTTGGCGGATTGCGCAGCCTGCGTGGAATAGCGGTAGGATACGCTGATGGACCGACTCGTGCCGTTCGGCACGGCCGCCGCGCCGGAATTAAGGGTATATTGGTCGTCGGCGGGGTGGGTATCCGTGTTCCATGCCGACCAAAGGTATTCAATGTTTTGCGGCTGATTGGCAGGCGGATTGGTGCCTGTCAGCGTTACGGAAGGCAAGGCGGAAGCGTCCCAGGTATAAGCGGTGTTGGCGCACAGGACGTCCGCCGGTTTGCTGTCCCATGTCGGCGGAAGGAGGGTGGCCCGTTTGTAAACGTCAGCTGTGCCGGTACCGGTATTGATACAGCCGGTGACCCGGTCGCTCACTTCGGCGATCGTATAGCGGGTGGCGGTACCGTTGGCGGGATTCACTGTCACCGCCCCATTGACGGTAGCATTGGCGGTATTAAAATCAAGGTCGAATTCCTGACCGGGATTTGCTCCTTCATTTAATTTGATATGTACGCGGTAATAGGGAGTAGATGGGTTTTGTTTTGCATATAATCCGGTGACATTTAGCTTGATATCCTCGTCCGGACAGATGGTGCCTCCGCCGGCAAGGTTGGCGCGGGGCTTGGGGTTGGCCGTCAACGTTATGGTGGTGGAGTTGCCCGGACAGGTGTTGCAGTTGGAACCGGTATAACTGTATTTGCAACCCGAAACGGCGGGCGAGGCGATGGGATTCTCCCATTCGCGATGTATCCTTATTTGATAGGTGATGGGGCCGGTGCCGGCATTTCGCAACGTAATCGTAGCGTTTTGTCCGGTAGCGGTTTGCGTAAAGTCGCTGCCGCCGGTGGCGGCCGTCCATGTGGTGCCGCCGTTGGTGCTGTATTCCCACTTGTAAACGGTGTTTCCTCCGTAGGTCGCGGCGGCGGGAGGAGTCGGATAGGAAAGGGTAATGCTTTCATCGGGACAGGCTTCCATTTTGCCGGTACTGGAAACAGGATTGCCGGGAACAGCGGATATGTCGTTACGTACTGTCCACCGTACTTTCACCAGTTTGGTCTGGCAGGTCACCGTTTGGCCGTTGACGGTGCGGGTTTTCACATAGCGCACCCAGTAGTCGTAATGACCCGCAACAGCAGGATTCAGCCGGTAGGTGGCGGAAGGCTCGGTAGCAGGATTGAACGTATTGGAGGTAGAGGATTTGAGCACCGTATTGCCCGGGCTGCCGGCATTGTCGTTGTACCAGATATAAGTGCCGCCCGTCATGGTGGCGTTCAACGGAGAGGTGTGGGTTACGGTATGGTTGAACTTGGCGTTATTGGGGGCGCTGTAATGATTCTGGTGACAAAATGTGAGGGTAGCCGCCGCCGGATTGTAGGGCGTTTCCGTCACTAAGATGGAAGCCGTAACGGTGACGGGAGAGTTTCCCGGATAGGAGTTACAGCTATTCCAATTGCGCAACTCGATGGTAAAGCGTTGCCCGGCAACGGTTTTGTCAGCGGGTATGGTAATGTCCGGCGTCGGGTAGCTCATTTTCTGATCTGTCACGATGGGAGAATGCACCTGCACAGGCGTTGTTTCATAAACGCCGCTTATCAGCGCCCCCCCAGCGTCAGTCACCGGATTACCCCCTACGCTTACCTCCGGAGGCAGCGGCGCTCCGTCTGCATTGGTAACGCCAAAAGCAAACTGGGTGCGCCGCGCCTGAAGATTGTAAGAATAAGCGTTTGCCGCATCCGCTTCGGTGAAGTTACAGGCAAGGGTGGACAGGTCGCGGAAATTAATGTTCACCGGTTCCCTTTCGCAAACCAGGTATTCCACTACCCCATTGACTTCATCGGATTTCAACAGCAATGAGCCGCTTCCCAGATCATCGGTGGACCATACCGTCACGTTTTTCTTTGTCAGACTGTTACAAACCGTCGTTCCGTTGATTGTAACGTAAGACTGCGACTGGTACATACAAAGAGGGCTTATCGGATAATTATGCGTTACCGGAGCGGATACGTAATAATCGTACCCGGGCCAAGGCGATGGTGAAAGGGTACAGGAAAGAGCCGATATTTCCGTATCGGGGGTACCGTCCCCCCAGTGAATACCGAAAGACAACTGACTGGCAGGATAAGTGCCTTGGAGTATTGCCCGTCGTATAGTGACGGTATATTGGCGTTCCGGGTTAGCGCAGGCATTGGCTGTACCGAGCGGGCGCTGATCGTCATCTTCCCAGAAATCACACTGCGCCCTTGCCGTATCCGGCATCAGACATACCAAAAGCAAAGCCAGCCATCCGATTTTTCCCGCCCTGAGAAAGAAGCGGCAGCGATCTTGCCGGCAAAGGGCATTATTATTAATACAACGACTCATTTAATTCAAATATTTAATACAAACATACTCTTATCGTTACTAATATATACGATATATTAAAAATAAAGTTACCGGTAAATTCACTTTCTTTGCCCGTATGGTCTTCATTTTCGATAATAAATCATTTTTTTTATTTTCCAACAAAAATACGATATTTTTTTGAATTGATGTTAAAAAAATAAAAAAAGTACGGCGCTAAATTTTTACATTCCTATTTAGGGCAACTTTACATACTATCTAAGGCTGCGTTACATTACTATCTAAGGCTGCGTTACATTACTATCTAAGGTAGCTTTACATTACTATCTAAGGTAGCTTTACATTACTATCTAAGGCTGCTTTACATTACTATGTAAGGCTGCTTTACATTACTATGTAAGGTGGCTTTACATTACTATCTAAGGCTGCTTTACATTACGATGTAAGGCGGCTTTACATTACGATGTAAGGTTGCAAGTCCCTCTCAGGGCTTATTTTATCGTTTCACTCTTGCATTGCCTTTCCACACGCTCCACACCATTTCTTCGTCTGCCGGCTGTGCATAGTCGGTCAGGAAAGTGGTTGCCAGCGCTCCGGTCGCCCATCCGAAGCGGGTGCATTTTTCGGCGTCCCAGCCTTTCAGGATACCGTAGAGCAGCCCTCCCACGAAGCCGTCTCCGCCGCCGATGCGGTCGAGCACGCGGATGGGCTTTGGGTCGATAGTGGAGAAACTGTTGTCGTGCAGCACGATGGCGCCCCAGAGGTGTTCGTTTACGCTTAGCACCTCGCGCAGGGTGGTGGCGAAGATGGATGCCGCAGGGAAAGCCTTTTTTACGCGCATGGTCATTTCCTTGAAGCCTTCTATCTTGTCGGCAATGGCTTTGCCTCCCGCTTCTGGGCCTTCGATGCTCAGGCAAAGCTGGAAGTCTTCCTCGTTGCCGATGAGGATGTCGGCCACGGAAGCGATTTCCGTGAAAATGCCTTGCAGTTCTTTTTCCCGCCCTTTCCAGAAGGAGGCTCTGTAGTTGAGGTCGAAGGAGATGCGCGTGCCGTATTTTTTGGCGGCGCGCGCCAGTTCGAGGCAGAATTGCCCTGTTTCGGGCGACAGTGCGCCAATCAGTCCGGAGAGGTGGATGATCTGCACGCCTTCATTGTCGAAGAGGCGGTCGAGGTCGAAGTCCTTCACGTTGAGCGTGCGTCCCACTTCGCCGGCGCGGTCGTTGTGCACGCGGGGCCCCCGCGTGCCGTAGCCGCTGTCGGCAATGTTGAACTGGTGACGGTATCCCCACGGGCCGCCCTGCTCTACCTCCACGCCCTCATAGTCCATGCCGCGCGCACGAAGGCTCTGCTTGATGAACTGCGCAACGGGACTGTCTTTCACGAAAGTGGTGAGCACTTTCACCGGCAGTCCGAGGTAGGACGAAATACTCGCCACGTTGGTTTCGGCGCTTGTCGCCTGCATTTGGAAGATGTCGCCGCTATATACGGGCTGTCCGCTCTGCGGCGTGATACGTACACCCATGCTGGTAGGCGCTGCCAGCGCCCATCTTGCTTCTTTTTTTAACTGTATACTCATTTGTCTTTTGAACTCAACATCACTATTTACTTTTTGCTCACAAAGGTAGCATTAAATTTCCAATTACACACCAACGGATAAAAATGATTTGCCAAATGGACAGAAGAAAATGATCGATGGCAAATCATACGCCTCCGTATGCGCTGTATCCGCCGTCCACCGGGATGCAGATGCCGGTGACGAACGATGAGATGTCGCTCAGCAGGTAGAGCATGGCGCCTTTCAGGTCGTCCGGTTCGCCATACTTGCCCATCGGTGTACTGGCGATGATTTTTTTGCCGCGTGGCGTGGCTTCGCCTGTTTTTTCGTCGGTCAGCAGGAAGCGGTTCTGGTTGGTGAGGAAAAAGCCGGGAGCAATGGCATTGACGCGGATGCCCGTTTTTGCCAGATGCACGGCGAGCCATTCGGTGAAATTGTTGATGGACGCTTTGGCAGCCGAATAGGCGGGTATTTTGGTGAGCGGCTTGTAAGCGTTCATGGACGAGATGTTGAGCACTCCTCCTTTACCCGCTTCGAGCATGTCGGTAGTAAAGACCATCGTGGGCAGCAGTGTGCCTTTGAAATTGAGATCGTACACCTTCTGGAAGCCTTCCATGTTCAGGCCGTAGAAGGTTTTTTCCAGTTCGTTCAGGTTGGCGGGCTGTATTTCCTCCAGTTGGGTGGTTGCCATGGGCGAGTTGCCGCCTGCTCCGTTGATCAGGAAGTTGATTTTGCCGATTTTTTCGTTGATGACTTTTTTGGCCGCCAGCAACGATTCCTTATCCAGCACGCTGGCGCCTACACCGATGGTAACGACGTCATATTCGTTTTCCACTTCGGCAGCTAACTTTTGCGCGGCTTCTTCGTTGAGATCGACGATAGCGGTTTTCACCCCCACGGCAGCCAGCCCGCGCACCAGACTTGCCCCAATGACACCGGCGCCGCCGGTTAATACACAGACCTTGTTTTTCAGATCGTTGAAAGAAATTATTTTTGTCATGATGATATCAAATTTTTGCGAAAATAAACATAATATTGATCGAAACAAAATATTTTGTATTTTCGTGTGTGTACAAGCTATCAATAATGTGTATTCATCTTATTGATAATAATTATTTTAAACAATATAGGCAAGGATATATGCAAACAGGAAAATATTCATTTGGCGTGGGCGACCGTTTCTCCCACGAGGGGGAAGCTCAACTGCAAGCCCTGATTCGGGCAAGCAAGACGCTTGGCATAGCGATAACGCCGGTGTGGAACAAATCGAACCGCGAACATGCCATTGTACATTCTACCCCCGCCGATACGCGCGAGGAGGCTGATGCTGCCGTGAAAGCGCTGGGTTATACGGGGGCTTATTTCGTTAACGCCGATCACATCCACCTGAGCAATGTGGACAGGTTCATTGATCATTCGGACTTTTTCACGCTCGACGTGGCCGGTTACATCGGGCAAAAAGCAGCGGACGCCGATATTGACGCCTTTGTAGCCCGGAACCGGAAATACATCGGAAAATTATCGATTCCGGGGATCGTTGCGCCTTTTGACGTGTCCGAAACGCTGTTGCGGGACATTGCCGAAAAATTCCTTTATGCCGTGCAGGAAGCCGGAAAAATCTACCGTCATATCGAAAAGGCAAAGGGCGCCGGTAATTTCATTGCCGAAGTCTCGATGAATGAAGTGAACGAAGCGCAGTCGCCCGTCGAAATGTTTTTCATCCTGAGCGCCATCGCCGGCGAACGCATCCCGGCACAAACCATCGCGCCCAAATTTATCGGACGTTTCAACAAAGGCGTGGATTATGCCGGCGACGTGGCGCAGTTCGGCAAGGAGTTTGAAGAAGATTTGTTGGTGATTGACCATGCCGTGAAGGAATTTGGCCTGCCGGTCAACCTCAAACTCAGTATTCATTCCGGAAGCGACAAGTTTTCAATCTATCCCGTCATGGGCAAATTGATCAAGAAATACGACAAGGGGATTCACGTGAAAACTTCCGGTACTACATGGCTTGAGGAAATCATCGGTTTGGCCTTGTCCAATGATGAAGAAGCCATAGACCTTGCCAAAGTCATTTATGCCGGCGCATTTGCACGATACGACGAACTTTGCGCTCCCTGTTCCACTATGATCAACATCAACAAAGCCCAGCTTCCCACTGCCAAGGCAATCGAACGCTGGACAGGCGAGAAACTGGCCAACACGCTACGCCACATACCGGGACATCCCGACTATAATCCCCATTTCCGCCAGTTGATGCACGTGGGCTACAAGATAGCCGCAGAATATGGCGTGCTTTATACCGAAGCCCTAATAAAGCACAAGGAAATCATTGGCCGGCAAGTCATGGAAAACATCTACGGACGGCATATCAAAAGGCTGTTCGGAATGGAATAAACTTGCAAGAAGTACTTTCGTAATGCGAAATAAACAAAATTATGGCGGTTCCCCATTCCGTCGGGAACATGGTTGCTGCCGACAGAGTGTACGACAAAATTCCCTGTAAACTTATTCCACCTGTTTACTCCAAAGAGGGTCTGACTTTGACAATGCGACACCCTAAAAAAAGTAGGAAATTTTGGTCAAAGCGCATAGTGTATAGATTTGTGTCGAGACGTTAACCCAGCTTGGGAAAAATTACCACGAAAATAAATCACGAAGACAAAGATGAATCGGATACGCTCCTGGCGTTGAATTTTCAATTATACGATAGCGCAATTTATAGACGAGCATAGGATTTTCGGAGAATCTTACACCGCTTCGACATGTTGCTGCGTTGCCGCTTTATGCACGCGTTGCGGTTTCCTACTGTTGAAGACGTATTGTGACAATTCAGTGACGCGGTTGTCCAACGCCAATTCCCGTACAAAATCCTCTTTTACGTTGGCGATGTCTTCCTTCAGATCGGCTTTAACATCGTCTAATTTGGCATCCAACCTGTTGAAATCTTCTTTCAGTTCTGTACGAACACCGGCTATATCCGTTTTCAACTCCGTGCGAACACCGTCTATCTTAGTGTCCAGTTTGGCGATGTCTTCTTTCAACTCCGTGCGAACACCGGCTATATCCGTTTTCAACTCCGTGCGAACACTGGCTATATCCTTTTTCAACTCCGTACGAACACCGTCTATTTTGGCGTCCAGTTTGGCGATGTCTTCTTTCAGTTCTGTACGAATATTGGCTATATCCGTTTTCAACTCCGTGCGAAAACCGTCAACCTTGACTTCCACTCCGGCTATCTTCCTTTCCAGACGTCCGATGATGAACCATACGCCACTGAGAACTGCAGCCACAATGGCCACTCCTGTTCCTATCAATTCCATACTCATGCGTTTTGTATTTTATTGCCCTGCAAAAATAAAATAAATACACTCAATATCCAAATATATTTAAAAATTTTTTGATACATTAAAACGGGGCTGTCAGCGTTGACCAAACCTTCGGTTTTATGCCGTTTTTGATTTCCGAATAGAAATGATGGAAAATTCTGCTTTAATCTCTTAAAAACCAACTCTATCGTTCAGCGATATTTGTAAATCAGCGCCCATTCTTCCGCCGTTATTTTCCGGTTGTTCGTTATAAACTGATATACGCTGCCTTTTTCATCGCGATAGCCTAGTTTAACAGCAAGGAAAATAAACAAGATATAACAACTTCTCCCGTGATCCTGACGGAACAAGCAGGGATGGTGCACGCAATCCTCTCTTCCGCCGGAAGTTTCCCTGCGCTTATGTTGAAAGATTTCTCTCCTTCTTTACCTATTCTTCCGGAAACAGGGGCGGGTATTTCCCGAAATAGATCGTTAAATTGACAAAAATATCGCCGGTTTTCAATCGGACGTCGTAATTTCTTCCGGAAGCCTGTTTTCTGAGCGACAGTTCGGACAACCCGAAGTTGTAGCCTGCCATCAGCAGTAGCCGCGACACCTGTATCCCAACGCCGGCCCCAACGCCATACTGGAAGGCAGGCTGGATATTGTCGGTTTCCTTATTGTTGCCGAATTTCAGTTTTTTGTATTCATCTTCCAATGTTTTGGATACGTTTTCAATGAAAT
Organism: Bacteroidales bacterium; assembly: GCA_031271175.1. GTDB lineage: Bacteria > Bacteroidota > Bacteroidia > Bacteroidales > UBA4181 > JAIRLS01. The sequence goes on along the minus strand of JAISWE010000006.1, from coordinate 6,079 downwards.
ATCGTTGCCGTCCGAACAGGTTGTAACGGATGAAGGGGGCGACTTGAAAGACGATTTCTGGAATGCCGACGTCCAGTTTGTATTGCACATTAACAGGCACTTGCAGAGAATAGAAGGAGAATACGCGTTGTGCGGTTTTCTTACTACCCGTCATTTCGTAACGGTCTTTGAAACCGTGGGAGGCAAAAAAGAGCGACGGTTGCAGGTAAAGACGGTCGCTAAGCGGAAATTCCAACGACAATCCACCTTGAAAACCGGACTTTATCCCCCAGTCCGGTGCAGGGACATCATTACCTATCATTTTCCCGCCATAACTGTAAGGACTACTCAGGTTGTAGCCGCCCGTAATACCTGCCCGCGTCTGCGCCGACAGATAGAACGCAAACATCACCAAGGCAACTGAAAGAAACGTTTTTTTCACCATAGGGCTTTATAAAATTAAGATTCAACTAAAAAACGGTGCAAACCTAAAAAAAGTATTCGGTAAAACCAAAAAATACCGTGTTTTTTTACATCCTGCGCATGGGGCTGCACTATCCGGAAACTGTCGGCAAACAAAAACCACCGCTTGCCCACCGGTACATGTCGCCTGCCTCGTACCGTTTATCCGACAGCACAAGGCCGTCCGCAATGCCAAACAGTCAATCGCCTGACTTCAACGATGTTGGGAATAGCCTTTTAAAAAACCATTTTTTTTTCAAAATTATGTAACCTTTTTGGGCTTTCTCATGTATAAACAAAAAACATTTATGGGATGGAGAGATTGGTGAAGATTACATCAGAGATTGATAACCTGCATATCATTGAACGTATAGTGGATGATTTGCTGGCAAGTTTCGGCATTGATCAGGTCGTTTACGGCAATCTGATGGTTGCCTCTATGGAAGCGGCCAACAATGCCATTACACACGGCAACAAACTCAACCCTGAAAAATATGTCGCATTTACATTCTCTATCGATGATGAAAAATTAGTGATTACGGTAAAAGATGAGGGCAGTGGGTTCGATTATACCCGTATTCCGGATCCGACATCCCCGGAAAACATTGAAAACGTGAGTGGGAGAGGTGTATTCCTGATGTCAAAACTTTCGGACAAACTCGAATTTGAAGACAACGGCAGTTTTGTCAAAATGACCTTCCTGCTCAAAAAAATTGAAGGGTGACTATCCGTTTTTTTTTCGACGGAACGGATTTTCGGCTCAGTCATCAGCGTAAAATATCCCAATGGCTGCAAAAGGTTGCCGCTCGCGAAAACCGGAAAACCGGCGCTTTGTGTTACGTATTTGTTTCAGACCGGCGGATACTGGAACTGAATCGTCAATTCCTGCACCATGACGATTATACGGACATCATCACTTTCGACAACAGCACCGAAAAAGAAATATCCGGCGAGATGTACATCAGTATTGACACCGTCCGGAAAAATGCAAAACGGTACCGCACCGGGTTTGATAACGAACTCCTGCGCGTAATGGTGCATGGAATCCTGCATTTGTGCGGATACAACGACAAGACAACACGCGAACGGCAGGTTATGAGAGCAATGGAAGACGATAGTCTATTGCTCTTGCCGGATAAAAGCACATTTTGAAACATACCATATTTGTGGTATGAAAAAAATGATTAATATTCGTTTTTAATCTCTATCTTTGCGGTAGATTTTAATGCTTAAAAATTTCGTTTCGTGAAGTTACTTGTAATGAAAAATTTGTTTAAAATACCGGTGGATGTATCCGAATTGCGGACGGAATATCAAACGGAAAACGCATTAGGCCAAATCATCAGGAAAAAGATTCGATTTTTCCGTCCCGATCACAAATTTGTCAGGAACGAAAGCGAATCGGAAATCCATGTTTCGGACCTAAACGTATTCATCAAAGGAAACCAAATCCTGAAGAATGTGAACCTGACCATTCCCGACAAAAAAATCACCTGTATCATCGGCCCTTCGGGATGCGGAAAAACCACCCTGTTGAAAACATTCAACCGTTTGACCGATTCGGTGGAAGGAGTGAAAATAACAGGGAAAATACTGGTGAACGGGGAAGACATCATCGGCAGCGGCGCCGAGATTACGCGGCTACGGCGTAAAATGGGGCTGATTTCGCAACGCCCCTGCCCCCTTCCGATGTCTATCTTCGATAATATTGCTTATGGATGTCGCATTCACGGCATCCGTAACCGGAGAAAACTGAAACTGATAGTAAAGCATTATCTCGAAGCGGCAGGATTGTGGGAAGAAGTGAAAGATCGGCTGCGGACGCCGGCGGTACGATTGTCGATCGGGCAGCAACAACGATTGTGTCTGGCCAGAAGTCTGGCCGTAGAGCCTCAGTTTATCCTTGCCGACGAAGCCACCAGCTCTCTCGATCCCATTTCGAGCAAAATCATCGAAGAACTGTTCATGAAGCTGAAACAAAACTATTCCATCATCATGGTGACGCACACCTTACGGCAGGCCTTGCGCATCGCCGACTATGTGATATTCATGTATCTGGGCGAAATCATCGAAACAGGCAATGCCGATCAGGTTTTCAATCACCCTCAACACGAACTGACCAAAAAATATCTTTCGGGAGCATTCAGTTAAAGAAAATGATAAATATCAAAACTAAATGAGTAAGTACAAACTCACACATTTAAAAGAACTTGAAGCAGAATCCATTTACGTGTTGCGTGAAGTAGCGGCACAGTTTGAACGTCCTGCACTTCTTTTTTCGGGCGGCAAGGATTCCATTGTAGCCACCTTTCTGGCATACAAAGCGTTTTATCCGTTGAAAATACCGTTTCCGCTGGTACATATCGACACGGGGCATAATTTTGTCGAAACCATCGAGTATCGCGACGCAATGGTAAAAAAACTGGGTGCGACGCTTATCATCGGTTCCGTGCAGGAATCTATCGATACCGGACGCGTGAAGGAAGAAACCGGCTACTATGCCAGCCGCAACAAACTACAAACCGTAACACTGCTTGATACCATTGAAAAATACAAGTTCGATGCAGCCATCGGCGGCGCACGACGCGACGAAGAAAAAGCACGCGCCAAAGAACGCTTTTTCTCGCATCGCGACGAATTCGGACAGTGGAATCCCAAAAACCAGCGCCCCGAATTATGGAACATCTTTAACGGAAAAAAGAACATCGGCGAGCATTTTCGTGTGTTTCCCATCAGCAACTGGACGGAAATGGACGTATGGCAGTACATCTACAGGGAAAACATCGAAATGCCAAGTATTTACTATACACACGAACGAAAGGTGTTTCTTCGCGACGGACAGTGGCTGGCCGTCGATCCCTGCATGAAACTCAAACCAGATGAAAAAGTGGAAATCAGGCAAGTACGCTGCCGTACTATCGGTGACATCAGTTGTACGGGACTGACACTGTCCAAGGCCACTTCCCTCGAAGACATCATCGACGAGATAGCCGCCACGCGCATCACCGAACGGGGAGGACGCGCCGACGATAAACGGTCGGAAACAGCTATGGAAGACAGAAAAGTCGCAGGGTATTTTTGACAGGATAAAAACCTTATCGCCTGTCGGCGCCGGAGCACTTTTTATAATTCCCTCGGGTCGGCCACTTTTCCGGTGACGGCAGCGGCGGCGGCAACCAGCGGGCCGGCCAGCAAGGTACGGGAACCGGGGCCTTGCCGTCCCTCAAAATTACGGTTGGAGGTGGATACGGCATATTTGCCGGCCGGCACTTTGTCCTCGTTCATAGCCAGACAGGCAGAGCATCCGGGCTGACGCAGTTCAAAACCGGCAGCTTCGAGCGTCCTGTCCAATCCTTCGGCACGAATTTGGCGTGCCACGCTCCCGGATCCCGGCACCAGCCATGCAACCACTTCCGGATGTTTCTGCCTGCCTTTCACAAAATCGGTGAAAGCGCGGAAATCTTCGATGCGCCCGTTGGTGCAACTGCCCAGGAACACATACTGTACGGGATGTCCCGCGAGCAGTTGACCGGGTTGGAATCCCATGTATTGCAGTGCCTTGTTGAAGGTGATTTTGTCCGTACCGTTCAATTCTTCGCCGGTGGGAATATGGTCTGTGATTTTCATGCCCATGCCGGGATTGGTGCCGTAAGTAATCATCGGTTCGATGTCGGAGGCGTCGAAAACGCAGGTCTTATCGAATGTTGCGTCTTCGTCGCTTTTCAGCATTGCCCAGCGGGCGACGGCTTTCTCCCATTCGGCGCCTTTGGGGGCGTATTCGCGTCCCTCGAAATAGGCGAACGTTTTTTCGTCGGGGGCAATCAGACCGCCACGCGCGCCCATTTCGATGCTCATATTACACACGGTCATCCGCCCTTCCATGTCGAGACTGCGGATGGCGGAGCCTGCATATTCGATGAAATAGCCCGTGCAGCCGCCGGCCGTCAACTGCGCAACGAGGTAAAGCACCAAGTCCTTTGCGGTGACGTATTTGCCCAACTGTCCGTTGATTTCGATGAGCATCTTTTGGGGCTTCGGCTGCATAATGCACTGAGAGGCAAGCGTCATCTCCACTTCGCTGGTGCCGATGCCGAAAGCGATGCTGCCGCAGGCTCCGTGCGTAGAGGTATGGCTGTCCCCGCATACGATGGTCATGCCCGGCAGGGTAATGCCCAATTCGGGACCCACCACATGTACCACGCCCTGTTTGGGATTGCCCAGCCCGAAATAGGTTAGCTTGTGGCGGGTGGCGTTCCGGGACAGCGTGTCCACCTGTATGCGCGACTGTTCCTCTTGGATGGGCAAATGCTGGTTGAGCGTAGGTACGTTGTGATCGCATACGGCAAACGTCTGCCCCGGACGGGCTACCCCGACCCCGCGCCGGTCAATTCCCGCAAATGCCTGCGGACTGGTGACCTCATGCACCAGATGACGGTCGATGTACAATACGTCCGGCCCTTCTTCAATACGTTTCACTACGTGACTGTCCCAAATCTTGTCAAATATGGTTTGCTTCATCTATTTGTAATTTTTATTGGTGATCCGAGCGGGATTCGAACCCACGACCCACAGCTTAGAAGGCTGTTGCTCTATCCAGCTGAGCTACCGGACCGATTAAAACGCCGCAAAAGTAATGATTTGATGGATGAAATACAAACATTTTTTCATCTTCAGGTTATTATCAATCGCATACAAACTACTATCAAACAGTTCGAGACACTGCTCATCGCCGGAATGGCGAAGATAAGGATAAAAATTCAGCGTATTAACGTATTTCAAAAAAAATCAGGTATCTTTCAGCTATAAATTTGCATGTCATTTTTATCCGTTTTGTGTAATCGGAAATTTTATGCTAACTTTGCAAGCAGGAATAAATAATTGAGATTATGGCAAAAGCATTTCAAAAGATATATACGCAGGTAAGCCGCATTACGAAGGCGACCTGTACGCTGGAAGCCGGCGGTGTAGGCTACGATGAACTGGCGACGGTGGACGGCGCGCTGGCGCAGGTGGTGAAAATCAACGGCAACGAAGTGACCCTGCAAGTGTTCAGGGGCACGGAAGGCGTCCGCACCAACGCCGAGGTAGTGTTTCTGGGCAAGGCGCCGACGCTGAAAGTGGGCGCGCAACTGGCAGGACGTTTTTTCAACGCCTTTGGCGATCCGATTGACGGAGGAGCAGCCCCTGAAGGCGAAGAACGCGAAATAGGCGGCCCGTCGGTCAATCCGGTGCGCCGCAAACAGCCTTCGGAACTGATTGCCACCGGCATCGCAGGCATCGACCTGAACAATACGCTGGTGACCGGTCAGAAGATACCCTTCTTCGCCGACCCCGACCAGCCGTTTAATCAAGTCATGGCAACGGTGGCGCTGCGTGCCGAAACGGACAAAATCATTCTCGGTGGCATGGGGCTTGCCAACGACGACTATCTGTATTTCAAAAATGTGTTCAGCAACGCCGGTTCGCTCGAACGCATCATCAGTTTTGTGAATACCACCGAAGACCCGCCGGTGGAACGTCTGCTCATCCCCGACATGGCGCTGACCGCCGCCGAATATTTCGCGGTGGACAGAAACGAGAAGGTACTGGTGCTGCTCACCGACATGAGTTCCTACGCCGACGCGCTCTCCATCGTTTC
>JAISWE010000214.1 GCA_031271175.1 Bacteroidales bacterium | reverse complement strand
GCCCGCATTCGACCGCAGGGTGTAACTCAATCCCATGGTGCTGGGTATGTAACTGCGCGCCATCAGGATATTGACGCGCTTTTCACGGAAATACTCGGCAATCAGTTTCAGGCTGCTTTGCCAGAGTTCGATTTCCATGGCATAGTTTTGCTTGCGGGATATTTCCCAGGTGATGTCGGGATTGGCGTCGCGGGAAATATATATTCCGTTTTTGTCGTTGGTGAGTTCTCTGCCGAAGGTATAGCTCCTGTCACCGTTGTTCATATCCACCTCGGAAAGGTAGTAGAACCTGTCGTAGGCGCTGCCGATCTCGTCGTTGCCTACTAATCCGTAGGAATAGCGCAGTTTCAGTACATTGACTGTTTCTTTCAGGTTTCCCCAGAAGGCTTCGTTGGCGATGTTCCAGGCTGCGCCTGCGGAAGGGAAGAAGCCCCATCGTTGCGACTTGGCAAAGCGTTCCGATCCGTTGTAGCCGAAGTTAAATTCGGTGAAATAGCGGCTGGCAAAGGCGTATGTAAACCGTCCCGACAGCCCGAGGTTGTGGTAGGGCAGCGACATTTGCAGCGTCCCTGCCGGCGCGTCGAGCGAACTGCGGACAATGCCCACCAACAAGCCGCTCACGCTGTGATCGCCGAAGGTACGGTTGTAGTTGGCCATGGCTTCGGCATAGAAGGTGGCGTTGACGGCGCGCTCGTCTTCGCGGTAATCCAGCCAGTCGGTACCGCTCGTTGGATTGGTATTGGTCAGCGCGTATTTTTTGGTATTATAATCGTACCTTGATATCTCGTACCAGAAAGGCGTGTAAAAGCGGCTGACGGCAAACTGCGAAAGGCGCGAAATATTCATCATTCCCCGCGCCGACAGCCCTTCGGTAATAAAGTCAAGCTTCTGGTTGAGTTCCAGCTGTGCCAGCAGTTGCGAGCGGTTGCGCTCCTTGTACCCCTTCAGCGATTCGGCGTAAGGATTTATGTAGCGTCCTTCCTTGTTTCCAAAAAAGATGTGGTTGATGTCCTGCGTTTCTTCGGTTTTCGGGAAATACGCAGGAAATTCTACTGCGTTCGACTTGACAATCGAATTGAACAGATCGCTGCCGCCGGCAAGCGGTCCGCTGTAATCGTCGAACGACCCGCTCACGCGGACATTCAGGTTGGTGGTTTTGGTAAGCCGCAGTTCAATATTCGAGCGCACCGAATAGGAATTGTTGCTGATATTGTTGTTGAAATTCTGCCGGTCATCCACTTTTATGATCCCGTTGTCATGGTTTAACGCAGCGGCCACATAATATCTCGCCACAGCCCCGCCCCCGCTGATGCTCATATTGTAACGCTGGCTGGTGGTGACATCGCGTATCAGCATATCCATCCAGTCATTGGCGGGATAGCGCAGGGGGTCGCGCCCGGAAATCGTGTTGTCTATCTTCTCCTGCGAATACACATCGGCGCCCATCGGATTGCGCGTCAACACGGCTTCGTTGGCTAACTGCATCCATGTTACGGGGTCGGCTAATTCCACTTTTCGGGTGGGCGCAGAGAGGGAGTTTTCGACACGTACCGATATGCGCGCCGGGCCTTCCGTCCCCTGTTTGGTGGTGACGAGAATGACGCCGTTGGCGCCGCGCGCGCCGTAGAGGGCGGTTGCGGTAGCGTCTTTCATAATGGAGAACGAGGCGATGTCGTCGGGCTGCAGGCGGGCAAGGTCGGTTTTGCTCAACTCGACGTTGTCAATCAGGATGAGCGGTTCGCGTCGTCCGCCAAAGGTGGTGATCCCGCGAACGAAGAAGTCCGCGTCGTCGGCGCCCGGTTCGCCTGAACGCTGGTAGGCAATCACGCCTGCCATCTGTCCTGCAAAAGCGGTGGTCAGGTTACTGGAAGGCACTTTCAGGTCGGCGGGACTGACGGTGGTAATGGAACCGATCACGCTCTCTTTCTTCTGTTTGCCGAAAGCCACAATGGTGACTTCCTCCAGTTCGTCGGCTTTGGGTTGAAGCTGCACGGCGATCACTTTTCGTTCGCCCACCGTAACGGTTTGTGTTTCGTAACCGACAAACGAGACTTCCAGCACGTCTTCCGGTTTTACGCTGATGGAAAAACTACCATTTCTGTCTGTTGTTACCCCGCGTGTACTACCCTGTATTTGTATGGCGGCTCCCGCCATCGGTTCGCCGTTTTCGTCGGTAATCACGCCGGCAACGACGTTAGCCGGTTGTGCAACGGACACACTTTGCGCCGGATGCTGCCCTTTCGCTTTCAGGATGATGTGCCGATCCCGAATGAAATACTCCACAGAGGTGTTTTCCAGCATTTTATCAAGCACTTCTGTGAGCGTTTTGTTTTTCATGTGGAGATCTATCTTTGACCGGTCGTCAATTTCTCCGGCGTTGTACAAAAACAGATATTCCGTTTGATGTTCGATTTGCCGGATCGCTTCTTTCAGTTCTACCTGAATAAATTCAAACGACAATCGCTGTGAAACGGCTTTCGCAGAAAGCTGTAACATGCCGACTGCTAAAAAGACAAATGAAAGTCTCATGATTTTACCTGTTTTTTTGAACCAAATGGATTTTTTCTTTTTTGGTTTTTGAAAAATTTGAAAATAATACATACATTTGAATGTTTTTTAATTACTATGGTTGCCTCCGGCTTTCTCGTACAGGGGCGGGGAGCAACGGATTGAAAAACGCTTTTCCGGAACGGTGTACCATACCGTTCCGGTTTTTTATCTGGTTTGTTTAAGTTTTCATGGCGCTATGGTTTTTATGGTGAAACATATATTTGGTGGTTTTCTATTCTATACTTAAATGCGTTCAGTTCCTGCAAAAGCATCAGTATGGTTTCGAGGCGCTGTTCTTGCAGGAAGGTACCGGTGTAAGTCATGGCTTTCAACTGTTCGCTTTCGAAAACGAAAGCGACGCCGTACCATTTCTCAAACTGTTTGGCTATTTGTGCGAAAGACATATTGTTGAACTTATAGTAGCCGTTGATCCATGAAGTGTAGGTTTCCGGATTCACGGCGGATACGGTGAGGGAATGGGTGTCCTTCCGGTACACTGCCTGCCGGTTGGGCGTCAGGGTCTCCGGTTTTTGCTCATAGGAGGTATGTACGGCGATTTTTCCCTTCAGGAGGGTAGCGACGGTTTCCACATCGCCGTGGTATGCCGCCAGATTAAAGACCGTTCCCAGCACTTTCACGGTCACTGTTTCCGTGCGTACGACAAACGGCAGGACGAGATCCTCTTTTACTTCGAAATAGGCTTCTCCGTTGAGCCTGACGGTACGTTCATTGTCGGCGAAACAGTCGGGATATTCCAGACAGCTGTTGGCATTGAGCCAGACAACGGATGAGTCGGGGAGCGTGATTTTTTGTCGCTGTTGCGCCTCCGTCCGGACGATTTGCCATGCTGCAAGTTGTTCGGGCGCGCTTCCGGCATCCGACAGCCACCAGTAGCCCATTCCCAGCAACAGCGCAACGCTTGCTGCCGCCACCCACGGATAATACCGCAGAAAGAAACGGCGGCTGACGGTATGTTCTATCCGTCGCCAAAGCGTCTTCTTTTCTTCTTCCCAAATACCGTCAAATGCGGCTTGCCGGTATTTTTCCAATATCTGTTCTTCTTCTTGATTACGAACGGTCTTCATTTTCGGATGATCAAAACGTATTGCTATAAATTGTTTCTTATAAGACGGAAAAAAATGTTTTGCGTACTCACTTTCCAACAAAAATTTTGAAAAAAAAGATGCCGGTCATGGGAAGTCCGCTGTTTCAGAATAGGATGCAGCCCTGTGGAGTGCGTTTTTTTGGGATTGCTCGTCCGTAAGCTAAAGTATACGGTTAATAAAGTATCGTCCCTGCGGGACTTGGTCGATGATGTGACTGCTCGGCCGTAAGCTAAAGCATACGGTTAATAAAGTATCGTCCCTGCGGGACTTGGTCGCTGTCTTGCGTTCCCCTCCTGCAATTTTCAATTTTCAATTTTCAATTTTTTGGGACAAGGGGGACAAGGGGACGCTGCCTGCGCCGCCACCCTTGTATCCTTGTATCGCCCGCATCGTTTTCAATTTTCAATTTTCAATTTTCAATTTTCAATTTCTGCGGGACTTTGACAGTGTCAGGTTTTTTGATCTACCGGATAGCGCGGTGTATCAGCAGCAACAAAATAAACGACGGTTTGTCTCCCATCCGTTCCCTCAACCGCAACAATGCTCTGTGAACAAGATTTTTGACCGACTGGTGGTTCATTCCCAGTAGTTGTCCGATGTCGTCATAATCCATTTTTTCCATAAAATGAAGATATACCGCTTCTTTCTGTTTGCCGGTGAGATGCTCGAACAGTTTTTCCATATATTGTTTCATCTGCACGGTTTTTTCATCTTCTATATAGCAGTCTTCGCCCGAGGGCTGCAGAAGAGAAAAGCCGTTTTCGTCCAATTCGTGCCAGCGTTGCATTTCGGTGAGTTTGTCCGAAATACGGTTCCTAAGCATCCGCAGCAAATAGTATTTCAGGTTTCGAATGGAGATAATCTCTTCTTTTTCATACAGTTTTACAAATACGTCATGGATGCAATCTTTTATGGTTTCCCTGTCCCCCGTAAATTTGCATCCGTAAGAGAAAAGCGAATCGACATATTTTTCGTAAACCGAAGACAGAAGGTGTTTTTGGTTTTGCATAGACAATAATTTTTGGATTGCTTACTTTGTGACGGACAAAAGGGGGCTTTCGTTCAGCTTCATTGTTTGTAGGGTGAATCACTCCAGTTTGCCGAGGTTGGGTTTCAAGTCCATGGCTTGCAGGATTCGTGCGACGTATTTGCCGATGATGTCAAATTCCAGATTGACGACGGTTCCGGGCTGTATTTCGTGGAAATTGGTGATCTCATAGGTGTAGGGAATGATGGCTGTTTGGAAGGATCCTTCCTGTGAGTTTACCACCGTCAGGCTCACTCCGTTGACGCAGACAGAGCCTTTTTCCACTGTCAGGTTGCCTTTCGAGCTGTCGTAACGGAAGGTGAAATACCAGCTTCCGGCGGCCGTTTCTACCGATGTACATTCAGCGGTCTGATCCACATGTCCCTGCACCATGTGGCCGTCCAGACGGGCATGGAGCAACATGCTGCGTTCGAGATTCACCTTGTCACCCGGCTTCAGCAGTCCGAGGTTCGACTTGACCAGCGTTTCCCTGATGGCCGTTACCGTGTAGGTGGTGTCGGTGAGCCTTACCACTGTAAGGCAGACGCCGTTGTGCGCTACGCTTTGGTCTATTTTCAACTCGTTCACGAACGAACATTTCATTGTAAGGTCAATGTTGTCCTGATTTTTTTCAACAGCAACTACGGTTGCCGCTTCTTCAACTATTCCTGAAAACATGATATCTGCTATTTATTGTTTATTTTTAAAGTTCAATTTCGGCTGTTCCTCGCCCTGTAAATCCAGAATCGTATCAACAGGTACCCGAACAACATTCCGCCGATGTGGGCAAAGTGGGCAATACTGCTTCCGGGTTGGGAAAAGCCCAGGTAAAGTTCAATGGCGCCGTATATCAGCACAAACCATTTGGCTTTGATGGCGATGGGCAGGAAGATAATCATCAGGCGCGTATTGGGATACATCATCCCGAAAGCGAGCAGCAAGCCGAAAACGGCTCCCGATGCGCCGACCGTAGGAATGTCCATCAATCCGGCAATGACACGCCGCATGAGCGCAAGGGCGGAATCGGCATAAGCCGCGTTTTCGGGGGCATCCGACCATTCGGAGAACAAGCCGTTGCACACGGCTAAAAACTGGCCGGAAAAGCCTTTTTCCGCATGGGCTTCGATGAACTGCTGGAACAGTTCGGGCGAAGGCGTGTTGCTAAAGGCGATCATTTCGGCGTTCATGCCTTTAAAAACAAGGGCATTGACAAGCGTATGCAGGGCTGCCGCGCCTAATCCCGTAAAAAAGTAGTAAAACAGAAAACGTTTGCCTCCCCACACGGATTCTATCGCTGTGCCGAACATCCACAAGGCATACATATTGAAAAAGATGTGGGAAAAGCCGCCGTGCATGAACATGTGGGTGACAAATTGATAAAGCTTAAAATGAGAAGATTCCGGATAATATAATGCCAGATATTCTATCAGGGGATTGTTGCCCGACCGCCAGAAATAAGTGACGGCAAACAACAATATATTGATGAGCAATAAATGGAAAACGATGGAAGTGCTACGGTTCATGCCTGTTTTTTTCTTTTTACAAAATAGTCGGCGACGCTGCCCAGCAGCAGTAAAACCAGTAGGATGGAACTGGCCAGGGAGATTTTTTCGCCTTTGAGATAGGTGTGGGATTCGAATCGAAATTCGATTTGGTGCGTTCCTTCGGGAAGCGTCATTGCGCGGAGAACATAATCGGCGCGAAAATGAGGCGCCGGCTGTCCGTCGATGAAAGCCTGCCATCCCCTGTCGTAGTGTATTTCGGAAAATACCGCCAGCTGCGGAGCCGCAGCGGAGTATTCATACGTCAGGCGGTTGGGCTGATAGGCGGTTAAGCGAATCTGCGCCGCGGAATCGGCGGTGATGGAAAAATCCTTCAGCAGCGGCTCGAAACGTTTGTCGATAATGGCTTCCCGGGCGGGATCAAAGTTTGCAAGAGCGGCTATTTCCTCATCGGCATTGTTGACCCGGCGGATCTCCCGTACCAGCCATGCGTTGCCCAGTGCGGCGGGATTGTTCAATGCCGGATGGCCGGGATTGATGATGATATAGCGCGTATTGAGCATGTTTAATCCCGGACATTTCGAAAGGAGGTTTGAAAAATCCTGCATGGTTTTCACGGATTGTATGTTGGTGATCACCGTACTGATTTCTTCCGAAAGCCGGTGTTCGATCAGTTCCTGATAGCGTTTCATCTTTGCACCGTGATAGCCGCCGATGGATTTGTGGAAATAGGAAGTTAGGGCGTCGTTGAAAGGGTTGGATAGATTCAGTACCCTGTAATCGAGGTTTTTGTCGTTAAGGATGTATTCATCGGCGACGGATGGCTTGGGGCGGACAACTTCCTTTGCCGCAACAAACTTGTCGTTGTTGAGATAGCGTTTGTCCACTGTCCACAAGTCAATGATGATCAGCGCTGCAAGGAGCAGTCCGCCCGATGCGGTTTTGAGTTTTCCCGCTATCCCCAACCAGAGTACGGCGGCGGCGGCCGTCGTGAAAAACAGGCTGCGCAAGGCATCCATGCGGAGAATATATTCGCGGGTATCGTACAGGGCGGTCATGAGCCAGTCGGGATTTTCGGCGGCTATGCTGTTGTCTGCCGGAGAAGTGAAATTGAACAGTAAGCCCGGAAAAACAGCAAAAAACAAGGCTATCCCTCCTGTGATGTACAGACTTTTTTTGATGGCGTGTTTTTTTGTCTCGGCGGAAATCCTGCCTTCCAGCAATTCTTTTACGGCAAGTATGCCCAGCAGCGGAACCGTAAATTCGGCGATGACCAGGATCATGGAAACCGTCCTGAATTTATTGTAGCCCGGAAAAAAGTCGATAAAAAAATCGGAAATCAACATGCAGTGTTTGCCCCAGGCCAGCACGACGGATACGACGGTGGCCGACAGCAGCCACCATTTGATGCTGCCTTTCACTACAAACAAGCCCAACACAAACAGGAACACCATCACCGCCCCGATATATACAGGCCCTGAAGTGCCTCCATCCTGTCCGCCCCAGTAAAGCGGTACATATTTGGTGTATTTGGCAATTTCCTGTTTTGGAATATTTTTTTCTTCCAATGCTTTATAAAACGGCGTATTCCTGTTCGCCGGGCCTGCCGACGCGCCGCCGACAAAGTTGGGAATAAACAGGTTCATGGTTTCGGCGATGCCATAGCTGTAGTTGTTGAGGATGTAGCTTTTGTCCAGTCCTTTTGTTTTATCGCCGTCGGTATTGCTCAATTCCGAAGCGCCCCGCGTTGAATAGGGCGTATATTCTGCCGTGAGTAGAAGGCTGGTGATATTAAGCCCTGCCGCCAGCGCAACCGCCAGCAACAATGCACCGGAAGCTTTGATAAACGGCAGGTACTGTCGTTTCCTGATGGCGCCGGTTATTTCAAAAATCATGTATATCAGAACGATAAAGCCGGTATAGTAAGTAATTTGGAAATGATTGACACGTATTTGCAACGCCAGCGTCAAGCAGGTAATGATGGCGCCCAGCCGGATTTTCTTTTCCCGGAAGGCCAGATGAACGCCGCCGATGATGGGAGGAAGAAAAGTCAATGCCCGCATTTTGGTATTGTGTCCTGCTCCGATGATAATCAGGAAATAAGCGGAAAGCCCGTAAGCAAAGGCGCCGATGATGCTCAACCAGGGATTCACCCTGAAACAGAGCAGCGCGATGTAGAATCCCAAAAAAGCGGCAAACAGGAAAGAAGCAGGCATCGGCAGCCGGAAATCGAAAATGACGGCAAGGTACACCGTCCAGTTGTTGTGATATTGCACGGAAATCTGGTTCGCCGGCATACCGCCGAACATGGAATTAGTCCACAACGGCTCCTCACCTGTTTCATCCCTGAAATCGGCAATTTCCCTGGCCGCTCCGCCGTACTGTTCGATATCGTACTGCTTGATCCGCTTCCCTTCCAGCAGCGGACTAAAATAAACAAGAGACACCACAGCAAACGCCACGATGGCTATTGCGTGAGGCGCTATTTTTTTCAACATCTCCATATCTTTATTTCTTTATTTCTTCAAAATCAACATAATCACCCTCATTTTTCCCTATATCCTTTTTTTGTTCGGGCGCGTAATTGACGGTTACTTCACCTTCCCTTTCCATCCGTTTCCCGCGCAACGCCTCTTCATGCCGCATCTTTGCATTGACTTCCTTTATATACCGGCGAATGGGAAGTATTAATTTTAATGCCTTATAAATCAAGTAAACAAGTAAAAGGAACAGTAATGTCTTGAATAAACCCATGACATCTATCGATTAGCGTAAACGACTCAAAGCCTGTACCATCAGTTCGTCTTTGCGGATGCTGCGAAAAGCCAGATAGTGTAAAATGACGGCTATTGCAGGAAAAACAACGGGCAGATGATAATAAACGGCGTCTTTGGGACTCATCCGGACGATATACAGGCAAACTCCAGCCATCCCGATGATGAGTATCATATTGTAGATGCACAGTCGCATTTGCAGCACCCGGCTACGGTACATAAAAATAATAAGGCCGTTCAGCAGGCAAACCAGGATGCCGAACAGCGTCAGCGACCATTGACGGTCTATCGCTTCACCGTTTTCCGAAGCAAAGCCCTTCAAATTAAAGTGATACAAGATTTCGCCCGATGCCAATTCCACCGCGGGAACAAAAAACAAGGATACCATCAAACAGAACGAAACCAATAAAAAAATACTTTGAATCCTTTGAATCATAATATATTACCATCTAACGGACAAGAAATTTCTTTCCCACCGTAAAAACCGTAAAATTAGTGTTTATTTTGGAAAAATGAAAGATCAATTTGATTTTAAGAAAGATTTTCCTTTGTATTTAAAAAAAAATGTCTGATTTTTGTAAGTAATTTAAAAAGTTCGGAAGTATCGAAAAGTTAAAACATATAGGACTGATCATCTTGTTATCGGTGTTATCCATACCGACAGCCATGATATTGATTGGCAATAGCGAAAGTTTTCAGAACAGGATAGCTCAAAAAGTAACGGTTTGGCTGTCGGAAGAACTTGGCAATGAAGTAACGGTGGAGCATGTTCGCTTTTCGTCGTTCAACCGGCTGACACTGCAAAACTTCAATGTAACCGACTTGTACGGAGATACCATCCTTCACGCGCCCGAACTGATTGTTCGCCTTAACCTCCTGTCGTTCACATCGCATAAAATTGCGCTCCGCAAGGTTCAACTGAATCGCGCCTCCATTCATCTCGCCTACGACCCCAACAGAGACGAAATCAACCTCAAATTCATCGTGGACAAACTGAAATCAAAGGATACCACCGACAATAAACCTCGATGGAACTTCGTGATCAGTTCCATCCAGTTGAACGATTGCTACTTTTCTTTTTGCAATCCCACCAAAACCTTCGATAAACCTTTCGGGATGGACTATGCCTCGCTCAGCGTAGCCCGCATCAACCTTCATGCAACCGATTTCCGGCTGGGCGAATCGCCCGATTACGGCGTCCTTTTCCACGTAAGAAACCTTTCATGCGAGGAACAGTGCGGCCTCAACGTACACTCCCTGAGCATGGATTTCATGGTCAACCGTCATAACCTTTCGTTCCGTAACATACGGTTTGTTACGGACGGATCGCAAGTCAAAGCAGACAATGTGTCGTTCAACTTCAACTCGTTTCAGGATTTCAGCGACGGCGGCTTTATTTCGAAAGTGAAAATGGCGATAGACATCGCCTCTTCGAGTACCAAAATAGACGAATTGTCCTATTTCGCGCCGCTGTTCGAAGATTATCGGGATTTCGCCTGTATCAGCGGTAAAATCTCGGGAACGGTGGACAACATGAAAGGCGAGGATATCCATTTCTCCTCCGGAAGTATGACCGAAATAGACTGCAACTTTGACCTCAAAGGACTGCCCGAAGTGCGAAGCACATTTATTTACGCCGATATTCGCCATTTTAGAACCTGCCCTGCCGACATCGAACAAATCCGGCTCAAACGTTCTCAAACAGGCTTTGTAAGACTCCCCAAAACCATGCACGAATTGACGGAACTCAACTTCTACGGCAATTTTACAGGCTTTTTCGACGATTTTGTTACCTACGGCACTTTCAGTACCAATCTCGGAAACCTGTCCACCGACCTGTCCATCAAACCGGTCGCAACATCCAAAATCGACACGAGCTTTACCTTTCACGGAACATTGACAACAGACGAATTTCATCTGGGAGAACTGCTGAACACTCCTTCCATCGGAAGGATGACCATGGAAGGAGAAGTGGAAGGAATGGCCTCCGGCCCGGACAAAATCAGCGCTAATGTCAAGGGACTTATCAATAAAATATTCTTGAAAGGCTATAACTATCATGGCATTGACATCAACGGAACCGTCAATAACCGCACCTACGACGGACAACTGAAAATCGACGAACCGAACGTCAAAATAGACTTTGCGGGAAAAGTGGACATGACGCATCCGAACATGCCCCATTTCAATTTCCGGGCAGATGTCGATCGCGCCCGGCTGCACCGGCTCAGCCTGTCGTCCGACACTTCGGCGTTCCTCTCGTTCAAAATCACAGCCGATTTCTCAGGCACCAACATCGACAATATCATGGGAGACCTCAACCTTAAAAATTCACTGATCCGCCGACAAGGAAACGAATTGGAAATCAACGATCTGCTTATCTTTACCAAAGCCATCAGGGACACCAACCGGTTCGTACTCCGTTCGGACATCTTCAACGCCGAAGTATGGGGACACTACCAGTTCCTGAAACTTCCCGAATCATTTATCGCATTAGTCAAAAACTACGCGCCTTCGTGGGGGTTATCATCCATCCGGCCGGAAACAACTTCGGGAAACAGCTTCCGGTTTGAAGCCGAATTAGTGAACACAGAGAAACTTACGAATTTCTTCCTGAACGAATTTTACGTCGCGAAGGGTACAAAATTGGAAGGAATATATAATCCTTCTCAAAAAGAAGTCCGTTTTGTCCTGAACGTACCCCGAATGTCGCTCAACGGGAAAAGATGGCAAGGCTTCTATGCCAGCGGCGCCTGCGAAGATTCGGCTTTCATTGTCGAAATAGGATGCCGCGCATTCAGGCCGAACAGCAACATCACCCTCGAAAACCTGACCATTCTCACCAACACCCATTCCGACAATACCGTTCTGGACATAAGATGGAACAATTGGGATTCGATCCTCAACAAGGGAAACCTCCATTCCAATATCGTCTTCACGCGACGGGAGGAAAAAACCGTTCCCACCGTCAGCATTACCTCCCTGCCGGGACAAACCTATTTGTCGGGACACAAATGGGACATCACGCACGACGGCATATCCATCGACTCGTCCGTAATTAAAATCCGGAACTTTTCACTCAAAAAAGAAAAACAGGAAATCAATATCTCCGGAGCCATATCTCGGCGCGATGAAGACGGACTGACAGTCGCCGTCAAGAACCTAAACTTTTCAAATGTCAACGTGCCATCCGGAAACCTCACCTTCGGAGGTACCGCCAACGGAAAAATACTCCTCTCTAATCTGTTTAATGTTCCTATCATGACAGCCAACATGAATGTGGACGATTTCTCCATCAATAACGGCACCTTCGGCAATACCGACTTATCGGCCGCATGGAATTCGTCGGCGAAAAAAGTGAAAGTAAGAATAGCATCCGTAAGAGAACATTTCCAGACGCTTTTGATCGACGGCCACTACAACACTTCGGATGAATCGCTCCATTTCGACGTCCGCCTTCAAAAAATACCGGCAGTTATTTTCCAGCCCTATGTCGAAAACATCTTTACCCAGGCGGAAGGAGAACTGGCCGGCGATTTACAATTGGTCGGAACCATTTCCCATCCGCTGATCAACGGAGAAATAGAATTTCAAAACACGAGCTTAACAGTTGATTACACCAAAACACGCTATCATTTCTCCGGAAAATCAACCGTATCCGACAACATATTTAAACTAAAAGACATACAACTTTTCGACCGTCTCGGCAACACCGGTAAAATGAACGGAAGCATTGCCGTTGAAAACCTGCGCCTTCCGAAAATCGACATCAATATCAACGCCGACCACATAGAAGTACTCAACACCACCCTGAAAGACAACAGTTTCTTCTACGGCAAAGGATTTATAAGCGGAAACATGCACATCAAAGGCGACCCCAACAGCATGAACATGAAAATTTACGCAAAAACAGAGAAAAACACGCAGTTCTATATTCCCGTCAATTCCACCGACGAAGCGGAACAGACCTCGTTCATCACATTTTTAGATCATACTCCCCGATCGCAGAAAAAACTGTACAGTTTCAGGCGGCGACGACCGGTAACTGCGGAAGAAGAACAAAAACAAACGCTGGACATTAATCTCAATCTGGACGTGACGCCTTCCGCAGAAGTACAACTTGTGTTCGACTCGAAAATCGGCGACATCATGAAGGCAAAAGGCTCCGGCACGCTCTCGTTTAACATTGGTAACAACCATTTCGACATGTTCGGTTCGTATATCGTTGACCAGGGCGACTACCTTTTTACCCTTCGCAATGTGATCAACAAAAAATTCTTTATCGAAAAGGGAGGCATGATCACCTGGAACGGAGACCCGCTCAATGCCCTGCTCAACCTGAAAGCCAAGTACACCACCAAAGCGCCCCTGTCCGACCTGATGGGGACCAGCAAGGAAAGCGGCGCCAAAAATTCAGCGCCGGTAGAGTGCGTGCTTTTTATTAGCAATACCCTGACCGATCCCAACATACGTTTCGAAATCAACATGCCCAATGCGCAACAGGAAGTACGCTCTTTCCTGAGCGCAGCCACCAACACCGACGAAGAACTGACGAAACAGTTTCTCTGGCTGATGATCATGGGACGTTTTTACGTCGATCCGTCCATCAAACAGAGCAACGACAACGCCGCCGGTTCCCTGAAAGTGGAAAACATGGCGATGACAACCGTATCCGAAGTCATGAGCAACCAGCTCAGCCACATGCTATCCGGTAGCAACCTGGGCGTGGACGTGAAATACCATCCCGGCATCGGCATTGAAGGACAAAACTTCGGAATGAACCTGTACGCAGACAAATGGAGCTTTAGCATGGACTACGAGGTAGGCGGTATGCGAGCCGCAGAAACATCCAGCAACATCGTAAGCGACTTTACTTTCGAGTACAAACTCGTTCCGAACGGAAAATTAAAATTCAAGGCTTTCAACCGTTCCAACGACCAGTACTTTATACAATCTCCCTACACACAGGGAATAGGATTGCTGTTCCGCGAAGATTTTAACAGCTTCGGGGATTTGTTCTTCCGCAGAGAAGACACCAAAAAAACAACTGAAGAAGAAAAAAGCAAAGAAGAAGAAGAGAAAAAAGAGGAAACGGAATAAAAAGACGATCTTTCCTCTGTAAAAAAATTTTTTCATTCGCACACGCTTGGAAAATCCGTTTTTTTTATGTAATTTTGTAAGATATACCATGCTCAACCGGCATGGTCAATCGGATGCCACACGCACAAAAAGACACTTCGACCCGGAAAGCCATTTTCGATAACCACAACGCAAATTATATATTAATAAATAAATTTAATTTAAAAAAAATTTAATAATTCTAATACGATGTTCATTCGTGAATAAAAAAAAGGAAAAAATTTGCATCATTGACTTATCAAAAATATTAACCGGATATGAACAGTCAAAAATAGCGTCAATGAATTGAATAAAAGCATAAAATGTAAATTTATTAACACCGGTGAATAACTTAAATTCACCGGTGCAGGTGAATTATTTTTTCTCTGCGAAACAGGATGATGCTGTTAGTAATTAAGGGATAAAAAAGTAAAAATAAATTTTGATATGAAAAAAGAATGTATATACGGGAGAAGAAATCAAAAGCGCAAATAAATTTATGAAAATTTTTAACCGGTTATTAACAATCTTTTAACCGGTTTTTCACCAACCCTCCGCAGAGATATTCCACCGCCTCGGCGCAGGTGCTGCGGTGGCGCTGGTTTTCACCAGGGTGACGCATGGTCGAAGTCGGGAATAAATACCCCCATTACGATAACCTTGCTTGTAAATCCCGGAATATTCATGTAATTTTGTTGCGTTTTCTTTTTGAAAAATCATGAATCCATCAGATAACAGACTGATTTTTGCTACGGCCAATCCTCACAAACTGGAGGAAGTACGGGCGATGACGCTTGGAGGCTTTCTCGTTGAGAGCCTGAAAGATATCCATTTTACAGGCCATATTCCGGAAACTGCGCCTGAGCTGGAAGGCAACGCTTTGCAAAAAGCGCGTTACATCTATGAACGTTACGGAAAACCTTGCTTTGCAGACGATACGGGTTTGGAAACAGCGGCGCTGGCCGGCGAGCCGGGAGTCTATTCCGCCCGTTACGCCGGAGCAGAAGGATCGCAAGACGAAATAGCCAAGGCAAACATGCACAAACTGCTTGATAAGCTATCGGGCGTATCCGATCGGAAAGCGCGCTTCCGCACCGTTATTGCCTATGTGGACGGCAACGGCAAGGCGCATCTCTTCGAGGGAGTCGTCAATGGGAAAATCACCGACAGCCCCCGCGGAACGGAAGGCTTTGGTTATGATCCGGTGTTCATGCCCGACGGACACCATCTTACTTTTGCCGAAATGACAGCGGAACAGAAAAACAAAATCAGCCACAGGGCAAGGGCTTTCCAAAACTTTTCACAGTTTATGAAAGGAACATGACGTTCAACGGGAAATACTTACTTTGGCTGGCTGCCTTCCTCCTGTCGTTGTACGACATCCACGGACAGATTCCGGTAGGCGGATGGCGCGACCACCTGTCATGGAACACCGCCGAAGCGGTAGCCGTCGCCGGACGCAAAGTCTATTGCAGCAATGGTGTGGGAATCTGCATCTACGATACCGACAGCCGTAACCTCGAAAAACTGACCAAAACCAACGGACTGAGCGAGGCCGGCGTCACTGCGCTGGCGTATGCGCCCGCCGCCGAAACACTGATCGTAGGATATGCCAACGGCAGCATCGACCTGATTGCCGGAAAGGACATCCAACATATTTCCGACATCCGGCACAACTCGGTTTACGGCAACCGCCGGATCAACCATATACATGTGGACGGAAAACAGGCTTACCTGTCCTGTGGATTCGGCATCGTCCTGCTTGATCTGGCTGCACGCCATACGGTGGACTACTATATCGTCGGCGACAACGGTACTCCTGTCTGTGTCCATGCGCTGACCCTCCACTCCGGATGGCTGTACGCCGCCACCGACGCCGGCATCAAAAGAGCGGATGCACAACACCGCGTTTTAACGGATTTTGAAGCGTGGGAAAAACTACCGAATATTCCCGCATCCCAATCGGTTTTCAAAGCCATCGTATCACACGACAATGTGCTGTATATGTGCGATATAAATAATTTACTTTATCGTTACGAAGGGGAAATACTGTCGTTAATGCCGTTCTCTTTCGGTACCGTGTACAACATGAGAAGCGGCAACGGGATGTTGCTGGTAGCCTCGTCGCAGGGAGTATTTGCCTGCGAACGGTCGCGGCAAACCTTCTCCGGCATCATCACTTCCCTGAACGGCAGCGCCGCCGACATCCGCGACGTATGGCCGGACGGCGGCGGCTACTGGGTCGCCGACAACCGGAAAGGCTTGTACCGTTGGGTCTCCGTTAACGAAATGTATCCGGTGCTGCTTAACGGCCCCTCGTCGAACAATGCAACCGCCCTCCGTTTCAAAGCCGGCAAACTGCTGGCAGTAACCGGCGGCAGCAGCGATGACGGCAAGCCCCTGCTTCGCAAAGGCGAACTTCACATTTTTTCGGGCAACCAGTGGGAAAACCTGCAACCCGAAGGCTTGTACGACTTTACAGATGCGGATGTCGATGCGGAAAAACCGGACAGATACTATGTCTCATCGTGGGGCGGAGGGATCTATGTCTTTGAAAACGGCGTACCGACAGCACATTATGACGCCCACAACAGCCCGCTGGAAGCATCGGCCGACGGCGTTACCTGTGGAGGACTCCGGCTGGATGACGAAAAAAAACTGTGGGTGAGCAACGGCTACCGAGCCGCCGTACTGGACGGTGAATGGAAAATATCGGCATGGAAGAGCGACGCTCCCATGGGCAGATTCGTGGAAGACACACATCGACAGATATGGACAACACAGCACCATAACGGCATCCGGGTGTTCGACAAGGATGCCGTGGCAACGGGACAAACCGGCAAAACGATCGGTTTCGCTCCCTACAACTACACCGGAACAACGCCGGCCTACGAAATCGGCCAAATAGCCTGCACGCCCGACGGTATTGTCTGGGCGGGAACAAACCTGGGGCCTGTGTACTACAACAATGCAGCAGAGATTCTTGCCGGAGGATTCACCCGCGGCTACCATCCCAACCGCAACGGAAGCGAAGAACCGGACTTCATGTATGCCCTGCTCGGTTCGGAAAACACGCTTTCCGTCACTGTGGACGGCGCTTACCGCAAATGGTTCGGAACGGAAAACGGCGGCGTATTCCTCATCGACGAAGACAACACCGGTGAAGTGAGGCATTTCACCACTGCCAACAGTCCGCTGCTGTCCGACAGGATACACGACATTGCCATCAACGATCTCACCGGAGAAGTCTTTTTCGCGACGGACTACGGTATTCAGTCCTACCGTAGCGACGCTGTCGCCGCCGGCGATGATTTCGGCCGGGTGTACGTTTTTCCCAATCCCGTCCGTCCGGACTATCACGGCGAAATCACCATCACCGGCCTGATCAGAGACGCCGACGTGAGAATCACCGACGTGGCGGGAAACCTCGTCCACCAAACGCGCACCCTCGGCGGACAAGCCGTGTGGAACGGCTGCGACTACCGCGGACGAAGGGTGGCTACCGGCGTCTATCTCGTCTTCTGCACCAACAACGACGGCTCCAAAACAAAAGTTACCAAACTCCTGTTCATCAGATAATGAACAATGGCAACGATGAGTGAAGGAGATCCTGTGCAACGTCCGGAGAAGAACGAACTGAAAAACGAAAGAAGCAAAATGAACATTCCTCGCCCATCACTCATCAGTCCCGTATGTAAAAACCATCGACGGCGGACAATTTTTATGCGGAAAAATAGGATTTCCTGATAATTATCTCCATCTTTGTATTTCTTTTTAATTCATATTAATATGAAAAGGATTTTTATCGGTATCGCGCTCGTGGCAAGTTGTTTATCCGTATCCAAAGCCGACGAGGGGATGTGGCTTTTGCCGCTTCTGGAAAAGCTCAACATCGGCGAAATGCAGAAAATGGGCTGCGAACTGACCGCCGACCAAATCTACAGCATCAATCATTCCAGCCTGAAAGATGCTGTTGCCATGCTGGGCAGTTTCTGCACTTGCGAAATGATATCCGCCGAAGGGCTGATACTGACCAATCACCATTGCGGCTATGGCTCCATACAGGAACACAGTTCGCCGGAACATGACTATCTGAAAGACGGTTTCTGGGCAAAAACACGGGAAGAAGAAATTCCCATTTCCGGTTTGACGGTTACTTTCCTGATCCGTATTGAGGACGTGACCGCCCGCATCGACAGCGTATGCCTTCCGGAAATGACGGATGCGTTGAGAACGGTAGCCATTAAACAGAAAATCGGAGACATAAAAAAAGAAGTCACACAAGACAACCAGTATGAGGCTTCCGTGGAGAGTTTTTTCGGCGGCAACCGGTATTACCTGCTGGTGTACGAAGAATTTCCCGACGTCCGCATGGTGGGCGCTCCGCCTTCATCCATCGGAAAGTTCGGCGCCGACACCGACAACTGGATGTGGCCCCGCCACACGGGCGATTTCAGCCTGTTCCGGGTATATGCCGATTCAACAGGAAAGCCTGCCGCCTGTGCTCCGGGCAACATACCGCTGAAACCGCGCCATCACCTGCCCATTTCGCTGAAAGGCGTCGAAAAAAACGATTTTACCATGATCCTGGGATATCCCGGCAACACCGAACGCTATGCCACCTCCTACGAAGTAACAGACCTGCTGAAAAACGAACTTCCCAACAGGGTGAAAATCAGAGGTAAGAGACAGGAAATCATGATGAAGCACATGTCGGCAAACGACGCCGTCCGGATAAAATATGCCGCAAAATATTCGCAGTCCACCAACTACTGGAAAAACGCCATTGGCATGATGCAGGGCATCCGACGATTGAAAGTGTACGAAAGAAAGGCGGAGCAGGAACAGCATTTCATACAATGGCTGGAAAACCATCCGGAATGGAAAACAACCTGCGGCGAGGCGCTGTCAATGATCAAAACCGGAATTGAACAGGCCGGAGAACTTGAAACGGCGATGCAGTATGTTTCCGAATGTTTTTTTCAGGGGGCGGAACTGATGATGTTTTCATTACAGTTCAATTCCCTCCTGACCGAACTGAAAAAGAAAAAGCCGGATGATGTCAGGCTGCTGTTGATAACAGAGTACCTGCGGCAACAGACCGACGATTTTTACAAAGACTACAATGCGGCGCTGGATCGCGATGTGACCGCAGCCATGTTCCAACTCTATCGCGACGATATAGCGCCCGCCTACCATCCGGCTTTCTACCAAACTGTCGAAAAAAAATACGGGGGCGACATACATCGATACATGCAGGTCTATTTTAAATCCTTCTTTACGGATGCGGAAAAGGTAAAAGCCTTCCTGCAAAAGCCTTCGGCAAAGATGTTGGAGAAAGATCCCGTTCTTCAGGCCGGAAAAGCGCTTCGGGAAACCTGTTTACCATGGATGGACGCGATAACGGAGGCAGAAAACGCCAAATCAAAAGGACACCGGCTGTACATTGCCGGACTGCAAGCGATGGAACCGGAAAAAAAATGGTACCCCGACGCGAACTTCACCATGCGCCTCAGCTATGGCTCCATACAGGATTATTTTCCGCGCGACGCCGTGTACTACAATTACTACACCACCTTACAGGGAGTAATGGAAAAAGAAGATCCCAACAATTGGGAATTTGTAGTGCCCGACCGCCTGAAAGAACTGTATGCCCTGAAGGATTACGGCCCCTATGCCAACCGGCAGGGCGAACTGCCGCTCTGTTTTATCTCCACCAATGACATCACAGGCGGAAACTCCGGAAGCCCTGTAATCAACGGAAAAGGACAACTCGTCGGACTGGCTTTCGACGGCAACTGGGAAGCCATGAGCGGCGACATCGTGTTCGAACCCGACTTGCAGCGCACCATCAGCGTCGATATCCGCTACGTACTGTTTATCATCGACAAATTCGCCGGTGCAAAACACCTGATTGACGAAATGACCCTTGTCCGATAAGAAGAAAATGCCGAAACAGCCGTCACGAAACAGAATCAATGTGGTGTATTCCACCAATCCCGATTTTCAATACCATTACGATGTTGAAAAAGAGCCGGAAACACTTCCCCCTGCCCGACAAAACCTGCGCGTAATGCTCGATCGCAAGAACAGAGGAGGTAAAGCCGTCACACTGATCACAGGCTTTACAGGCTCCACTGCCGATTTGACGACGCTTGCAAAAGAACTGAAAACCAAATGCGGCGTCGGGGGAACTGCCAAAAATGGAGAAATATTGATACAGGGCGATTTTCGTGATAAAATACTGCAATTGCTGCGGCAAAACGGCTATCCAGCCAAAAAATCCGGCGGATGACCACCTCATCACTACGATCCCAAATCTGAAATTAACCGATCATGAACACAATACTCAGCGTAAACATCAATAAAGTCGCCACCATCCGCAATGCCCGTGGAGGAGATATTCCCGATCTCGTTCAGGTGGCGATGGACTGTGAAAAATTCGGCGCACAGGGAATAACGGTGCATCCGCGACCGGACGAACGGCATATCCGCTACGACGATGTATATGCCCTTTGCCAAAAGCTGACCGTCGAATTTAACATCGAGGGAAACCCGACCAGCCGGTTTATGCAACTGGTACTGGACGTGAAACCTCACCAGGTAACGCTCGTACCGGATGCTGTCGATGCGCTTACCTCCGATAGCGGATGGAACACCATCCTCCATCGTTCGTTTCTCACCGATATTGTCAAAGAGATGAAACAGGCGGGCATCCGAACGTCCATCTTCACCGGCACGGAGATCGAAATGATTGAAACCGCCGCCGCCATCGGAACCGACAGGATAGAACTTTACACGGGGCCTTATGCGCGTCATTTTCCGCAAGACAGGAAAGCCGCCATCCTGCCGTTCGTCCGGGCAGCCGAAGCAGCCCGAACGGCAGGTCTGGAAATCAACGCAGGACATGATCTTAACCTGTCGAACCTCGGATATTTCATCGCGCAGATCCCTTTTATCAGGGAAGTCTCCATCGGTCATGCCCTCATCTCCGACGCGCTCTATTACGGATTGAAGGAAACCATCCGACTGTACAGGGAACAAACCGCGGTTGCGGACAACGGTACGGCATGAAAGACTATATCTGCACAAGTATCGGCGAGGTCAGTTACATCGAATGTCTGCAATTGACCGCTTCCCTGCCGATGGTGGAACTCCGGCTCGACCTGCTGTCACTCGATCCCGAAAAAATCGAAACGTTAGCCCTGCGATGCCGGCGATGGGTAGCGACTTGCCGCGAAGGAAAATATACGGAACGCGAACGTACCGTGCAACTGTCGGCGGCCATTCGCGCCGGAGCCACTTACGTGGATATCGAATACGAAGCCGGCGACGAATACCGCGAACCGCTGGCAACACTGGCAAAAAAGTTCGGCACACAGGTGATCCTTTCTTTCCACGATTTTGAAAAAACGCCCGATACGCCCGATATGCTTCACATCATCGAGCAGGCGTTGAAAAAAGGCGCAGACTGGGTAAAACTTGCCGTTACCGCCCGCTCTGCCGCCGATGCTGCCCGCATCATGTCGCTGTACGAACGCCATCACCGCTTAATAGCCTTCGGTATGGGCGATGCCGGAAAGATTACCCGCATAGCGGCGCCCTTCCTCGGCGCTCCCTTTACTTTTGCCGCTACCGATAAGGCACATGCAACAGCGCCCGGACAGCTCTCCACCACCCGGATGAACGGTATTTTCGATCTCATCGCATAATGCCGGCAGGCATGGTTCAATCTGCCGGTGATTCAGTCACATTTATGAGCAGACGGCTTGTCCTGACTTCGCCACAGGGCACCCTACGAATTCCCCCAAAAATAAGGTATATTCGTTTTCTCCAAAAGGTATATTCGTTTTCCCTAAAAGGTATATTCGTTTTCCCTAAAAGGTATATTCGTTTTCCCTAAAAGGTATATTCGTTTTCCCTAAAAGGTATATTCGTTTTCCCTAAAAGGTA
>JAISWE010000193.1 GCA_031271175.1 Bacteroidales bacterium | reverse complement strand
GTTGAGATTATTATGCTGCGTTTTTCAATGTATTATACAAAATGTCAATTAAGCGAATGAAAAAGATTCGAATCCTTTTTCTCATACAAGTCTCTATAAATTTAGATATTGTGAGTTTTCGGGCAGACACTACATCCTTTTGTTTACTAAACTATTACAACCATAGACGGGGTAAATATGACGGAGTTAGGGTATAAAATAACGCGCCGCTTCCGTTTTCACAAAGCATTGCAGCCCTTTCCGGTCTTTCTATCTTCCCTGTATGATGCAAATCCATTCAGATGGGGCAGCGATGGCGGCAGGGCAGCGATGGATGTGACCATCCGGAATGCCTGCGCGGTCAATGCGCCGCCTGTTTTTCTGCTTTCACGATCAATCCGGTGCCGCTGCGGTGGCGGATATGGAGATCTGCCAGATTCAACAGGAGGCAGAAGGGAAATACGATGGTATAATATACGGGTAGCGGAAGGAAAAACCATTTGGAGCGATTGAGTAACTGCAGGGGTATTTTCATGGACAATATCCACGAAAGGTGTCCGGGGATGCCGTAAGTATAAGCCGCTTCCACCTTGTGAAAACCTGTTTCCCGCAGTTTTTCTCTGATTTCATCGATACCGTACCCTTCGCGCACATGTTCGTCGATAAAGGAGCCGTGGTGTTCGCCGGCGTCGGAGCCGCCCCTGTCCGAAGGAGTGGAAATCAGCAGTATGCCGCCCGGTTGGAGTGAACGGAAAAGGTTTCCGAACACGGCCATATCATCCGGAATGTGCTCCATCACATCGACGGACAGCGCCAGGTGATAGGATGCCATTTCAGACCATTCCGTCAGGTCGGCGGTTTCAAACCTTACAGATTGCTGCCGGTGGATCTGCGCAAAAAAACGGTTGCAGTCATCCACTTGTTCCTGCTTCACGTCCACGGCTTTGATCTGCCAATGGCGTCCCAACCGCGACATGAAATACGTATATTGCCCGAATCCGGCACCGGCATCCAGCGCCGCAACGTTATCCGGCAACGTCTTTTTCAGTTTGCGCAACTCCCTTTTAATGTGCCACGCCCGCAACAACAGCACATCTAACAGAAAATAAAAGCATTTCCGCAAAGAAGGATGGCGATTGAACACAAACCCCAATGAGCGCTTAATGGTATCGTATTGCATAATTCGGCTTCGATTATCATGATAATGAATACGTTTACAAAAAGAGGCGTACCCCAAATTTGAATGAACAAAGATAAACGAATTTATTATCAAACAAAAATTTATTCATCCTGCGTTCATTTTGATATTTTTCATTATATTTGCCATCTGTTAGATGGTTCATTATATTAAATCCGGTAAAAACATGGGTAGTTTTTTGTTGTTGAAAAAAATTTGCCGACACTATATTGTCAAAAATTTGTTGATTTTTTTCGTTGTTTGTCTGCTTTTATACATAAGTACCTTGATCATGTTGAGTTTTTACACCCTTCATGGCGAATCTATGCCGGTGCCCGATCTGAAAGGCAAAACGGCCAAAGAAGCAGAGGTATTGCTGCACAGTCATTTATTGCGGGGGAAACTGATTGATTCGGTTTACCTCGCTACTGCCAAGCCCGGCGTCATTGTCAGCCAGATTCCGGAGGCTCATTCGGACGTGAAAGAAAACCGCACCATCTATTTTGTGGTCAACGCCACCCTGCCCGAAATGGTGAGAATGCCCGATGTGGTAGGCATATCGCTCAGACATGCTACATCCGTCATTGAAGCGCAAGGACTGAAAGTGGGAAAATTATACTACGTTCCGGATATAGCCCGCAACAACGTGCTGAGGCAGACCTACAAAGGAAAAGACATTCGGAAAGGCGCCAAAATTGCAAAAGGCGCGGCTATCGACTTGTATCTCGGTAGCGGTTACAACTGAGCCGGATAAAATATTTTTCTTCAATCTGCGTTATTATTCAGTAAAGAAAGATCCATGAAGCAATTTTCTCTACTTGTTGTATTGATTGCAGGACAATTGGCGTCACTACAGGGACAGCAGCCGGTAACCGGAACGCTGGAACAAAACCCTGCACTGACAAACAAGCGCATTTCGGCAAAAAGCGTTTCGGAGCCGGATACCATTGATATACCGTTTATCGACGATTTTTGGTATTATCAGCAATCCCCCTATCCGGATCCAACGCTGTGGACAGACAAGTACGTTTATATCAACAATAATTTTCCCGACATGCCGCGATCGAATGGTGTTGCCACCTTCGATGCGTTGGATGACAGGGGACAAATATACAACGACGCAGGCGACAGCTTTTTTGCCGACACGCTTACCTCCTGTGCCATCCGTTTGCAATCCGGAACGGCAGGGGTTTATCTCAGTTTTTTCTATCAACCGCAAGGTCGCGGCGATGCACCCGAAAAAGACGACAAACTGATGCTGCAATTCAAATCTGCCGACCAAAACTGGCGGGAAATATGGCAGGCAGCCGGCGCCTCATCCCATCCGTTCAAGCAAGTGCTGATTCCGCTGGAAGATGCCGACTTGTACAACGGATTCCAGTTCCGTTTCATCAACAGAGTAAGTTTTGGAAAAGACAACTTCAATGAAGGGAAAAAAGGAAATGTAGATATGTGGCATCTTGATTACGTAAGGCTTGACAAAAATCGTACGGAAACCGACACTGCCGCGCTGGATGTCGCCATGATCGCGCCCCTTAATTCTCTGATCAAAGGCTATACTGCCATTCCGTGGAGTCATTTTAAAAAGATATACACCAATAAACTGGATCCGCAGATCACCATCACCTACCGCAATAACGACAACACCGGTTACCTGGTGAAAAGAGTCTTTGAATGCACCGATTTATACTATCACCAGACCTCCTCCATCGGAAACACCGGTTCCGAAAATATTCAAGGAGGAGAAGTCGTCAGCTACCGCGAAGAGGTGCTCAATCCCTTTGAAACGCCATCTACCGATTCCGCCTTCTTTGAATTGAAGGCCTACCTTGTTACGGATGAACGGGATCGCAAGGAAAACGACACCGTACGCTCCTATCAGGAATTTAAAAACTATTTCGCCCGCGACGACGGCACTCCCGAAAGCGGCTACGGCTATGAAGGCATCAATGCACAAGGCTTTTCGATTGCCTGCCGCTACGAAATGTTTATTCCGGATACCCTGAGGGCTGTTGCACTCTATTGGAACCCCGTACTGAACAATATCACACGACGGTATGTTTTTAAAATCGCCGTCTGGAAAGATGACAACGGACGTCCGGGCGAACAGCTATACCTGTCGCAGGAAGAATATTCCCCCCGCGAAACCGGCAAATTTACCGTTTACCCTTTGGAAAGAAAAGTCTTTATCGGCAAAAACTACTGGATAGGCTGGCAACAGGTAACGTCAGGCTTCCTGAATGCAGGATTCGACCTGAACACCGACGACCGGGGCAACCTGTGGTACAACAGCAGCGGCGTATGGCTACCGGACGAAAACCACGGAACCCTGATGATTCGTCCTTATGCGGGAAAACCGCTGCACCTGCCAACAGCAACCCCCGTTCCCCCGGAAATACGTTCCGAATTGAAAATCTATCCCAATCCGGCTTCGCAACATATCCACGTGGAAATGACGGAATCCGACCCGCCGACGGGAGGTTACGAACTGGAAATATACGGTTCCACCGGACAATTGCGCGCCCGCTGTTCGTTCACCGGCGATATCATTGACATTTCACCACTGGAACAAGGGCTGTACATCGTATGCCTCGTTCACCGGAAAACAGGGCGAATATGGAAACAACGTTTGGTCATTCTCCGGTAATGTCGGCATTGGGGCATCACACAAGTCTTCAGTAGGGAATCTCTATCCGTAGAGACATTTTTTTCCGTTTCAAAAAAAATCATTTTTTCATTTCGGCATATATCCTTATATTTGTACCGTTTTTTAGCGATACAATCATGAAACATTTCACATCGGTACAAGATGTTACGGATTTACAGGCGTTGCTGAAAGAAGCGGCAGCCATCAAACGCGATCCTTTCAGGTACGAAACGTTCGGTCGGCACAAAACGATGATCCTGCTGTTTTTCAATTCGAGCCTGCGGACGCGCCTCAGCACGCAAAAAGCCGCGCAAAACCTCGGCATGAACACGATGGTGCTCAATGTGAACGAGGACAGTTGGAAAATCGAAACAGAATTAGGCGTAGTAATGGACGGCGAGAAAGCCGAACACATTAAGGAAGCGGCGGCAGTTATCGGGCGATATTGCGACATCATCGGTATTCGATCGTTCCCTTCGCTGAAAGACCGCGCGGCAGACTATTCCGAAAGCGTGATCAACCGGTTCATCCAATATGCGGGCGTGCCTGTTGTGAGCATGGAGTCGGCAACGCGCCATCCCTTGCAGTCGTTTGCGGACATCATCACCATCGAACAGTACAAAAAGACGCCGCGCCCGAAAGTCTTGCTGGCGTGGGCGCCGCATTGCCGCGCTCTGCCGCAGTCCGTACCCAACTCATTTGTCGAATGGGCGGTAGCCGCAGGCTACGAAACGGTGGTGACGCACCCCGAAGGTTACGAACTTGATCCTTCCTTCACCACAGGCGCCATTCTCGAATACGACCGCGAAAAAGCCTACAGGGACGCCGATTTCGTATATGCCAAAAACTGGTCTTCCTACACGCAATACGGAAAAATCCTGAACAGCGACCTCGCATGGACATGCAACGCCAAGAACATGGCGCTCACCCATCACGCCAAATTCATGCACTGCCTGCCGGTACGCCGCAACTTAGTGGTGTCCGACGAGGTCATCGACGGCCCCGACTCAATCGTCATCGAGGAAGCCGCCAACCGCGTAGTATCGGCGCAAACGATACTTTACGAAATATTAAGGAATACGAAATAAACAAATATAGAACGGGGGCTCCGGTGTCCCAAAAAGGACAAAATGTCGGCAAGCAACAGGCCATCCCCCGCTGATGCGGCGGCATAGCAAACATGCCTTTAGGCATTGGAACAGGCAAGGCGCTTACGCGACGCATACCACAGCAGTGGGCAAACATCCGTTCGAAATAGGCGCGAGAAGAAAAAAATAAACCTTTCATCATTTGTTTTCCATTTTTTCATACCTTTGCAGTCGGTATCCTTAATTAAAGATAAAAGATAAATATGGGGACAAAAGAGGGAAAGAGAAGAGAAGGGAAACCGTTTATCATTGCCAATCCGATATACGATACGGTGTTTAAGCGGTTGATGGAGAATCAGCGGATAGCG
>JAISWE010000038.1 GCA_031271175.1 Bacteroidales bacterium | reverse complement strand
GAGTGTGAGTGTGTGTGTGTGTGTGTGTGAGTGAGTGTGTGTGTGTGTGTGTGTGTGTGTGTGTGTGTGTGTGTGTGTGTGTGTGTGTGTGTGTGTGTGTGTGTGTGTGTGTGTGTGTGTGTGTGTGTTAGCAGAAATTTCGATATTTCCAAACGGGAAGGCGATTTTTTTTGCGGAGGGCTGGGCGTCCGGTATTCCGGCGGCTTCGAACGTATGGGGCAATAGCATTTCTTCCCGCAAAGGTAGCGCGTTGCGGCAGGGATTCAAAAAGTGCGAAACCGCCCTGTTTTGAAGTGTTTTTCGATGAAAATCGAAACTTGCCATAAACCGTTTTGAAAAAAAATTAACGGGGCGAATCTACAACAAAAAAAACGGATATGCAATTTTTTTTCAAAAAAAAATGAAAAAAAATTAAAAAAACGCGATTAGGGCGCTTTTCAGACAGACGGTGATAGAACATTACCGACTACCATTGAGCGCTGGAAACGCATTTCCAACGCTCAATGGTCAGGCTACTCATCCGCCTTCGATTTGGAGTATATCTCTTCCACCCGTCGCCAGCCCGGCGGCGGGTTCATATCGTGTCGCGCCGGTCTGGTCAGTTCACCAGATCGTCGTTGGTTTTGTTTTCGTCTTCGGGACGGAATACCCACAGGTCTTCGTAATAATTGCCGCTTTGTCCCGTACCGATCAGCACCAGATTGTCGTTATTGTCGCTGTATCCGGGAAATGACAGGGCAAAAGCGCCGTGGCGGGTGAAGAAAGACGTTCTTTGAATCCAGATGTCTCCCGAAACCAGCCGGTTGCCTTCATATACAGGCGGTTCGTATTCCCATGTGGTGTTGGTGCTTCCGGCTGTGATATAGCCTTTTTCGGTGGTACCCGATCCTTTCATGGCAAACCCGATGGCGTTGGTACGCAACAACTTTTGTCCATATTCGTCGTCGTAATCATTGTCTTCATCGAAGGATTTGATCGGACGCAAATTTTCCCATCTGGTTCCATTAAATCGCTGAAATTCGGAAACGTAACCGCTCGCATTCTTGCCGGTACACAGATATACCCAATCGCCGATGACGAAAGTAACGGCCAATCCCCGCTTCTTACTCGGTGTGACGCTTATTTCCGTCCACTCTCCGTCCGGATGGGCTACCGAGGGCGGGGTAAATTTCCATAAATCCTGCAAATATTCCTTGTCCGCACCTTTGGTATAGCCGCCGGTGACATAGGCTTCGCCTTTGAGGACAAAAGCGGTGGCGTCATATCTGGCGACACCCGGCAAGGGAGCGATCTCTCTCCACGCATCGGGTTGTCCGCTTTTCGCCGGATCGTATTCCCAAAAATCCTTCATGACGCCTTCGTCGCCGTCCCATCCCGTACCGACATATCCTTTGCCGTTGACACTGAATCCTACTGCCCGCTGACGTCCTTTGCCCAACCCTAACGAGTCTTTCGTATTCGTCCACGACCAGGCGCTTACGCCATAGGAGTCTTTTGTCACCGTCACCACCCACATGTCGCGCCGCGGAACTTTATAGCCGTTGTCGCCGCCGCAAACATAACCCTTGTTGTCGATCACAAAAGTGGCGGCATACGCGCGTGCAACGCCACCAAAATCGCCTGTCTCCGTACCTACCCAGTTACCGATAAGTTCCTCCTCGGAATCGCCGGAACATGCGACAAATGCAAGTACTGCCAAACTTGATAATAACTGCTTAACTCTTTTCATTAAAAAACTGAAATTTTGATATTAAAAACGCTTTACTGTCCGTTTTATTGCACGCCCTTGATTTAAAAAATCTTAAAACCAAACTCTTTGCAAAAAAACGCCACAAATATAGGTATATTTTATCTTTTAACTATTTATTCTTGTAAAAAAAATATACTTTTGCCCAATTATTTATTTTACATGGAGGGTTAAAAAATGACAAAACATTTTGCAAAGTATTTAAAAACAGTGGTAATGGCGACCGCATGGGCAGTGACGTTTTTGTCCTGCAACAAAGACTCGGACAACGGCAACAACAACCAAGCCGTCAACGACTGGATTCTTGACAACATGAGCCTGTATTACCTGTGGGAAAAACATCTTCCCGCCCGAACGGACAAAAGCCTTTCGCCCGACGCCTATTTCGAATCCCTGCTCTATAAGGACGACCGTTTTTCGTGGATTCAGGACAATTACATCGAGTTGATCAATTTGCTGGCAGGCGTGGTGAAGGAAGCCGGATATGATTACGGATTGCGCAGGATGAGTAACAGTGAGACAGATGTGATCGGCTACATTACCTATGTCAAACCCGGTTCGCCGGCACAACAGGCCGGCCTGCAACGGGGCGACCTTTTCCGTACCGTCAACGGGCAACAGCTTACCATCCATAATTATGGAACGTTAACAGATGAAATGGGTGCCAATCATACCCTCAGACTGATAAAACAGGATGGGGAATCGATCGAAAAAACGCTGACAGTGGTCGAATACAAGGAAAACCCCATCCTGCTGGATACGATTTATACAAGGGAAGATAAGAAAATCGGCTACTTAGTATATAACTTTTTTGCATCCGACAACAACGACGGAACCATGCGCTACGACAAGCAGCTCAATGAGGTTTTCGGCCGTTTCATAGAAGAAGGCGTCAATGAACTGATCCTCGACCTTCGCTACAACTCCGGGGGCTCTCTCCTGTCCTCCATTACGCTGGCAGGAATGATTTCCAACTGTACCTCGCAGGATTTGTTCTCCATCGAACAGTTCAACGACATCTGGAGTCCATATTTGCGGGAAGCATACATCGAGGAATACGGTAAGGCACATGCCGACGATTACAACAAAGATTATTTCATGGACAGCATTACCCGGAAAAACAATGGCAAGAAGGTAGAAGAGGTGCCTATCCGTCATCTCGGCGTAGAGCGGCTTTACGTGCTTACTTCCTACAGGACGGCGTCTGCCAGCGAACTGTTAATCAATGCGCTCAACCCCTACCTGAACAATAATATCATCCTCATCGGCGATGTTACCGTCGGTAAGAATGTAGGCTCACTGACCTTCTATGAAGAAAATGCGGTGAAGCAGCAAACCAACAAGTGGGGCATGCAACCCATTGTAGTGAAAATAGCCAACAAAGATGGATATTCCGACTATGGGCAAGGCTTTACGCCGGATGTGGAAGTGGATGAACTTGCCGAAGGCAGCCTCAAGCCGCTGGGCGATACCGAAGAGTTGATGCTGAAAACCGCCCTCGACCATATAGCGGGAGCCATCATCCCCACCCGGAAAAGCCTCGAACGCTGGAAAAACATCGGCTCTTCTGCCGACAGAGTGAAGGCAAGAGGCAACATTATTATAAGGCAAGAGGAGACATTATTATATAAGAAAAAGGAATAATTGTCCATTATCCATTGTTCATTATCATAACGGGGATTGAAGAAAAGAGTCAATATTATTACGATGGGATGTTCCAAGAATCTGGTGGATTCGGAACGCCTGATGCGGCAATTGCAGGTTTCCGGTATCGAAGCGGTGCATGATGCACCGCTGGATGCTGCTTCCACCGTTGTGGTGAATACCTGCGGATTCATCCACAGCGCCCGCGCAGAATCGACGGAGATGATCCTGCAATGCGCCCAAGCCAAAAGCAAGGGACTGATAGACCGTTTGTTCGTTGTCGGCTGCCTGTCCGAACTGTACAAGAAGGAATTGGAAAAGGAGATTCCGGAGGCAGACCGGTTTTTCGGCGTCCGAGATATGGAGGCGGTAGTCCGGCTGCTGACCGGCGACAGGCAGCCAACGTGCCGCAACGAACGCACCCTTACTACGCCGGGACACTATGCCTATCTGAAAATAGCAGAAGGCTGCGACCGCAGTTGCGCTTTCTGTTCCATCCCGAAGATCCGGGGGCCGCACCGGTCGGTTCCTATGGAGGATATCGAAGCCGAAGCACAATTTCTCGCCGCCAAAGGCGTAAAGGAATTGTTGGTTATCTCGCAGGATATTACCTGCTACGGTCTGGACCTCTACAAAAAACGAAGGCTGCCCGAACTGGTACGGCGGCTTTGCAGGATAGAAGGCATCCGCTGGGTGCGCCTGCACTATGCCTATCCGCTGCATTTTTCCGAAGAACTGCTGGACGTGATACGGGAGGAACCCGCCGTCTGCCGCTATCTGGATATTCCCGTGCAACACATCTCCGACAGGATACTGGAAAAAATGCGGCGAAACATCACTGCCGCCGACACGATGCGGCTGATAGCGCTTATCCGCCGGAAACTTCCCGATGCGGCGCTTCGTACAACGCTGATCACAGGGCATCCGGGCGAAACCGACAAGGACTTCGAACAGTTGCTCAGATTTGTGGAACAGGTACGGTTCGATCGGCTGGGCGTATTTACCTATTCGCACGAAGAAAACACCTACGCCGCCAAGCATTACAGGGACAACATCCCCCAAAAAGTGAAGCAGGAACGTGCAGACCGGATCATGGAAACGCAAAAAAAGATTTCGGAAACGCTGAACAGGGAAAAAACAGGAAAAATCCTCACCACCCTGATAGACCGAACGGAAGGCGAGTACTACACGGGACGCACCGAACACGATTCCCCGGAAGTGGACATGGAGGTGCTGATTCCGAAAAAGAAACAGCCGCTGGTCATCGGCGAGTTCTATCCCGTCCGGATAACGGATGCCGTAGCATACGACCTCTTCGGCGAGGTATGTAAAGCATAAGACCATGAAATACATTGCTCTCAGCCATCGCCAGTGCGTCAAAATCAAAGATATTCCGGTTCTTCCCTACGGCGCATTCTTGCATCAGAACAGCAGCCTTCCCCATGACGAACGTTACCACTGCGTAAGCTATTTTGCCTGTCCGGAAGAAGGCCGGTTTCGTTTCATCTGCTGCATGGCAGACGACAAAGAAGGCGTCGTTATGGTCTCCTCCTGCGTGGACGCCTGCTCGAATCCTCTCCCGTCGTTTACAGCCGTTCACGCAAGTTTCCATCTTTTCGAACGGGAGATACACGAAAATTTCGGCATACCTTATCTCGACCATCCGTGGCTGAAGCCGGTGCGCTCCGGCAACTATCCGTTTTTCCGCATCGGAGGCGAATCGCTGCACGAAATAGGCGTGGGGCCTATCCATGCCGGAGTGATCGAACCCGGATATTTCCGTTTTACCTGCGACGGCGAACGGATACTGCACCTGGAAATACAGTTGGGCTTTCAGCACAGGGGAGTGGAAAGCCTGATGATCAAGAAAAAACATACGAATCAACGTATCCTGCTGGCCGAAAGCATTGCAGGCGACAGTACCGTGGGACACTGCACCGCTTTCGCCGCCGCATGGGAAAGCCTGTGCGACTACCATACGCCTTATCCGCTGCTTTGGACGCGCGCACTGGCGCTCGAACTGGAACGCATCGCCATGCACACCGCCGACCTCAGCGCCATGTGCGGCGACATCGCCTATCAATTAGGCAATGCCGTGTACGGAAGACTGCGCACGCCTGTCATCAATTTTTTCCAGCTGTGGACGGGCAACCGCTTCGCACGCACCCTCATCCGGCCTGCCTGCCTGTTCCATCCGTTCACCGGAAGCCTCTCCGACCGGCTTGCACGGCTATTGACCGACTTTGAACACGATTTTACCCCGATGGGCAATTTTCTGTTCAACATGCCCGTTGCGCTTTCACGTTTCGAAAAGACGGGAACTGTCGGCCTCAACAGCGCCTTAGAGATCGGGACAACAGGAATGGCAGCCCGTTCGTCGGGATTACAGCGCGATATCCGCTTCTCCCATCCCGACGAAATATACCGCACGCTGCACCATCGTCCCCTGCTGTACGAAACCGGCGATGTACTGGCGCGTACGCGGCTTCGGCACGACGAAACGCTCCAGTCCATCGGCCACATCAGACAATTGCTGCGTACTCCGCCTCCGGCAGAAAACCTGGAACACCAATTATCGCCGGCAGCAACGGACAGTTTCGCACTGTCGCTGACCGAAGGATGGCGCGGAGAAATCTGCCATTGCCTCCTCACCGGAAGCGACGGCCATCCGGTTTGCTATAAAATTACCGACCCGTCGTTCCATAACTGGATGGCGCTGGCGCTGGCTGTCCGCAACAATCCCATTTCCGACTTTCCCATTTGCAACAAAAGTTTCAATCTGTCCTACTGCGGCGTGGACTTGTAAGCAGTGTCTGTTCATTTCTTTTTTGTCCGATTTATTTTTATCTTTGCAGGCAATTTCAATGAATGAAGTGACGGATATATGAGCGAGGTGATACTTAAAGCCTTGATGCAGTTATTTGCGTTAATTGTCAAGCAGGACAACGGCGTATCGGCGGATGAAAGGCGATATGTAGAAGGGTTTTTGGCAGAGCAACTCCACAGGAATGCGGCTACCGAATATCTCAGCCTGTTTGATAAATATGCAGTTACTTCATACGTCGATATGCCTGTTCCCGTAAATGATTCCGTCCGGGTACTCAAAATATGCCAGCAAATTAATGCTACGCTAACGCAAAAGCAAAAGACCGTCGTGCTACTGCGGGTGCTCGAACTCGTCAATGCCGTGCCAAAGCTCACGGAGCACCGCCTGTTCATCATCAACACGGTGGCCGAAGTATTTAACTTTTCCGAACAGGAATATCACAGCATTAAGACTTTTGTGACCGGCTGCACCATGGCGCAGTTCGACATCGACAATGTGTTGATTTTCGCCGGCGAAGGCGAATGTTGCCACGCAAAACTCATCGTGGAAAAAGGCATGAAGGGAATATTGGCGATACTCCGTATTCCAAGCGTTGACCTGTATTTCCTGAGATGCCTTGAGACGGAAACCGCCTGGCTCAACGGACAGGAAATCAACGAACGCCAGACCCGCCTTTTCCCGGTAGGAAGCAACATCAGGTTCTTCCGTTCCAAAGCATTGTACTACGGCGACATCGTGGAATATTTCGTCGAAGACAAACTGCGGGGGAAAATAGCCTTTGAAGTTGAAAACTTGCACCTGGTCTTTCCCAGCCGAGATGTAGGGCTGCAAAACATCTCCTTTTCGGAAAGTCAGGGAAAACTGATCGGCATCATGGGCGCCAGCGGTGCGGGGAAAACCACCCTGTTGAACATCCTGTGCGGACTGGAAAAACCCACTTCCGGCAAAGTGCTGGTCAACGGGATCAACCTGCATGAGCAAAAAGACCGGCTGAAAGGCGTCATCGGCTACATCCCGCAGGACGACCTGCTGATAGAAGAGCTGACGGTTTTCGAAAACCTCTACTATGCCGCACAACTTTGCTTTCGCAACAAATCCCGTAAAGCGCTGGAGGAGTTGGTGGGCAAGATGCTCCGCAACCTTGGCCTGTACGAACGACGCAACCTGAAAGTCGGCTCTTTCATGAACAAGACCATCAGCGGGGGGCAGCGGAAACGCCTGAATATGGCGCTGGAACTGCTCCGCGAACCCTCCATCCTCTTTGTGGACGAGCCTACCTCAGGCCTCTCTTCCAACGACTCGGAAAACGTGATGGATTTGATGAGCGAACTTGCGAGGAAAGGGAAACAGGTATTTGTGGTGATTCACCAGCCTTCGTCGGACATCTTCAAAATGTTCGACAAAATCATCATCCTTGATGCGGGCGGATATATGATTTACTACGGCCATCCGATTGAAGCGGTGATGTATTTCAAACGGGCGAGCAGAAGAATCAACCACCACACGGGGGAATGTCCCGCCTGCGGAAATGTCAACCCGGAATTGATCTTCAATATCATTGAGGAAAAAGTAGTGGACGAATTGGGGCATTACACCAGCGAACGCAAGACATCGCCGGAACAGTGGGAAGCGCTTTTCCGGCAACAGCAAGAGACAGCGGCAGTGGAACAGGTGAGGGAAGCGCCTTCCGGAATGACGAATATCCCTCGCTGGTTCAAACAGTGGCGCATCTTCCTCACGCGCGACTTCCTCTCCAAAATCAGCAACCGACAGTACCTGCTGCTCACGCTGCTTGAAGCGCCCGCGCTGGCCGTCATCCTGGCATACATCATCCGCTACATCGCCGATCCCCTTTCCAATGTTTATATCTTCCGCGAGAACGAGAACATCCCCATTTTCATCTTCATGAGCTTGATTGTATCCCTGTTCCTCGGGCTGATAGTAAGTGCGGAGGAAATCTTTCGCGACCGGAAAATACTCAGGCGCGAAGCTTTTCTCAACCTGAGCTGGGCAAGCTATCTGGCCGCCAAAATCTGCATCCTGACCGTTATCTCGGCGCTGCAATGCCTCTTTTTCACGTGCGTCGCCAACACCATCCTGGAAGTAAAGGACATGTACTTCTCCTACTGGCTGGCGCTGTTTTCCACGGCGGTGGCAGCCAATATTCTCGGCCTGATCATCTCCCGTTCGTTCAACTCGGCGGTAACCATCTATATCGTCATTCCCCTGATCATGATCCCTATGATGGTTCTCAGCGGCGCGATGTTCAGCTTCGACAAACTCAACCGCAAGGTGGGAAATGTAGGAAAGGTGCCGCTGGTAGCTGAATGCATGATTACGCGATGGTCATACGAAGCGCTGATGGTGCGCCAATACAAGGACAACCGCTTCGAACGCTATTTCTACGACATAGAAAAAAGGGAAAGCATAGCGGATTTCAGGCAGGTGTACCTTATTCCGGAACTGAAAACCCGCTACGACCTCTGCATGGAAGAACTTGAGGCAAAAGGAAAGGTGGAAGCCAACGCCAACGCCCTGATGCTGCTGAAAACGGAAATAAAAAAAGAACTGTCCGTGAATCCGGAAGTGCAATTCGACCTTTCGCTGCTGACGCCGGAAACCTTTGACTCCGCCGCTGCCGCCGCCCTCGATGAATTCATCGAAGCAATGAACGTTTTCTACATGCAACAATTCTCTTTCGCCAATCAGGAAAAAGAACAACTCATCGCTTATATGCTCAAGCAGAACAAAAAAGCCTATACCCACCTGAAAAACACTTGCTATAACGACCATCTGGGCGAGACAGTGAAAAAGTTCTTCGAAAAAAACAAAATCCTGGAATACAACAACCAACTGATACAGCAAACCGACCCCATCTATCAGGATCCATCGCCGGCAGACCTGCTGGATTTCCGAACGCATTTTTTCGCGCCGCGAAAACACTTTGCCGGTTTCTTTTTCGACACCTACCGGTTT
Organism: Bacteroidales bacterium; assembly: GCA_031271175.1. Lineage (GTDB taxonomy): Bacteria > Bacteroidota > Bacteroidia > Bacteroidales > UBA4181 > JAIRLS01. The sequence continues at coordinate 3,613 of JAISWE010000038.1, read as the reverse complement.
AACATCTGCATGATATGGCTCATCTCCATCATCTGCTACCTGATACTGCTCTTCAACCTGCCGGAAAAGGCCGTCAGGCTGATGCGCCTCAACCACAAAAATATTGTCAAACCTCATCGAATCTCAAAATGAAAATACATCCCGAAGGATACCTTATCATTTGTATTGCTTTGCTGCTGCTGGCAGGCGTGAATATATCGCTGCGGTGGCTGTGTCCATACGCATGGCTGAACATCTGCTTGCTGGTGGCATCGTGCCTTTTCTTTGGCTTGATTATATGGTTTTTCCGCAATCCCGACCGTCCGCTGACGCCCGACGCCCGCATGGTATATGCACCTGCCGACGGCAAAATTGTGGCCATTGAAGAGGTGGAAGAACCGGAATATTTTCACGACAGGCGCATTCAAGTGTCGATATTCATGTCGCCGCTCAATGTCCACGTCAACCGTTATCCTGTGGGAGGCGAAACCACTTTTGTGAAATACCATCCGGGCAAATACCTGGTGGCATGGCACCCTAAATCATCGCTGCTGAACGAACGTTCCACGATAGTAGTACGCACAGAAAACGGACAGGAAGTGCTTTTCCGGCAAATCGCCGGCGCCGTGGCACGACGGATTGTCACCTATGCCAAAGAAGGCGAACAGGCCATACAAGGCAAAGATTGCGGATTCATCCGCTTCGGATCACGTGTGGACGTCTTTCTGCCCACCAACGCCGTCATCAAAGTGAAAGCAGGTGAAAAAGCCATCGGCAACCATACGGTCATCGCCGAACTGGCAACAACGAATAGGGAATAGCGAATAGGGAATAGGGAATAGGGAATAGGGAATAGGGAATAGGGAATAGGGAAGGTATTATTTCATGCGGCAGATCAGAACGCCACCTTTTTTTCTAAGACTTGTTTCGGGATAGCTATCGGATGAAATGGTCGTTTCCACCCGTCAAATCCTGCGTGGTCGGGAAATGCCTTCTCGTTACCGCATCCTTATACCGACGCCAATGATCGCCACAAAAACCTCGTAACGGCTCACAAATGGCTTGCCTGACAAAAAGATAACTGCGCGATCATTGCCCATCCGTTTCAGGCGCGCAAAAAGGTATATTCGTTTTCCCCAATCACATCGTCAACCAAGTCCCGCAGGGACGACACTTTTTTCGTTGTCAACAAAGTGTCTTTCCCGCAGGGACTTTGCGGGTATGTGATTGAAAATTGAAAGTTGAATAGTAAACAATGAACAGTAAACAGTGAAATCATTCTTTCTTTGTTGCTGCATGGCAACATTCTCGTTTTCATCTGCAGCCCTTCAGGTGCGGCATGAGGGGCTGCCGGTCGGAGATACCGCCTCTTTCGGAGCGGATCAATGGCAGCGGATACGGTCGGTAGAAGACGTCTGTCTCCTGTATCCCGAACGGATGGCAGCCATGTTGCAACAACTTCGTTGCGATGCTCCGGGAATGGCAAAAGTAGCCGCTGCATTTGCCGATAAGCAGTTAACGCTCGCTTGCGAACACCTGCTGGAATATTACCGCACGGCGGAAGCGCCGGATGATCTTTACCGCCGGCATATCTGGTGGGAGGTCGTCTCGCCCGAGAAAGAAGCCGACCTGATGATCCGGCAAGGAATATATACGGAAAACAAATCACATCAAGCAGCTGTTCCGCGCACTTCCGACGGGCATCTGGACTGGAATTTCCGCGGTACGGTCGGAGATATGGAATGGGCTTGGGCTTTGAATCGCTTCTATCATGCGGAAATATTGTTAGACGCATACCGGAAAACAGGAAATCCGGTCTATGCCAAAGCGATTGACCTTCACGTGAAAGACTGGATTATTGCCGGTATGCCCTATCCTGCCCGAAAAAACAGCACAGCGATGTGGCGCGGGCTGGAAACGGCGCAAAGGGCGGAAATCTTCACCGAAATATTCTATAAATCGGTAAAATCCGGTCAACTTTCCCCAGCCTCCTTGCTACTCCTGCTCAGCAGTATTCCGGAACATGCGCATTACTTGAACCGCTTTCATTCCGCCGGCAACTGGGCAACCATTGAGATGGCAGCGCTGGCAACGATAGCCGCCGCATTTCCCGAATGGAAAGCTTCCGGAGAATGGATCCGTTATGCCGCCGGCGTCATGTCCGCCGAAATCGAAAAACAGGTGTATCCCGACGGGGCGCAAACCGAACTGAGTTCGAGTTACCATCGTGTGGCATTGAAAAACTTCGACCATCTGTACCGCATCTGCCGGAGAAAACAAATAGCCCTGCCTGAAAACTATCGCAGCCGGATAGAGGGGATGTGGCATTACTTGGCCGCAACGATGCGCCCTAACGGTTACGGACTGCTGAATAACGATTCCGATTTGGAGTACTACCGCCATCTCGTCGAGCAGGCAGCTGCCGAATACGGCAGAGAGGAATGGAAAGCGATGGCCGCCTGCGAAAACAGTACCGGTGTTATGCCCCCGTCGGTCGTATTCCCATGGGCAGGGCATTTCGTGATGCGTAGCGGATATGACTCAACGGCGCATTGGTCATTTTTCGATATGGGGCCATGGGGAACGGGACACCAGCACAACGATAAATTGCACCTGTCTGTTGCCGCTTTTGGCAACGATTTTCTGGTTGATGCCGGACGATTCGCCTATCAGGGCAGTCTGGCGCAACGATTCAGGCAGTATGCTTGCAGTAGCGCCGCCCACAATCTTTTGCTGATCGACGGCTGCGGTCAAGCTCCCGGTATTCCGCGCGCCAGGGAAGCCTTAACAGAAAAATATTACAGCATAGACGACCGCTTTGACTATGCATCCGCTTCCTTCGAATCGTTCGACGGGATCGAAGGTACTTGCGAACATACGCGCGTCGTATGCTACCTGCGCGGTCAATGCTGGATCGTAGTGGATAAGATTTCGTCAGACCGTAACCGCACCGTCGAAACGCTGTGGCACTGGCATCCCTCATGCACGGTCACCATGAACGCCGGACAAACCGCCTCAGGCAACAATGGGAATGGCTGGCTGCACATCATACCCGCCGGCAACGCCCGCCTGACGGCAAGTATGGTAAAGGGACAGGAACAGCCGACAGTACAGGGATGGTACAGCAAAACATACAACGAAGTAGAAAGTACAACAACAAGCATATACGCCGCCCAGACGAAAAACGATACCGTGTTGGTCTGGATGCTGTATCCGTCGAAACATCCATCGCCGAAACTTCCCATCAAAGCACACGCAGACTCCCTCGGAGTGACCGTAAAATTCAAACTACCCGGAAACGCAAGCCAATCGCTTTACATCCCTTTCGCGGACAGTAGAAAAGCAGCATTGAAAATTACGGACTAATATTTTTGTCGGTCAGTAGGGGTGCATTTCAAATTGTCGCCGTAAATGCGCGTGTCACTGGCTTTTCCTGTAACTAATTACTGCCCAGCCGTTAAAGAACAGGGCGAATCCGCAGAGAGCGAACAGTTGCGGCGTCAGTTCGGTTATACTGCTTCCTTTGAGATACACCGACCGCATCACTTCCATAAAATATCGCAGTGGGTTTACGATTGTAATCACTTGCGCCCATTCCGGCATACTGTTTACGGGCGTAAACAATCCGCTTAAC
>JAISWE010000034.1 GCA_031271175.1 Bacteroidales bacterium | reverse complement strand
CAAAGAAATGGGGTTGGTGTTTGACGAACGTGATTGGAATAGATAATAAAGTGTCGTCCCTGCGGGACTTAGTCGCTGATGTGATTGCTCGTCCGTAAGCTAAAGCATACGGTTAATAGAGTATCGTCCCTGCGGGACTTTGACAGTGTCAGGTTTTGCTCAGTCGAGAAAACCACACCGTCCTTCGGATACCCCTTCCACAGGAGGGGAATGCAGGACAACCCGACATTGACCGGTGCGTAACATGAGTGATTGAAATCGTTTTGTGTTATACTTTGTGCGATATAATAGCACCTCAAAAAAAGATTTAGCCGGAAAAAGGCAAAAAGTAAAAAACGTTGCAAAAATTCGTGATTTTTGACTAAGTTTGCCGCGTCATAATTTTTAATCAAATAAAGATGATCCGTTACGAAGAATTATGCATGAAGACATGCGAAGTCGCCCGGCAGGCCGGAGCGTTCATCCGGCAGGAAGCAGGCGTGTTTTCGGCGCAAAAAGTAGAAGAGAAAGGGATACACAATTTTGTATCGTATGTGGACAAAGGGGCTGAGCAACTCATTGTGGAACAGTTGCATATCCTGCTTCCAGAAGCAGGTTTTATCGCGGAAGAAGGTACTGCCGGCTTTCGCGGAAAACGTTTCAACTGGGTGATTGATCCTTTGGACGGCACTACCAACTTCATCCACGGATTGCCGCCTTATGCCGTAAGCATCGGCCTGACCGAAAACGACCGCTCCATTATGGGCGTAGTTTATGAGGTAACCTTAGACGAATGTTTTTACGCATGGCAAGGAGGAGGGGCTTACCTGAACGGCAAACCGATACGGACTTCGGACCGGTCGGCGGTGAAGGATGCCCTGATAGCCACGGGTTTCCCCTACTGCGATTACCATTTGATGCGTCCTTACATCGACTGTCTGGAATATTTTTTACGCCATTCTCATGGCGTCCGCCGGCTGGGATCTGCTGCCGCCGATTTAGCCTATGTAGCCTGCGGACGATTTGAAGCCTTCTACGAATATGCGCTCAGTCCGTGGGATGTCGCCGGCGGTGTGCTTATTTTACAGGAAGCCGGCGGAAAGCTAAGCGACTTCTCCGGCAACGATAACTATATCTTCGGAAAGGAAATCGTCGCAGCTAACCACCTTGTGTTTAATGAATTTTTAACCATTGTGCAAAAATATCTTCAACCATGAAAAAAAATGCAATGGTGACGGGCAGTACCTCAGGTATCGGAAAAGCGACAGCGGAAATACTGGCACAGAACGGATATAACCTGATTGTGACGGGACGTCGCAAGGAACTGCTGGAAAGTTTGAAAGAAGAACTTGGCATCAAATACAAATGCGATGTGCTGCCGCTTCATTTCGACATCCGCAACCGGGAACGGACGGAAGCGATCATCAACGAACTCCCGCAACAGTGGAAAAAAATATCCGTGCTTGTCAATAACGCAGGACTGGCGGTTGGGCTGGACCCTATCCACGAAGGATCGACGGACGACTGGGAACGGATGATCGACACCAACGTGAAAGGATTGCTGTACATCACCCGGCAAGTGGCGCCGCTGATGATAACGGCGGGCGGAGGTCATATTATCAATATCTCTTCCATTGCCGCCAAGGAAGTGTACGAAAACGGCAATGTTTACTGTGCCACCAAACATGCGGTAGATGCGCTGACCGAAGGAATGCGCATCGACCTGCTGAAACATCATATCAAAGTAACATCCATTGCTCCCGGAATGGTGGATACCGCATTTTCAACCGTCCGTTTCAAGGGTGACGAGGCGCGCGCCGCTAAAGTTTATGAAGGACTTGTACCGCTGCATGCTACCGACGTCGCCGATGCAATATGGTATGTCATTTCGAGGCCTGCGCATGTAAACATCAACGACATGCTTATCATGCCTGCCGCACAGGCTAATGCAACCATTACGCTCCGCAAATCATGAACTGCTGCCGTTACTCATATTCATACCTGTCGGATTTCACGGAAAGCGTACTACGGTACATGGGGCTTTCCGAAACCGATGCGGCGGTTTGCGCCAAAGTCTTTCTGGCTGCCGAACAAAGAGGTATTTCCACACATGGCGTCATTCGCCTGTCGGACTATTTCCGGCTGTGGGAGACAGGACGCATCAATGCACGACCCATCATCCGCGTGGTACACAAAAGTCCGAGCACGGCCGTCCTTGACGGTGACGGCGCTATCGGCATGATACCCGCTGTCCGGGGAATGCAGACGGCCATTGAGAAAGCCGAAACAGCCGGAACAGGATGGGTGGCGGTGAACAACTCCTCCAACTTCGGTATTGCCGGTTATTACGCCATGATGGCGCTGAAACACGACATGATCGGTTTTTCCTGCACCAATGCAAGCCCGCTGGTAGCTCCCACGTTTTCATCCAAACCCATGCTGGGTACCAATCCCATTGCCATTGCTGTTCCGGCAGGAAAACAGCCTCCGTTTGTAGCCGATTTTGCCACCACACCCGTCACACGTGGAAAATTTACCGTCGCCGCCAAAAAAGGAGAACGATTGGCGTCGGGCTACGCGCAGGATGCAGAAGGCAACCCAACCGACGACCCCGCCGCCATCGAACACGGCGGCTCCATGCTACCCCTGGGCGGCGACCGCATACACGGCAGCCACAAGGGATATTGCCTCGGAGCAGCGGTGGATATCCTCTCTGCCGTGCTGTCGGGCGCTAACTTCGGGCCTTTTGTGCCGCCCATGATGTCCTACCTCTCTATGCTGGACGAAAAAACAGGCGATGGATGGGGGCATTTCTTCGGCGCCATGAGGGTGGACGCTTTCATGCCGACCATAGAATTTAAGCAGCGGATGGACAAGTGGATAAAAGTTATGAGAAGCGCCCCGCCTGCCAAAGGTCAGGAAAAAGTACTGATACCGGGCGATCCGGAACGCGAAAACGAAAAACGCACCGCCCGTGAAGGCATCACGCTGCTCCCGCAAGTAGTGGCCGACATGCAGGTGATCGCCAAAAAAACGGGATTGACGTTCAAATAAGCCATCCTCCCCGCCGGCTCATCCTGTTTTTTTCACAGACCGATTAAACCTTTTTCTTCATTTTCAGTCTTTATTAAAAACAAATAAATATAATTCGATATGAAAAAGATAATGATCATGATGGTCTTGATGACCGTAACAGTAGCCGTTTCAACGGCACAACCAAGACAGCGGGCTACGCCCGAAGAACGTGCAAAAATCCAGACAGCGCGGTTGGACACGCTGGTGCAATTAACGGAAGAACAAAAAACAAAAATCCTTTCCGTAAATACCGGTCTGGCCAAAAACACGGAAGAACTCTTCCGGAATAATGAAGGCAATCGGGAGACCATGCGCGGCAAAATGCTGGAATTGGAAACCGAACGCGACAGCAAGTACAAGGAAATCCTGACGGAGGAACAGTTCGAAAAGTATTCAAAAAACTTGGAACAACTGCGGTCTCGCCGACAGAGGAACGAACCGGGAGCGCCCAACGCCGGACAGGGCGGTCGAAGACAGGGACAGGAAAGACGAAACCGGTAAGCGATACGAAAAAAGGTTGCCTGAAAAGGCAGGATTGAAAAGATGAACACCTGCACACATCCAAGTTCTGCCTTTCAGGTAGCGTGTCCGGATGCCTTTTCCGCATCTCTTCGCAGAAAATAGCGAAGGAACATGTTTTCCCCTGGGCTGCTCCCGCCATACTTTGAACGTTAGTTTAATATTGTTGATCAGGTACGTGACGGGCATGTTCGCTATCAGGAACGCTGCCGCCTGCTGTAGGCCTTGCAGCACGGCAGGATAATAAGGAGGATGTGCCCGTATAGCTAATGTCGCCATGTGTAGCGATGTTACATGTTTCGCAGCATGATTTTAATTATTCAAATAACTTTTATACAAAGTAAGAAAGATTTTTTCGATTAAAAAAATCTTTTAGCGGAAAAAAAAGTTGAAAATGCAAAAATATTTTTAATCTTCGGTTTTTAATTCCTTATAATCAAAAATTATATCATTTTTGGTGATATATGAATATTTTTCAGATTCTATCCGTAAAATATTTTTTTTTCATTGCAGGCGTTTGGGAATCGTGAAATTTTCATGTAATTTTGCAATATGAATTTTGTAGCCATATGTAAAACCAAAAATAATTAAAGTCATGTCTATACAAGAACAGAATACGGTAAAAGGAAAGTATTACACTGAAGCCATGCGCTACATGGACAACGCAAGGGACACGTTGAAAAAAGCAAAAAAAGAAAATGAGTACTATCAAGACAAAAAATATGTGAAAACGGCCTGCGGCATTGCCTACAATGGCATGTTGATAGCGTTGGATGGCTTCCTCGTGTTGAAAGGGGCTGAAAATCCCAAAGCAAGGAAATCCATCGAATATTATCAAAAACATATCGGAAAGATAGACCATAAGTTGCTCGACATCACGAATAGTGCTTACCAAATACTGCATTTGTCTGGATATTATGATGGTATTGTTGATGCAATCGTAATCAAAAGAGGATTTGACCAGGCTTACACTATCATCGAAAAGATCAAGCCCATAAAATAAAAACGCTGGATCAGAGTTATCCTGATCCGTTCGACTTCCTGGCCCCGCCCGGAGGTCTTTTTTTTGCAGGGTACCATGTTCCGGAGCCGGTGGGTAAAGTTTTTACTTTGCCCAAATTTTTTTGAGGATTATCAGCGCTGCTGCTGCCGCTGCCAGAATCCACAGCGGGACGCCTTTTTGCAGGATTTGCCGGATTGATAATCGGTTGTATGGCTGTATCGTTACTGTTTGCACCGGTATTTTTTCGTCGATTGTGACGGTGTCTGCCGGAAGTGTCACGATGATGGCAACGCTGTCGGCAGGCTGTGCAATATGTACTGCAATGCCTGTGTTGGCGTGGCTAACTGTTACTTCGCTACCCGTTGCGAGCTGATGGTATAGATGATCTGCCGGCATGGTCATGCGGATGGCATGTGCCGGTCGGATAATTTCGCGCCTAAAATGAATGCTATCTGCTTGTAACAGTTCAGAATGGCGGGATATTAACCGCACCATCCTTCGTTGTAGTAACCTCAAGAACGGCGGACGTATGCCAAACGAACAGTGAGTAAAAACAAAAGTCCTGCTGCCGTACAACCGGCGCTTTTTTAGGGAAGGGCAGGTTTTGATGACAAAAAACTAAATGTGTGAATATTAATATATTAACAAACAAAAAACGCGTAAATTTTCAAATTTATCGGTCAGTAGTGATATTTTATGTATATTTGCATTCGTTTTGTCGGTTTCATTGTTTTGGCAGCGACCGGCGGACGAACAGAAATTTTATCTTTATCATCATATAAATAATTTAAATATGGTCTCTTTAAACAGAATATCCCCTCTTTTTTTGAATTTACATCAATCAGGGAAATACCTGCTTTGGGCGGGTTTGTTTTTATGGTTTGGAATGGGCGGCAGTTGGGCGCAGGAAACGCCTGTCCGCCTGAAAGTGCTTTGCTACAATCTTCGTTTTGGGGAGTTGGCCTCGCTGGAAGAGCTGGCAACATTCATCAAAGAACAGAACCCCGATGTGGTGGCATTGCAGGAAGTGGATTGCCGCACTTACCGCGACCGCACGCCCCAGCAACACGGCAAGGACTTTGTCACCGAATTGGGTTTCCGCACCGGTATGCTCACGGCATACGGGAAAACCATTCCCTACGCCGGCGGTTATTACGGCATAGGGATATTGTCCAAATACCCGATGGCTTCTACAGAACGGATTTACCTTCCCAAAACGGAGGAACACGGCAAGGAACAGCGTGCCGTGCTGATAGCCGACATAGAATACCTCGAAGGTCGGTATTTTACTTTTGCCTGCACGCATCTGGATTACACGGATACCGAGGAACGTCAGCTTCAGGTAAAAAAACTGAACGAAGCGCTGCTCACAAGGCCTTATCCCGTGATTGTGGCAGGAGATTTCAACGCCCGTCCCCAGTCGAAGGAAATCGACAAAGGCATGAGCGCATGGAAAACGCTGTCGGGAAAGGAACCCACCGTTCCGGCCGACAAACCCGCCCACCGGATCGACTATATCTTCTGCTATCCGCAAGACCGGTGGAACAGCGTGGAGGTCATCACTTATAAGGTGCAGCTGTCCGATCATTTGCCGATCGGTGCGGTGGTGGAACTGAAAAATAGCATACCATGAATCGGCGCGACTTCATAGAAAAATCATTGCTGACCGGCATTGCCGCCGGCAGCATGCACGGGCAGGCACAGGCAACGAGCCGGCTTTCCGGAAAATCACAACAACCGGGGAAACCAAGAAAATCGGGAAAACCCCATATCATCCTTTTGATGACCGACCAGCACAGAGGCGATGCGCTGCACTGCACAGGCCATCCCTCCGTTATTTCGCCGCATATCGACAGTCTGGCTGCCGACGGGACGCTTTTTATGAACGGATATTCGTCGGTTCCCAGCAGTACGCCCGCCCGTACAGGCCTGTTGACGGGATTGTCGCCCTGGCATCACGGGATGTTGGGCTACGGTCGGGTGGCGTCCAAATACAAATATGAAATGCCGCAAATGTTGCGCGAAGCCGGTTATTATACCTTCGGCATAGGTAAGATGCACTGGTATCCCCAAAAATCGCTTCATGGGTTTCATGCAACGCTGACGGACGAAAGCGGCCGTGTAGAGACGCCGGATTACATCAGCGATTACCGCGCCTGGTTCCAGTTGCACGCACCCGGACAGAACCCCGACCTGACAGGTATCGGATGGAACGAACACCGGGCGGGAACTTACCGGCTGGATGAAAAACTGCATCCCACCACATGGACGGGACAAACCGCCTGCGAACTGATCCGCAACTACAACAGCGAAAAACCGCTTTTCCTGAAAGTCTCGTTTGCCCGTCCGCACAGTCCTTACGATCCTCCCCAACGCTATCTGGACATGTACCGCGATGCGGATGTGCCAGCGCCTGTCGTCGGCGACTGGTGCGGGCGGTACGGCGAAAAAACAGACCCCGCCGCCGCATCCAAAGACGCCCCATGGGGCAATTTCGGAGAAGCATACGCCAAAAATTCCCGCAAGCACTATTATGCCAACATTACCTTTATTGACGACCAGATCGGTGAAATCATCAACGCACTGAAACAAAAAGGAATGTACGACGATGCGCTGATCTGCTTTACGGCCGACCACGGCGACATGCTGGGCGACCACCACCATTGGCGCAAAACATACGCATACGAAGGGTCGGCAAAAATTCCCTACATCGTAAAATGGCCGAACGACAACCATATCAGCGTAAAAAAATCGGACGCACCGGTGGAACTGAGGGATTTTCTCCCTACTTTCCTGGATATGGCCGGCGCAGATGTCCCTGCCGACATGGATGGAAAATCCCTGTTGAAGTTAGTGACGCATCCCCAAGCTCAATGGCGGAAATACATCGATCTCGAACATGCCCAGTGCTATAGCCCGGATAATTACTGGTGTGCCCTGACCGACGGAAAAATAAAATACATTCATTTTTTCCGAACGGGCGAAGAACTGTTGTTCGATTTGGAAAAAGACCCTGCGGAATTGAAAAACTGTGCAGGTCTTCGCTCTCATCAACGCCAACTCGACATGATGCGCGGCGAAATGGCCGCCCATCTTGCTGAACGCGGCGACGGTTTCGTCAAAAACGGAAAACCGGTAACACGAAGCGAATCGTTGCTGTACAGTCCGAATTATCCGGATCATCCTCTCACACTCTCCTTGTAGCATCGCTTTGAAAAATATCAGTATGAAACAGTTATTTTTAATTTGCCTGCTGTTGTCCATTGGGGGAGTATCCCCGGCACAGCCTTTCCGTTTCGCTTTTTTAACCGATTTACACATCGGCGGTTCTGCGACTGCCGAAGAAGACTTGCGGCAGTCTGTGGAACGGATAAACCGCACCGATAGTCTCAGCTTCGTCATAGTGGCAGGCGACATTACCGAGAACGGCGACAGGGAATCGCTGAAAACGGCCAAACGCCTGCTGGATCAATTGCGTATCCCGTGGTATATCACTTCCGGCAACCACGACACCAAATGGAGTGAATCGGGCGCTACGGACTTTCCGCTCATTTACGGATCGGACTATTTCAGGTTTGAATCTCACGGATTCCTGTTTGTCGGATTCAATACCGGCCCTGTGATACGGATCGCCGACGGGCATGTTGCCCCGCAGGACATCCGTGCGCTGTCCCGTGACCTGAAAAAATGGGGCAAAAAGAAACCGGTGGTGGTTATAACGCATTACCCCCTGCAAAAAGGCGACGTGGACAATTGGTATGAAGCCACCGGACTGTTGCGGAAATACAACGTTCGGGCTGTACTGGGCGGCCACTACCATAGCGACAGGCTATGCTTCTACGACGGTATTCCGGCTTTTATCAACCGTTCCACCCTGAGAGGCAAGGAACCTTGCGGAGGATACACCGTATTTGAAGTTACCGCCGACTCCATCAGGGCGTGCCGACAAATGACCTGTACGGCGGAACTGCAAAAGCGCGGAGGTTATTCTCTGCACGCCGCTTATTACGGACTCGACGAATCGTCTTACGAACGTCCCGACTATTCCGTCAATCAGCAGTACCTCGGCACAAGCGAAGTATGGCGTAACCGGCTGGGGGCGGCTATCTATGCATCGCCTGCCGTCAAGGACGGTTATGTCTATATCGGCGATGACATGGGCGTGTTCCATTGCCTGAACATGAAGGACGGAAAGACAAAATGGCGCTACCGTAGCGGTCGCCGTATTGTAGGCATGGCGGCAGTTGCCGACGGCAAGGTCGTTTTCGGTTCGACCGACAAAAACATCTATTGTCTGGACGCTTTCACCGGCCGGCTGCTGTGGAAAACGGCCGCCGAAGAAGCCGTACTCGGAGCGGCAGCCATATCCGGCAATGTCGTGTACATCGGGGCGAGCGACCATGCTTTCCGCGCTATCGATTTATCGACCGGACAAATGCTATGGACCTGCACGGGAATCAACGGCTATATCGAAACATGCCCGTTGATATATGGGGACAGGGTGATTTTCGGCGCGTGGGACAACCAGCTGTACGCCCTGCGAAAAAGTGACGGCACGTTGTTGTGGAAGTGGAACGGAGGCCTCACGCGGATGCATTACTCGCCTGCCGCCGTATGGCCTGTGGCAACGGATGGAAAAGTATTCATCACCGCGCCCGACCGCGCCATGACTGCCATCGACGTTCATACCGGACAAACCGTGTGGCGCACCAAACAATCAACGGTACGCGAAACGATCGGATTGTCCGGAGACTCGCTTCGCGTGTTCTCCAAAACCATGAACGACAGTATCGTCTGTTTCTCGGCTATCGGCAGTAGCGTAAAAAAACAATGGGCGACCTTCGTCGGCTACGGATACGAATTTGCACCATCCATGCCGCAGGAGAAGGACGGGGTGATTTTCGGCAGTACCATGAACGGAGAAATATTTGCGGTTGAATCCGTCTCCGGACAATTGCTCTGGCGGCACAAAGTATCCCATTCGTTAATCAATACCGTTTTCCCCGTTTCGCGTCGTCAATGCGTCTATGCTTGTACCGACGGTACGGTAGCCCTGTTGAATAGCCGGTAGCGCCGCATGAAAAGCCTTCTTTATTTTGCGATGCTATGAAAAACATTCCTACTTTTGATGAACTTAAAATAGGGGATTTCGATTATCCGCTTCCCGATAGCTGCATAGCGAAATATCCTTTACAGGAACGCGATCGGTCAAAATTATTGCTTTTCAGGAATGGAAGGATTTCAGAAGATGTGTTCGCTCATCTTCCCGATTATATCGACAAGGATGACATGCTGATATTCAACAATACACGTGTCATCAAGGCACGGATTGAAATGGAAAAGGAAACCGGTGCACGGATTGAAATATTCTGCCTTGAGCCATACGATCCGGCGGATTACCAGCTGTCGTTTTTGCAAAAAGAACAGTGCCGGTGGAAATGTCTGGTCGGCAACAAAAAAAAATGGAAGTCGGGGAGTTTAAAAAAAGAGATATCCGTAAGCGGTGAAAAGATACTCTTTCAGGCCGAGAAAACGGATGAAACGGAACGCTACACCGTGATTCGCTTCCGGTGGAACGGAGAGAAGGATTTCGGCAGTGTGCTGGACAGCCTGGGGCAAACGCCCGTGCCGCCTTACCTGAATCGAAAATCCGAAATCATTGACGAAATACGTTATCAAACGGTTTATTCCAAACACAAAGGCTCGGTTGCCGCTCCTACCGCCGGCTTGCATTTTTCGCCGCCGGTTTTGCAACGATTAACGGAACAGGGTTGCCGGCTGGAAGAAATCACACTTCATGTAGGGGCAGGCACTTTTAAACCGATACATCATGAAGATGTTCAACAGCACGAGATGCACGTCGAATTTTTTACCGTTCACGTAGATTTGCTTCGGAAAATTCTTGCTTTGAAAGAGGCTCCGACCGCTGTCGGAACGACTTCGTTGAGAGCGTTGGAAAGTATTTATTGGCTGGGGGTCAAATCCTTGCATCAAGCCGTCTCCGTTCGCCATCTTGCACTTAACCAATGGGAAGCATACCATCTGCCCCAAAACATCGGCCGGCATGAAGCATTGTCCTGCCTGATAAGGGAAGCGGACAAAGAAGGCATCCGAATCCTGCACGCTGCTACTCAAATCATGATCGTTCCCGGATATAAATTCAGGATTTGCCGGCGCCTGATCACCAATTTTCATCAGCCTAAAAGCACCCTGCTGCTGCTGGTGAGCGCTTTTACGAACAACCGCTGGGAAAAGATCTACCGCTACGCGCTGAATAACAACTTCCGTTTTCTCAGTTATGGCGACAGTTCCCTGCTCGAATACCAGGAACAGGAACAGCGAACAGCCCAGGTACGGTAATTTTACCGGAAAAACAGTTGCGGTTGTCGTTATTCCGGAAAATTGGATTACATTTGCAACAAATATGTAAAAATGATTATCGGATTTGACGCGAAAAGGGCTTTTGCCAACCACACCGGATTGGGAAACTACAGTCGGTACATTATCAATAACTTGTCGGTCTATTGTCCCGAACACAGTTATCAGCTTTATGCCCCCAAAGATACCCGCCATCCGGATTTGACAAAAATCCGGCAAGCCGACAACATTACCACCTGTTTTCCCCACGGTTTGAACAGGCTTGTTCCTTCGGCATGGAGAACGCGATACATTTTGAACGATTTGGCGGCTAACAGCGTGGAACTGTACCACGGTTTGAGCAACGAACTGCCGGCAGGACTGAAAAAAGTCGGCATCCGTTCCGTGGTTACCGTTCATGACTTGATTTTTCTGCGTTATCCGGGCTACTATCACCCCCTTGACAGGATGATTTACCTGAAAAAGATGCAATATGCCTGTCGGGAAGCCGATCATATTGTCACGGTGAGCGAGTGTACGCAACGTGACGTGATTTCCTTTTTCGGCGTTGATCCCCGGAAAGTCAGTATCATCTACCAGGGATGCGATGCGTCCTTTCATTCGCCCGCAGGAGAAGATAAAATCAGGGAGGTGCGGAAAAAATACGGGTTGCCGGAAAAGTTTATGCTGAACGTCGGCACCATGGAGGCACGGAAAAATTTACTGCTTGCAGTGAAAGCCATGCTGTACATCAGCCCTGACATCCATCTGGTGGCTGTAGGCAGGGAAACGGCTTACACAGCGCAAATCAGGGATTTTATTGCCCGCCACGGTCTCGATGCACGGGTTCACCTCTTCAGCGGCGTCCCCCTGAAAGACTTGCCGGCGATATACCAGGCTTCCCTGCTTTTCGTATATCCTTCGTTTTATGAAGGTTTCGGTATTCCCGTCATCGAAGCCCTGTATTCCGGCGTTCCGGTAGTGGCTGCTATCGGTTCCTGCCTGCTGGAAGCAGGCGGTCCGCATTCCTTTTACATACAGCCCGATGATGAAATGGCTTTGGCGGATGCCGTGAAAAAAATTATCTCCAATGACAGTTTGCGCGAAAAAATGATTGACGAAGGGAAAAAACACGCTTTTCGCTTCGACGACCAACTGCTCGCTCAACAAATGATACAGCTTTACCACAAAATACTTTCTTGAACAGTGAAGCAAAAACTTCGTTATTTTTGTGACTAAAAGTTGGAAATTGGAAAATATCATGTATATTTGCAGCATAAATGATCAAATCAAAACCATGAAAACCATGAAAAACCTTTTCATCCTCGGATGTGTCGCCCTGATGATCGCAGGGTGCGAAGCCACAGGCAACCTCGACGTACCAGAAGAAGAAGACGAAGAAGAAGTGTTGCTGCTCAAAGAAGAATATAAAAACGACGAGTTATCCCGAGAGTTTGAATATAATTCAGACCAACAGATCACAAAGTATTTTATCTATGAGAATAATAAAAAAAAATATACTCGTACCATATCATATAATGGTGATGATGATGTCCAATCATTGGATCTTAACGGAAGTTCAGGATACCCATATGTGTTGAATTTTGCCAGAAGAAGCGGTATGATCGTAGGCACTTACAGTGATAACGACACCGATACGATTTTCCTGAATAACGACGGGACGCCTCGCGAGATAAGATGGTACAATGGAGGGTACGACCGCTATACGTATAACGCAGCAGGAAACATAATGCAGCACATTGCTGTGGAAAGAGACACCACGAATTCTTCCACTATCAGCTATGTTACCACCAAGTACGGGTATGATTACGACGATAAAAAGTCTCCTTTCTATAGTTGCAAAACACCCCTTTGGTTTTTGATTTACCGGATAGGGAACGAGTATCAAAATAACCTGAAAGGGGTAAAAACAGAAACAGGTCAAGGCACATTTACCTATACTTACAATTCGTCGGGGTATGCTTCGACATGCGAGGCCGGGAATACTGAATGGCGTTATGAATATATTAAACCCTAACTCCGCAAAAGTCAGGTAGCTATTTCCTGTAAAATCCTATATACTTCTGTTTACCTAACTATTACAATCAATCATAGACGGGGTAAATATGACGGAGTTAGGGTTTAAATTAGTATTGCTGCGTTAAAGATTTAAAATATTGAAATGCCATTCTTAATTTACCGTAGCTGTATTTGCCGGCGGCTTGTTCGTAAAGCGGCTTGTATTCCGGTTTTTCCATAGACAATAAAGGTTGCAGAAGGGTGGAAAGGGCCTCCAGTTCGTCGGGAGTGAAAATTTTTTCCGCCGGCACTTCCTTTCCGATAAATTTTGCCAGATGTCCCTCGATGGTGCTAACTTGCAGATGCCGTTGTTCGGCGATCGCTTGAATCGAAAGCCCGCTGTTGAACATCTCCATTGTCACGCGGTGAGTATCCGGAGCCGGTTGGTCTGTCGTTTTTTCTTTTCCGGGTTTGTCGGTAACGTTGCCGTTGGTTGAGGCGAAAGGCGTAAAGATGTTTTTGCGAACGGGAACGGTCAGCTCCAAACCCTCTACCAGAGGGACATTATTATAACGGACACGTTTCATGTTTTCCAAAAACAGCACGACATCTTTTTCGAGTTCGATAATGTTTTTATGGAACGTCCGTGCGCGACGGGCAAACTGGAACTGTTCGATACGCGCCTGCAATGGTAACAATATGCGTTCCACCGTATGGCTGTGGAAATAGGCTACTGCTTTGCGGCAACGATCGCTCAGCGGCTGTATGTCGCCTGTCGTTTCCGCGTGTACCGTTAATTCCGAAAGTTGACGGCAAAACTTTGCCGTCACACCGTTCATTTCGGTCGCCGTCTTCCGGAAGTCCCTTAGCAGTTGCCGCATGGGTTCAAATTCATCCGAAACTTTATCTTCCAGCAGTTTGTTAAATTCTTGCAGGAATGTAAATATCGGTTTCCATTCAAAATAGAGCAACAGCCGTTTGCGCCAGAATTTCCGTCGACCGTCAACAAGGATTTGCTGTAATTCGCCGCCGTTTTTTTCTGTTTTAGCGAACGCTACGGCATGAGTATCGGTCAGGATGCAGGTCGGCGACACCTTTGTGAGAAGCGCGATACCCTCCAGCGCAGTGCAGCGGCTCAGCGCTACATACGTCTGTCCGGCGGCAAATGACGCGCCTATATCAATGATAGCCCTGTCGAACGTCAGTCCCTGACTTTTATGAATGGTGATCGCCCAAGCCAGTCGCAGGGGATATTGCATATAAGTACCCGTTTCTTCTTCTTCCATCTTGCTTGTCAGCTTGTTGAGCGTATATTTCACGTTTTTCCATGTTTCCTTTTGCACCTCAAGATGTTCATCGCCGATACGTACTTCGATGCGGTTGTCGGCAACGTCGCTTACGGTAGCGATTTTGCCGTTGAAATAGCGTCCGTTGGGATCGTTTCTGATGAACATGACCTGTGCGCCTTTTTTCAGGCGGAGTTGCCGGTCGGCAGGCAACGCATATTCCGGAAATTCACCCTCTATGACTCCCTGAAACGTGTATTCTTTGTCCGGCAGTTTATCTAATTCCTCTTTGTTGATATGGGCGGCTTTATAGTTGTGCGTGGTCAGGGTGATATACTTTTCTTCGGGCGCCGGCTTGAAATGCGGCTGGTAACGCTCGTTCAACCTGTGAAAATCTGCTTCCGAAAGGCAATTGTTGCGGACATGATTCAGCAGGTCGATGAACGCCTGCTCGCTTTGCCGGTAAACTTTTTTCAGTTCCAGATAAATCGGCGGCATTCGTTTCACCACATGCGCATGAAAAAAGAATATGCTTTCATAGTAGGGATTCAGCAGCGCCCACTCGTCGTCCTTCACTACCGGCGGCAACTGAAACATGTCGCCGATGTACAGTACCTGCACTCCGCCGAAAGGTTCCGTGCTGTGACGCATGCGTTGCAATGTGTTGTCGATGGCGTCGAGCGTGTCGGCGCGCAACATGCTCACTTCATCGATGATCAGCAGTTCTAATTGGCGCAACAAGTCCAATTTCGCTTTGCCGAAGCGGAACATGTTTTTTTGCGCCGGATAGCCCGGTATGTAAGGCTCTAAAGGTAGCTGGAAGAGTGAATGAAGCGTCACGCCTTCGGCATTAATAGCCGCTACGCCCGTCGGGGCGGCCACAACAGCCATCTTGTGGGTCTGTCGGCGGATATGGCGCAGAAACGTCGTTTTGCCCGTACCGGCCTTGCCTGTCAGGAAAATATGTTCCTGCGTTTCATTCACAAACGTCGTCGCCATTTCAAAAACGGCGTTATTTTCGTCTTGGTATCGGATATTGTCATTCATCGGCTTACATCTATATTATGACCGGACTATCCATTGTCCCGGACAAGTTTATTGCAGGACAAAACTACGTGAAAATTCTGCGATTTCCAAGCGCGTGTGCATGAAAAAAAAGTTTTTTACAGGGAAAAGCGCATTTTCTTTTTAACAAAACTTCCCCGCATAAAATGACCATAGATATAGCATTGTTTTGTCTTGACCCTCTTAGAGAGATAGATGCAGACAGGTTATTTTTAGAAAAAAAACGGACGAAAAGATTTGGAAGTTTGATTTCTTTGCTATAAATTTGTGCCGATTTTTGATGGGGTTTTAAATGGACTTCGGCGCTGTAAAAAATCAAAATAGAAAAAAATAAAATTAGAAGTCCTCTATAGAAAAGATGAAACAATCATTCACACACAGGATTCTTGTTGCTATTCGTCTGTGCATCTTGCTGGCGCTGTTTGCCGGAACAAACGCTTGCACTGAAGATGAAAAATGCAAAACTT
>JAISWE010000026.1 GCA_031271175.1 Bacteroidales bacterium | reverse complement strand
AGCTATGTGGCGCTGGTAACCGAAGAACTTGACCATCTGCTGGCAACACTCGGCCACCAAGACGTCCGCGTGGATATTGTCCGGATAGACAATGCCAACCTGATCGGAACCGCTATCGCCGCCCTGTCATAGCCTCGTCGGCAAGGCAGACATATAGCCGTGTTCGCTCAGGAGATGCCTACAAATAAAACAGATACCGTCATTCATCACCCGTTGAACAGAATAGCGCTTGTATCGGCCAATACCTATCGGGTCCCTTATCCGGTGTATCCGTTGGGGGTATCGTACCTGGCCAGCTATCTTTCCGTGCATCTGCCGGAAATCGACCTTCGCCTGTTCGACTTCAACAGCGGGGATGACGAAGAATTTGCCCGTTTCCTGTGCGAGGGGAGCTTCGACTTCGTGGGCATTTCGCTACGCAACGTGGACGACGTAAACATCTTCGAACAAAACAGTTTTATTGCCGGCTATAGGCGAATCATGCACATTGCAAGGGAGCATACGCAGGCGGTAATTGTCGTCGGAGGCCCCGGATTTTCGATATTCCCCGAACTTCTCTTTGGCGAATTGAATCCCGACTACGGCGTCAGGGGCGAAGGCGAAGAAAGCCTGCGGGGACTGATCGCAGCGCTTTCCGAAGGCAGGGATGCAAGCCGTGTGGAAGGCTTAGTGTACCGCGACGCAAAGGGCAGCATCCGCGTAAACGGACGCCATAGCTACCTGTCGGCGCCAACCCTGCACGTGGATAGCCAATGGGCTGATTTTTACTGGGAAAAAAGCGGTATGCTGAACATCCAAACCAAGCGGGGCTGTCCCTACCGATGCGTGTATTGCAGCTATCCCGTTATCGACGGGCGACGGGTGCGCACGCTCGACGCACGTACGGTAGTGGCCAACATGGAGGAACTCCACCGCAGCAAGGGCATCGACTACCTGTTTTTTACCGACTCTATCTTCAACATCCACAACGAATACGATGAAGAACTGGCGCGGCGGATGATCGAAAGCAGCGTACAAATCAGGTGGGGAGCCTACTTCTCTCCGCACAACCTGACGCGCGAACGGCTGGAACTCTTCCGGCAGTCGGGACTGACACACATCGAGTTCGGCAGCGACTCTTTTTCCGACAGACAACTGGAAAACTACAACAAAATGTTCCGCTTCGGCGACATCCTCACCCAAAGCCGCCACTGTGAAGACCTCGGCATCTTCTATGCACACTTTCTGATCCTGGGCGGCTACGGAGAAACGGATGCAACGCTTGACGAAACATTTGAACGCTCCAAGGAACTTGGACGGACGGTGATCTTCCCCTTTGTGGGGATGCGCATTTATCCCGAAACCGCACTCTGCGACATCGCACTGAAGGAAGGCATCATCGGCAACGTCAACGAACTGATCAATCCTGTTTACTACCTGTCCAAGAACATCGACGCAAGCTCGCTGGAAACCCGCGCCGCAGCTACAGGCCAGAAGTGGATCTTCCCCGACAGCGATTCCTCGGAAATGATCGAACGCTTCCGGGCAAGAAAAAAAAGAGGCCCCCTGTGGGAATACCTCAGATACTGATACACCTGTCCAATAACATAACACCCATCTGACGCAATGAAAAAAGTGGAAAATACGGATATCCTCGAACTGCTCCCGCAACGGAGACCCTTTGTGATGATCGACCGCATAACGCATTTCGACCTGAAAACGATATCCACCGTTTTAAAAATAGAAGAAGAAAACATCTTCGTGGAAAAGGGTTTCCTCTCCGAAGCAGGCATCATCGAAAGCATCGCCCAGACCTGTGCCGCCCGGATGGGATACATCAACAAATATTTGTTGAAGGACAGCCTGAAACTGGGCTTTATCGGTTCCATCAAGCAATTAGTTATCGAAAAACTCCCGAAAGTGAACGAGGAGATAGCAATTACGGTGGATGTGAAAAACGAAATCTTTTCGGTTACGCTTGTTACCGCCGTGGTAAGGTGCGAAAACGAAACCCTTGCTTCCTGCGAAATGAAAATCTTTCTCACCGACATCAACAGCAAGTAAAACCGGCGACTCAAACAATGGAAAATGAAAGGAAAAAGCCGCTGACGGCTGCCACAGAAGTAGAAGTTCACTTCTACGACATCGACGCGGTGCAGATCGTATGGCACGGACATTACGTAAAATATCTCGAAAACGCGCGGGAAGCGTTCGGCATCAAATACGGACTGGAATACACGGAAATATACCGACAGGGCTACATCGTGCCGGTGGCCGACCTTCACATCCGATACCTGAATACGGTAACGCTCGGCGAACGGCTGACGATTGCGATCGAATACGTGCCGGCGAATGCAGCCAAACTGGTTTTCAACTACCGCATCACGGGACAAACCGACGGACGGCAGGTTGCCGAAGCTACAACCGTCCAACTGTTCATGTCGAAAGACGGCGTCTTTGAAACCTCCACTCCCGAGTTCTTCCGCCGGTGGAAAAAACGGTGGAAACAGTGAAGCGTGTGTTCACTCTCTGCGAAAAAAAAATTAATTTTTAATTTTTTTTGTTTTTGAAAAAAACATTGTTACATTTGCAACGTTTTTTTTTATGAAAATCCATTGGGGAAACATGAAAATTCATCGGAAAATATGAAAAGTTTTTTCACATATCAAGCTCTCGGAAAACCAGTGATAACGCGACGTAACAAATTCGGTCCGATTATTGTAGAGAGAGAGAGAGAGAGAGAGAGAGAGAGAGAGAGAGAGAGAGAGACTCTAATCTCTTCTCTTTCTTCACGCGCGCGTCAATGTAATATTTTTTTTCCAAAATTCGTATATAGCCGCAACATGTTTTTGCATGTGCGGTTTTTTTGTGTCCGGTCGGCAAAGGCGGATGTTCCGTGTCGACAGCCGTTTGCATCCCTGTTCAGCCTGTATCCGCCCGTCCCTTTTCAACTTTATTTTTTTCAACCGTCACCCTGCTACCGCGAAGTATCATCCCCTGCTATAACGGAGCGCCTTAAAAAAACCAACCCTATCCAATGAAACCCATCTGTCCCGTAACACCGTCTTTCCGTCCGGTCGCGTACATTGCGGCGCCGGCGGCCTTGTGTTGCTGCGCTTTGCTGTGCGCAGGCATGACAGGAATAGCAAACCTGACAGGGTCGTTTCGACCTGTCGGCGTCAAACCATAAACCGGAAAGGAAAAAGGCCAAAAACAGCCCTTTTCCTTTCAAAAATATCCGGTCGGAAATTCGTCCGGATATAGAAGAAAACCAAACAGTTAAATCACCATTCGTTAGCGCCTTATGTGACTGACGGTGGCGAAGCCGTAAGAAAAGTGAACCATGGAAAATTGGAAAATCTACCATATAAATTTACAATTTATATCATAACATAGCTGTATCATGAAAAAAAGTACTTTTGACGTAAGGCGTATGACCGTGTTTTGGCTCGTCATACTTGGCATGACGCTATGGTCGTGCGAAAAATCGGAACCGGAAACACCCGATCCCGACAAGGAAATTCCGGCCACTCCGGACAACGGAGAGGAGGATGACGATGATCCCGATCCCGACAGTAAAACATACCGGCTCACGGTGTCGGAGAGAGTGTTGAATTTTTCCGCCTTTCCGGCAATAGCCCAAACGATTGCGATCACCTCCAACACCGGCTGGCAGATCACCATAGAACAAACGGGTAACTGGCTCTCCGTATCGCCTTTGCAGGGAAACGGCGACGGCGCTGTGAGCGTTACCGCCGCCGTGAATGCCGGAAATGCACGCACGGCCATCATCACCATCTCCGGCACGGGAGTAAGCTCGAAAGCCATCGTTGTATCGCAGGAAAAAACATCTTCCGACAATGCGCTGCAATCGGTGACTTTTACCTCCGTCAACAGCGGTATAACCGCTACGGTATCCGGCATCTTCAACAACCGGATCATCTATGCCACCCTTCCCGACGGGGTCGATATCCGTCAGCTGAAAATATCTTTTTCCATCCCTTCCACCGCCAAAATGCTCATCAACGACAACGAAGAAAGCTCGCCCTCGTCGCCGATCGACTGTTCGGGAGTAGTAAACCTGAAAGTCCGGGCGGCCAACGGCAGCGACAATGCCTACACCCTGCTGGTGAAGAACGGCAACAAAACAATAGACGACAAACTGTACGCCTTCATGAAAACCTATTCCATACCCGGCATATCGGTGTCGGTGATGAAAAACGAAGCGATCATCTACAGCCACGGCTTTGGCTTGGCCGACGCGGACGGCAAAATCAGGGTAACGCCCGATCATCTGTTCCGGCTGGCAAGCGTTTCCAAACAGTTTACGGCAGTGTGCATCATGAAATTGGTGCAGGACGGTTTGCTGAATATAGACCAAAATGTCTTCGGTGCGGGCGGCATCCTGAATGCCGAATATCCCGGGGTAACAGGCGAAAAGGCAACTGTAACGCCCCGCCATTTCCTTCAGCACAGAAGCGGCTGGACCAACGGCTATGACCCGATGTTCTACTACGGGTCGCTTGACGCGGCCATCAACTACATACTGTTCACCCGCGACCTGACGAGCGCTCCGGGAACGGCATTCTCCTACTATAACACAGGCTATAGCATACTGGGCAGGATCATTGAAAAAATAAGCGGAAAAAGCTACGAACAGTACCTGAAAGAACTGTTGCTTTCCGCAGACATCAACGATATCCATGTCGGCGGTGACACCCGCGCCCAGCGGCGTTCCAATGAAGTCCTTTATTACTCGCAGGACAGCGGCGACAACGGCAACTACGATATGCAGATGATAGCGGCAATGGGCGGCCTGATCGCATCTACTCCCCAACTGATGCGGTTTCTGGCTTCTTTCGACGGACTGTCCGGTATTCCCGACATCTTAAACCCTGCCTCGCGTAGCGAGATGTTTACGCCGGTGCAGGCTTCAAACGGGTGGTACGCGCTGGGCTGGCGCATGAAGCACAGCGCCCTGTTTCCGGGCGGCTATTATCACGACGGAAATCTCGCAGGAACGGCCGCCATGTGGTGCGGCGGAGTAACAGGAGGCTACAGCGCCGCCCTCCTGTGCAATTCACGCAGTTACATCTCCGGCTTCGACACGGCAATGTACGTGCTTTTGGACGAAATAGTAGATAATAGTGAATAGATAATAATGAATAATGAAAAATGAATAATGTAGGGCGCAAGCCTTGCGGTTGCCCTGCCTGTCTTCCGTAGGCACACAAATTTTCTCCCTGCGCAGGGGTGTTTGCGCTTTGAGAAAATTTACCTGCGCAAAGAGGAAATTTATTTACGCTTTGAGTAAATTTATCTACGCAAAGAGAAAATTTATTTACGCTTTGAGGAAATTTATTTAGGCAAAGAGAAAATTTTGTTCCGCACGTGTGCAATTGATCTTCCCTGCAACCCGCCACATTTCAGCCCTTGCCGCGATAGAAATCAAAAAACCGCTGACAGCGCATTCCACATTCTTAATTCAAAATGCAAAATTCAAAATTCAAAATTCTTCCTTCCATGAAAAGATTATACACCTTTTGTACAGCCGTCTTTCGGTCGCTCTTTGCCGCAGAAGCGCAAAGCCAGACCGTAGCTTAATCTGTGGAATAATCTGTTTTAGGGATGCGAAATAAATAAGCTATAACAGTTTTCCGGTGTCCCGCAGGGACGACTCCTGTGGAGGGGGTATCCGAAGGACGGTGTGGGTTTCTCGACTGAGCAAAACCTGACACTGTCAAAGTCCCACAGGGACAACACTTTATTAACCGTATGCTTTAGCTTACGGACGAGCAATCACATCAGCGAAAAGTCCCGCAGGGAC
>JAISWE010000016.1 GCA_031271175.1 Bacteroidales bacterium | reverse complement strand
ATCTGGATGCCATGGAGTTCGACGTCAACGGCGTGTCCGCTACTTCCAACGGTTCGGTTATCGTCCCCAGATTCACCGTTGCCACCAACCAGCTCACGTGGGATGCCACTTCCAACCAGCTATGGTGTAGGGTAAGCAAGCTGGACGATCAACAGTTTATCGTCACTGCCGCTCCAAACATGAGCGCCAATGCGCCTTTGCCGGCCACCGTTACCGTGACGGCGGGAACAGCGCAGCAGATCATCATCACGGTGACACAGCAAGCCAAGGCTCCTGCCGAAAACAGCGCCACCGGTCTTAGCGGTAACGTACTCACCGTTACTGATTTGGATATCCCCTCCAACATCCAGATCGATGAGATAAGAGTCGTTGTGCCTACCTACACGGATGCCGGCGTTCTTATGATTGCCTCGGCGCCCTTTTCCAACGGTCGCGCAGACATCACTCTCCCGACGCTGGATCGCTATATCTCCACCGGGTGGTGGGGAACGATACCCGTTTCCGATCAGACGGCAAAGTCAGCCAATATATACATTTACACCTTCTGGCAGGGACAACAGACGGGTACAATAACACGCAAAGAAGGGAATGGCAGTGCAGGGATGCCGGCAGAGATAGTATATTTTTATGTCGATAAGTCTTATACCATCAATTACACCGACGACGAAAACAATTATTCTCTTTCCTTTTCCGCTGGATGGAACGCCTATGAATGGATTAAACCGGTGGGGAATGAAAAATGGCAGTACAAAAGCGATATTACTGCCGGTAAAGTTTTCAAGTGGAAATTCATATAGTAATCGTTTCCGGCGGCTCGTTGCCGTTATGCTTTGTCGGCCGTTTTCGAGGAGACAAACAGCGCTCTTTTTAATTCCGTTTTTTGCTTTTTGGTAAGCAGCGTCAGCGAAATGGGCGGGTATTTGGCAATGCCTCTGGGGGTTTTCTGGTACAGCAGCAGGTATTCCTTTTTGTTGAAGAAGGCGGAAACGATGTCATATTTGTAAAAATTCAGTTTTGCTATCTCTATGCTTTGAGGTTTGCCGTACAGATTTCTCAGTGAATAAAATCGGAACAGCAGGTTTTTACCGTTGTTGGAAAAATAAAAATAGGTGTATTCCATCCGGTACTGGAACCAGTAGAAAAAAAGGAAAACCAGCGCCAATCCTCCCGCCACCATTGTTTTCCACTGCGTTTCGAGATCCACAATAAAAACCACACACAGGATCGCCACTAAAAAAAGGGCGACGAAAAGCGTTTTGGTGCGCCACAAAGTGGAGGCTTCTTCTTTGGTATCGATAATCATATATGGGAGTAAAAAATTATCCGAAACAAGTGCCGATTTTTTTTGCCTGTTTGATGAGGTAAAAGTCATTGGGAACAAAGCGTGTTTTTCCGCCCACTTCCGACAAAGGCACCGCAGTCAGTTCGTTGTGATGAATGGCAACCATACGTCCGAAGATGTGTTTGTTCAGTAGCGATGCGGCATAGGCTCCCATTCGGGTAGCGATAATGCGGTCGCGCGGAGAGGGTGATCCGCCCCTTTGCGTGTACCCCGGTACATTGACTCTGGTTTCCAGCTTGGTGCCTTTTTCAATCTGTCCGGCGATGTACGCTCCGGCCGGTTCTCCCTTTTTGCCTGTTTTGATGCCTTCGCCTACCACTACAATGGAGTAGGGTTTTCCCTTCCGCGAGCGTTCCATCAATTCTTCGTTGACGCGATCCATGTTGTAGGGAATTTCGGGAATCAGGATGACGTCGCCTCCGCCTGCCAATCCTGCATACAGGGCTATCCAGCCGGCGTGGTGTCCCATCAGTTCAATCACCATCACCCGTTTGTGCGAATTGGCTGTGGAATGGAGCCTGTCGATGGCTTCGGTGGCAATGTTGACAGCGGTGTCGAAGCCGAAGGTAACATCCGTTCCCCACACGTCGTTGTCAATGGTTTTGGGGATGCCGATTACATTAAGCCCCATTTCGGAAAGTTGAGCCGCCGTTTTTTGCGTTCCGTTGCCGCCGATACATACCAGACAGTCCAGCCCAAGTTTTTCGCAGTTTTGTTTAATCAGTTGAGGCTTGTCCGAAATAATGTCACCTTCCTTTTTTTTGAAAGGCTTTTCGCGTGAAGTGCCTAAGATGGTACCGCCCAGGGTAAGAATACCCGAGAGGCTACGCTCGTCCAACCGCACGTAGTCGTTGAACAGCAACCCCGAAAAACCATCGAGAATACCTGTCACTTCCATGCCGTATGTGATGGCTGCCTTCCCTACCCCCCTGATGGTAGCATTGATGCCGGGACAGTCGCCTCCTGCCGATAAAATTCCTATTTTCATGACTTGCTTATTTCGCAAATTTAATTACATTTATTCTTCTGCGTGTTGGGTTTCGAATGTTTTGATGAGTTCTGCCTGAATATCGCCCGGTACTTGCGCGTATTCGGCAAATTTCATCGAATACATAGCCCGTCCTCCGGTAATGGAACTCAAGGCGGTGGAATAGCGGTTCATTTCTGCCAGCGGCACGCGGGCTGTAATTTTTTCAAACCCTTTTTCACTGGTCATGCCCTGTACAACGGCGCGGCGTGTTTGCAGGTCGCTCATCACGTCGCCCATGCGATCGGCAGGAACCCATATTTCCACATTGTATATCGGTTCCATGATTTTGGGGGCGGCATTTTTGAATGCTTCGCGAAAAGCGTTGCGACCTGCCAACCGGAACGATATTTCATTGGAATCCACCGGATGCATCTTGCCGTCATATACCGTCACGCGGATATCGCGGGCATAGGAGCCGGTGAGAGGGCCTTCTTCCATCTTTTCCATGATGCCTTTGAGGATGGCGGGCATAAAACGTGTGTCGATGCTGCCGCCGACAATACTGTTGTAATATACCAACTTGCCGCCCCACGGAAGAGTGTGTTCCTCCCTGTCGCGGATGGAAACTTTGATTTCTTTTCCGTTCACTTTGTACATGGCCGGATCGGGTTGCCCTTCTTCATAAGGTTCGACGACCAGGTGCACTTCACCGAACTGGCCGGCGCCACCCGACTGTTTCTTGTGGCGGTAGTCCGCCTGTGCTACTTTGGTGATGGTTTCGCGGTAAGGTATTTTGGGTGTGATAAATTCGGAGGGTATTTTGAAAACGTTGTCCAGATGCCATTTTACAATATTGAGATGGTATTCCCCCTGTCCCGACAGGATCGTTTGTTTCAGTTCCTTGGAATATTCAATTCTGATGGTGGGGTCTTCCATGTTCATTCGCTGGAGCGCTTCATTCAACTTTTCTTCGTCATTTTCATTGATTGCCCTGATGGCAGTGCGAAATTTCGGTTCGGGAAAGGGAATGGGCGGAAATTCCGTACTGTTGCCCGGCGCTGCCAAGGTATGACCGGTACGGGCGCCTTTCAACTTGACGGTGGATCCGATGTCGCCGGCAACGAGTTTGGTCACCTTCTGGCGATTTTTTCCGGCGGTCACAAAGAGTTGCGATATTCGTTCCTTGTTCGCTGTTTTAGTATTTACGATGTCCATTCCTTCAACGATTTCGCCGGACATTACCTTGAAATAATTGACATCGCCCACATGCTGCTCCAAGGTTGATTTAAAGATGAACGCCGATGCGGGACCCGATGCATTACATTGCACTCCGTTGCCTGCCGTATCTTCGGGAGCGGGCATTTCATCGGGAGCAGGCAACACGCGTGTTAAAAATTCCATCATCCGGGCTACTCCGTAGTTTTTCTTAGCCGAAAGACATACAACAGGAATAATTCCCCTTTGAATCAACCCTATGGTAATCCCTTTCCGCATTTCGTCCTCCGTCAGCGAGCCTTTGTCAAAAAAGATTTCCATCAGTCCTTCATCGTTTTCGGCGGCTTTTTCGATCAGCTGGTTGCGGAGTTCTTCGGCACGCGACTGCTGGTCGGCAGGCACTTCGCTGATGGAAAGCTTACCGTCTGCGTAGCTGTATTTTTTCATCAGGAGAACATCGATAAAACTGTCGTAGCCAGCGCCTTCGTTGAGCGGATACTGGATGACGGTCACATTTTTGCCCAGCCGTTCGGTCGCTTCTTCAAGCACTTTATCGTAGTTGGATTTTTCGTGATCCAGTTGATTAACCGCCAAAACACAGCCTCTTCGCGCTTTTTCGAGGTAGCGGTAATGGATTTCGGTACCTACTTCGATGCCGTTTTGCGCATTGATGAGCATGATCCCGACATCGGCCACCGTCAATGCGGCTACAACTCCGTTGACAAAGTCATCCGATCCCGACGGATCGATAAGATTAATTTTTTTGTCGTTAAACTCTGTATAGAGCGGCGTAGCAAATACGGAACTTCCGTTTTCCCGTTCGATTTCGCTATTGTCCGAAACGGTATTTTTGTTTTCTACTTCGCCGCGACGTTCAATTACTTTGCCTTCATACAGCATGGCTTCCGCCAGCGTAGTCTTGCCCGAACCGGTATTTCCCAACAGGGCTACATTTTTGATTTGGTTTGTGCTATATACTTTCATCAGAATTAATTAATAATGTTATTGTAATTTATTGAATTATCAGGAGATTTTTTATTTGGGTTTAGTTTTCTTTGGAAGTCCTGCAGGTGAGGCGGCCAGATCCTTGATTCTCAAATTGCGAAAAGCCAGCGGAGAGCCATGTCCCAGAAATCCGATATATCCGCTTTTATTGGAAAGCCCGGGATGTTTTCCATGATCGATCGTTTCGGTAAAGTTTTTGCTGGCTTCGGCAATATCGCCGTCGAGAATGACGGTGCCGTTGAGCGTCACGGTAATGCGGTTGCCTTTGGCTACGACCTCTTGCGTATTCCATTCGCCTACAGGTTTCAGGAAGCCTCGTTTGGCAGGAATTACGCCGTAAACGGAGCCATGGTACTGATATGGTTGCAGGCTTTTATACACATCGGCTTCATTGTCGAGGATTTGCAGTTCCATTCCGCCATAAGCGGCGTCGCCGTTGAGCGGAGCGCGGATTCCCAATCCGTTATTAGCGTCCGGCGTCAGTTGGAAGTCGAAACGCATGATAAAATCCGAATATTCCCTGTCGGTATAGATATTGCCGCTTCCGCCTTGGGATGGGTCGCAAACAATTTGACCGTCTTTGGCGAAATAGTCTTTCAAGTTGCCGGTCCATCCCGACATGTCGATGCCGTTGAACATCGGCACAAAGCCTTCCGCCGCTTCCGTTGCGCTGACCCGATACGGTTCGGGACGCGGTATTTCCCTGATGTAGATGTCACGGTATTCCACTCTTGTTCCGTGCGCCTGCAATTCGATGGCGCCTATGGAGAAAATCGGTTGCGATCTGTCCCAATAATTCTCAAGCGTGGTATTGTCTGTTACCAATTGTCCGTTCAGATATACCGTCACTTTTTCTCCCGTCATTTTAATGTAGAATGAATTCCATTCTCCGATGGGGTTATCGGCTACTACCAGCGGTTTACTCGGATTCGTCGGTTTCTGGTTGTTGTACAGTCCGCCGGAGCCTACCTGAGCGCCCGCATCGGTACGTGCAATGTCCCAGATTTGTACCTGCGGCGTTCCGCGAAGGTAAATTCCCGCATCACCATCTGCACTGATGCGCCAGTCGACATACATTTCAAAGTCGCCGTAATCTTTGACGGAACAAAGGTTGTCGTAGCCGGCGCCTTCAAAAACGAGCAATCCGTTTTCTACCCGCCAGTCGCGGTACATGATTTCGTTGGCTTTCTTTTGCTTTTCGGCAAGTTGCTTTCCGGTCATTTTAGCGCGCGCTATCGGGTTTTCCACCAAACCTTTCCACCCCGTCAGGTCGTTTCCGTTAAAGACGGAAACAAAGCCCTGATGGTCAGGTATGGCTTCCAGATGTTTCAGGAAGGCCTGTTTTTGATATTCGGCTTCCGCATCCTTGTTCACTGCTATGGCTTTATGGATGACGGCGGTCACCAGCACGCCGTCATATTCGGGATGTGCGAGTGCAATGGCTCGGACAGCCTGTACTGCGGCCTGTTGAACGGATTCATTGTGGTTGTCGAGGAATTTTCCTGCTGTCAGCAGACCGATAAAGGTACCGGTTTTCCCGATTTGGTCAATGATGCTGGCTTTTTGTCCCGGCGAACGGGCAATATCCAATGCTTTCCGCAACATAATCAGTTTTTGTTCCGGCGTGTTGCTCGATGCTTCCGTCTTTTTGAAATAAGCCGTCAGCGCTTTGTCGAAATAGGGGCCTGTCGGATCCGATGCGGCTATCTCGTAAAGCGGTTGAATGACTGCATCGTCTTTCCATAACGTAAGCGCGTCCAGTGCGGCGGAACGGATAGCGCTGTTGCTGCTACGGAAGGCTTTTATCACTTCTGCAAGGGCGCTTTTTCCGCCCGTCATGGCCAGTACATTGTAGTATCTTTCCGGATATTTTCCGGAATTGATTTGCGACAGTACCACTTCCGACTGTTTTTCTTGCGGAAGTTCGGAGACGGCAGCATACAGGGCATGCTGCAATGCGGTTATTTCATCCGCCTGCGATGCGATGTTCAGCAATGAGGCGATGCGCGGAACGTCTTTTTCCGTCCCGATCGATATTAGCGCTTTATGCGTCGCCACTCGTACCTTGTCATCGGTCGATGACGCCTGTGCAAACACAATTCCTATCTGATCGAAGGCTTTTCGGGCGCCCAAAATCTCTATAAACGCTGCTTTGGCAGCAGATGAGGTTTGGGGAATAGCGGCAGCGATATCGTTATTGAACGATTCGCTTTGAAGGCCAAGCAAGGTGTTTTTCCCCACGTTGATAAGCTTTTCATCTCCGGTATTCATCGCTTTGATAATATCGCCGACAACGCTCCCGCCCCCTAACCTGGCGGCAGCTATAATGGCGGCTTGTCTCAGTTCTCCGCCGGCAGCGGATAATTTTTCCCGAACATACGGTAATGCCGCCTTATCATTCCTGTTGCCAAAGGCCGTCACTAATTCGGCCTGTCGTTGCGGGTCTTTTTCACTTCCGGCTTTTTTCATCAAAGCGTTATACATTTTGGGCGAAACAATTTTATTCGAATAAGCCAGCGCTGCTTCGCGATAAGCTTTTACACTGCTGCCCAGCGCCGTAATAATTTCACTGATGGCTTTTTCGCCTGCCGACAGTACATACAACTCCAGTGCAGCCGTTTTGGCGGCGATCTGAGTGTCTTCGGATGTCGCTTTCAGCAGATTTTTTGCCGATTTTACTACTGCGGACTTATGTGTTGGGAGCAAGTTGTTTAGATACAGGAGGTAAGCGCCCAAAGCATCGGTGACATCATATTGGTAATTGGCTGCGACGGCTGCCGACAGAAGGGTTTTTTCCGTTTCCGGATCGGCTATGGAAGACAAGCCGTACAATACCGCCTTTTGCAGTTCCGCATTGTTGCTGCCTGCAAGAGAAGCGACAGCAGTTGCCGCAGGGATATATTTCAATTCGCCCAGCGCCTGTACGATGCCGATGGTTGCCGGTGTTTCTCTTGCATTTGCAAGCGCCCCGAGAAGGGCTTTTCCGGCAGCATCGCCGCCGATGCGTACCAATACGCGGGTGGCTGCATCACGCAATCTACTGTTGTTCAGATAGCCGACTGCCGTTTCTATGGATTCTTCGCCTGCCACATATTGCAACTGGATGAACAGGAAATCTCGCTTTTCGTCGGATGAAGCTTTAGATATCGCATTGCAGATGCTTTGTGCCAAAGGCGCTTTCAAACTTTTTTCCCGACTGGCATATCCGACCAAGCCGCTGATGGCATAACGGATCTTCGCATCGTTTCCTCCCGGATCAGCCAGCAAAGGCGCCAAGTAAGACACCGGATCGTTCTGTCCGTACAATTCGGACATCAGCCGGTTAAAATCGGCCGTATTGTTGGCCGGGAGTTGCATGATAATATCCGCAATTTTTGTTTCCCGGGTACGTTGATCGGTCTGAGCGAAAACCGCCGTTGAAAGTCCGACCGTTACGATGAATAATATAATTGATTTTCGAAACATGTTTTTAATACTATTTATTTATTATTTTTATTTTCATATATGCCAGGGTGCGCGCATAGGTTGATCTATCAAGGCATTAGCGCCCGGATCGTCAATAAATCTAAGTTTTTCAGGGTCAAATTTCAGCGAACGTCCCAGCCGTACCGCTACCACAGCCATGTTTACCACGGTGCATGAGCGAAATCCGTTTTGTTCGTTTAGGGCAAAGGGAGTGCGCGTGCGAACGGCTTCGGCAAAATCGGTCATCTGGGGTTCCGGATCGGGAAAGGAGGCTAATTTCTTTTCCAGATCGGGGATATCCGATCGGAAACCGGGATACAGCTTGCCTTTGGGGCCTTCGATGTATGCAGCGCCGACATCTTTGCCTTCGCCGTCGAGGATAATGCGGCATCCGTCCTTGTACACCAGTTCGATGCGTTTCCACGTACCGCAGGCATCCGAATCCTGCTGTTCCCCGTCAATCAGGACTTCCACGGGACTCGTATTGTCTTTGCCGAGGAAATACTGTACAGGATCGAGGTAATGTTGTCCCATATCGGCTAATCCTCCGCCGTCATAATCCCAATATCCTCGGAAAGTACCGTGAACACGGTGAGAGTTGTAGGGTTTATACGGAGCAGGTCCCAGCCACAGGTCGTAGTCCAGCTCGGCCGGTACCGGTTCCACGTTCAGGCCTGTCTTTCCCACCCAGTAGAATTTCCAGTTAAAACCGGTAGTGGCGCTTACCGTCACTTTGAGCGGCCATCCAAGCAATCCGCTTTGTACCAGCTTTTTGATCGGTTTTACGGTGGTGTTCATTCCATAAAAATGATCGGCAAACCGGAACCATGTATTGAGCCGGAAAATGCGGCCGTGTCTTTCAATGGCTTCTTTTACCCTAATGCCTTCCCCGATAGTGCGGGTCATCGGCTTTTCACACCAAACATCCTTACCTGCCTTGGCTGCTTCCACAGACATGATCCCATGCCAATGGGGAGGCGTGGCGATATGTGCGATATCAATAGACGGATCCTGCAATAACTCACGGTAGTCATGATAGGTTTTGGTACCGGAAGGGCATCTTTTCAGTGCATCGGCGAGATGGCCGCTGTCCACATCGCAAATGGCGACCAGCCGCGCTCCGGGATAGTCGATATGACCTTTGCCCATATTCCCTACGCCGATGATGGCTTTGGTAAGCTCGTCACTGGGCGCAAGATAACCGCTCCCTCCCAGCACATGCCTCGGAATAACAGTGATTGCGGCGCTTCCCAAAGCAACTGACTTCAAAAAATGACGCCGACTTCGAATGGTGGTGTTCATAAAAAAAATATTTTTATATTTTAAAGCCGCAAAAATAACGAAATATTTTTCAATACCACATTTTATCGCAGAAGATTTTCAAAAAAAATTTTTGCCGGATATTTAAAATTGTTTTTTCATGTACCTTTGCCGGCGTTTAATCTGGTCAATTATGCTCCGACTGTTATTTTTAGGTACGGGCACCTCGCAGGGAGTTCCCGTTATTGCTTGTCCATGCGCTGTTTGCAGGTCCGGCGACGCAAAAGACAGGCGGTTGCGCAGTTCGGTGTTGATCCGGACCGATTCCGCTAACATCGTGATTGATGCCGGACCGGACTTCCGCCAACAGATGCTGTATGCCGGCATCGGTCGGCTGGATGCCATCCTTTTTACGCACGGCCACAAAGACCATACGGGAGGATTGGACGACGTGAGGGCTTTCAATTATGTGCTTCAACGGCCGATGGACATTTACGCCGAAAAGCGGGTACAGAAAAGCTTGAGAATGGAATATGACTACGTTTTCACCGGGAAAAAATATCCGGGGATTCCCGAAATCATCATGCATACCATCGACGAACGGCCGTTCGGCATCAACGGCAATCTTATTGTTCCCATCCGTGCAACTCACTTGAAACTGCCTGTTTTGGGCTTTCGCATCGGAAATATGGCTTATATCACCGATGCCAACCATATTCCCGAAAAAGAGAAAGAAAAAATGCAACATTTGGAATGTTTTGTTGTCAATGGATTACGAAAAGAGGCACATATTGCGCATTTTTCTCTACAGGAAGCGCTTGACTTGATAGAAGAGTTGAAACCGCGACGGGCTTTTATCACCCATATCAGTCATCAGATGGGGTTCCACGAAGAGGTGCAGGCTTTGCTGCCTTCTCATGTCCGGCTTGCCTATGACGGACTTGAGGTAACGGTGGACAACTAAGTTCACTACTGTCCGCTAAAAAAGAGAGCGGTCAACCACCAGGGTGAGCCGCTCAAGGGTTATCTTTGTGGGGTAAAGTAGGCGTTCAAATCAATGTATTGATGGCTGGAACCGCATGGAATTTGAAGAAATTGATGGAAATATTGAGAGAAAAACTCGATTATTTTTTTCGGCTCATTTTTTTTACGGGTATTTTTTCCCAACTGTCATTCACTTGCCGCCGCATAATGGGATTTGGTAAGGAACAACTAAACAGCTGCCGGTAGTTTGACGCTGACAGGGTAATTCCGGCATTTTTTTTCTATGTGATCATCTATGTGAAGAAAAAATTAAATCATTGATAAACAGGCAATTAATTTTTAATTTTAAAAAATCTTCTATGTCGCTATCTATGTAAGGCAAAACAGGTGAACAATATTACCATATATGAACTATATTTGCAAAATATTAGATTTTTCACCTTAAAAATAAAGACTATGAAAAATAAAATTTATCAATGGGTTTATTGTTCGGTTTTATTATCGGCAGTTTGTTCGTTTGCTTATTCGCAAACAAGTCAGGTACAAGTGACCAATTCCGGTATAGGTATAGGGCACAGTGGTCCCAACCACCATCAGGGTGCCTTTGGAGACGGGCGTTATTCCCGCACCTCCTGTTGCAGGCCTTTCCGAAAGGCGATGAAAGGGAGGGATTTCTCCTTTTCCGCATGTTGTCCGATAAAATGTAACTGCCATCATGAATAAATTTCAATTGATGAAAAAATAAGACGCCGCAAACATACAACATAAAAATTCATTTTGCAAGTATTTTAAAAAAAAAATGAAAAAAAAATGAAAAAAAAGATAGGACTGTTCATACGAGCTTGCGCGAAACCGAACGCTGGCAAGCAATACCCGGAACGTTCAACATCCGCGACCGGCAATGGAGAATGGCGTATGAATAAAAACGAATGATCTTCTTCGCTTTCGGGACTTCGCAGGAGTTCCATCCCTGACGGGGTGATGGTGGTGGGGTGTTTCCGCTTTTCTGTTGATGCGGTGATGCACATCTCACGCCTGCGGCGTTCTCTCAGTGCCCCCCCGTACCATCCGCGACCAAGTCCCGCAGGGACGATACTTTATTAACCGTATGCTTTAGCTTACGGACACGCAATCGCAGACACTGTCAAAGTCCCGCAGGGACGATACTTTATTAACCGTATGCTTTAGCTTACGGACGAGCAATCGCAGACACTGTCTAAGTCCCGCAGGGACGACACTTTATTATCTATTCCAATCACGTCCGTCAAACACCAACCCCATTTCTTTGATAAATGCTTCGTATTCCTCTCTAAATATTACTGTTTTATGGTGTTCTTGCTGGTTGATAATATGCTTCACTACCTTATCTTTGTCTTCCATGCTTTTTGACAGCGCTGCATACCCTTCTCCCCAGGCTTTGAA
>JAISWE010000155.1 GCA_031271175.1 Bacteroidales bacterium | reverse complement strand
GGATTGTTTCCCGTTTCCATTGCCTTAGTTGGTATGCGCGACTTGAAGGATTACATCATCCGACCCAAAGACGGGAAACAGGTTAATCCGGGTTCGCCGTTCAATATCAAGGAAGATTCGGCCATGCTGTTGAATTTTACCAAAGACGATACGGTCAGGTTGTTTGCCCAGCGGACGGAAGAAACGGGCCAGCAAATCACGCAGGAAGCGCTTGACTATGTCTATGAACAGTCTAATGGACAGCCATGGATTGTCAATTTTGTTTTATCTGATTTCATGACGCAAAATTCAAGTAAAAATCTGAAAAGGATGTAATACACAGTCCGAAGTTTGTAACATTCAGTCCGAAAATGCGGCTAAGAGATGAAAAATAAACAAGATATAACAGTTTTTCCGGTGTCCCGTCACTATGTTGGTAGAAAAATGTCCCCAACCCGGTTTCCGTTGTCCCGCCGGGACAACGGAAAAAGCCTTCTATCCTGTTTATTCCGCATCCCTTAAAATGCAAGGTGATGGTAAGGGACAAAAAAAACACGGACTGTATAATCCGTGTTCAAGTGTTGATTTTTTGTTACCGATATAGCCGGTGTTTTATGATTTTTCCGGCGCCATCTTCCGGTATTCCGCCGGAGTGATATTGTACTGTTCCCTGAACAGGCGGTAATATGTCTGACGGTTATTGAATCCGCAATCTGCGGCAATAGTCTCAATCGTGAGGTCGTGACGGGTTTCAAGCATCCGCTTGGATTCTTCGAGTTGCAGGATGTGAACGTACTCTGCGGGTGTTTTTCCCGTAACCGCTTTAACCGCCTCAAAGAGGTAACTCCTGTTGGTTGCCAGTTTCGAAACCACCCTGTCGAGGTTTATATCGGATTGGGCAAAGTTCCTGTCACGGAGCAGGTATTCGTTCAGGCGGGCGGTCAGTATCCTCTGCTGCCTGTTGCCGGGAAGTTTCTTTTCGGCTTCGGCTTTGGCTTCGGCGGACAGGGATATGGAGGGCGACAGGCTTTCATAGAGCCGGGTCATCTGCGCCAGTTCTTCCTTCAAACTGTCCTGTTCCTTGATCTGGCGGTACAGCCCGCGGTTTTTCCGCATAACCGTCCGGTCGTGGTATATCCAGATTCCCAATGCGAGGGCTAACAAGAGGCAGCCACCGAGGGCGAAAAGGAAATAGTTGCGGTTGCGTTGCTTTTCGGCGATGTGCCTGTCCACTTCGTATTGCGTGCGCAGCTCGTCGAGTTGTGCGCTGATCTCCACCGTATGCAGCGAATCCTTCTCGACGATAAACTGCCGGTAGAGTTCCACCACTTCGGTTACCGGGCGTCCGGCAAGGGCGAGCAATCTGGCCTTATGCATTTTGATGTCCGTAACGACCCTCTTGAAACCAAGTTCCTGCATCAAAGGCAACAGGGTATCGGCCACGGCAAGGGCTTCTTCCGCTTTGTCCTGCCGATCATAATTATGGAAACGGGCATAGAGGTAACGCCCTTTTTCCGATGAGGGCAGAAGGTGGAGGTATTCGCCCATTTTGTTGAGGTAACGCCCAGCGTCTTCGTATCGTTCCATACGGCTGTACATATCTGCATACGAATAGTGGATTCGCGACAAGTCGCTCCAGTCAAACATACCGAGTTCCTTGTTTCTTAAGGCTTGCACCTCTTCCCATTTGACTAAGGACGCGAATGTCTCATCGAATTTTTCGAGCTGCATTTGAGCCGATACCAGATTGTACAGCGCATCACTCGCTCCCCCGTAATTCTTCCCGACGAGGTACATATCCAATGCCTGAATAAACCATTTTTCCGAATCTTCATAGCGGCCGAGGTGCGTATAGGTGCGCCCGATAGCATCGGTAGCCAGCGCCATACCTTCAGATGAAGCGGCTTTTTGGGCGTGGGCGTACATCGTATTGAGTTCTTCGAGCGCCTCGTCGAACTTCTGTTCATTAATCGTCAACCGCTCTACTTTACGCCCCCAAATGTAATAATACCACTCCCACAGCCTGTTTTCTCCAGCAAACGCCATAAACGCAGGATAATGTTCGAGAAAAGCCTCCATATCATCATGCACGTCGCAGGTCATGATGACGTACATCCGGGCGTAACATTCACTTTTGACGTCTTTTTGCCGTTGCGCTTCGGCGGTATAATCGCCGAGCATTTGAAGCATTTCCTCCTTGCCGGCAATATCAAAGCTATGTCTTGTCAACATTTTGTATGCGTCCAGTTTTTCCTGGCCGGTTTGAACGGCGATTACCCGTTTCAGGCTGTCGATTTCATTCGCCTGCGCCTTGCCCAATGACGGCAGCAGCAGCAGGAACAGCAGGAAATAGAAATTCACTCCACACCCCCCACAAAATGGGGAACCGGAGCCAAGGGTGGAAGCGTCTTTTCCCCGTTCGGGGACACAAAGATTATCAAAAGTGCAGGTACGTTCCGTAAGCATAATAGTGCCTTATTATATAATGTATGGTCGCAAAAGTAAGGAAAAAATTTATATATGCAACACATAGGAAAAAAAAATTTATTTT
>JAISWE010000120.1 GCA_031271175.1 Bacteroidales bacterium | reverse complement strand
GCCTGAAAAATACCCGGCCGAATACCGGAAGCTTCACCAAAGCTGTAACCGTTGATATAGTCCGTATTGTTTGCAAAATCGGCGGCTTGTCCCAGAGGGCCAACCAAAGTTACGTTGCTGAATACGGCATTTGTAAAAGGCTCGTTAGTTCCGCCGTCGGAATTGTTGTCCGATTCAAAACCGTTGGAATTGGACTGGTCGGCGATTTTCGGGTCACGCACGCCCAGCAGGAATTGCAGTTTGCCGGAAAAACCGTTGTCCGTATCGAAATCGTCGTCCCAACCTTTGTAGGCGATCAGGTATTTGGCGTTCACCGCACCGCCGAACCATTCAAAAGAGTCGTCGTTGCTGTAGGACACCTGTACGTGGTCGAACGTGGTGCCGCTGCCCACCGATCCCAGCGTGATGCCGTTGATTTCCTGATCCGTCTTGAAGGGGTATCCCGCAAACTCCACGCGGATGTAGCGATATACGCCCGAATTGTCGGCATCGTTGCTGCCGCCGTAGGTGGTGCGCGGACCTCCTTCGATGATTTTTGCGCCGCCGTTGTTCGTCGCCCGTCCGCAGATGATCAGGCCGCCCCAGTCGCCCGGTTTGCGGCTGCCTTTCGCCTGCGCTGAGGTGAAGACAATCGGTTCGTCCCGCGTGCCTTCGGCGATCACTTTGCCGCCCGGCTCTACCACCAGCGCTGCCTTCGTGTCCCTGTCGCCTTTGATGACCGTCCCTTTTTCGATGGTCAGCGTGGCGCCGTTGCACACATACACCCAGCCTTTGAGCGCATACGTACCCTTGGCAAGGAGGAAATCGCCTGTGATTTCAAACTCCTGACTGCCGTCGCCTATCTGCGTGCCGTTTTCGAACAACACTTCCGCCGACGCAGTGTCGTCGCCGTTGTCCTTGTCCTTGTCACATGCCGTGAATCCGGCAACCATCGCTGCCGCTGCAATACTTAAAAACTTGTTTGTTTTCATGATAAAAAAAATTAAATTAAAAAATATGAATTATTGAAATTAAATAAAAAATTACGGTATTTATATGCAGGATGCGGGCGTTACCGCCGTCATGCCGGTTGTTTCCCTGCGGGTGGCCGAGCTGCCGGTCAGGGCGTCCGCAGCAACGGCATACGCCTCCTTTGCCTTTTTTTTCAGCCGGCCGGCCTGTAACAGCGCCTCGTCCAAAAGATAATTGAGGCGCAGCAGGGGTATCAACGGGCGATAACTTCTCAGCATCGCAAAGGCGTCAACAAACGCCGCGGATGCTCCCTGCTCGGTTTGGCGCCGGCAGGGCGAGGCGATACTGTCGGAGCTGTGGCAGGATTCCCATGAAGCGAATCCCCCGTTCAAACGAAATATTTTCCTTAGCATATCATTTATATTAAAAATTACGCTGCAAAGGAACTGCGCCGATGTTACCTGATGATTACGATAAGTTTATCTTTCCGTTAAGAAACGGTTAAGAAACGGTTAAGGGCGCCATGCCCCCATATCCGACAGAAAAAAACGCCATTCTGTCATTTGGACTGCCATGCAAATTATTTTTTACTTTTTTTGCAAACAATATTGCCTTCTATTGAGGATATTACAACATATTTCTTAAAATAAGTGAAAAATACTACTGCTTTGGCACGCATTTTGCAGTATCTACCTGCATAATTTAATCAATTTTTTATAATAATTAATAAACAAAAAAAATCATAATCTAAATTTAAAAAAATGAAGAAAGTTAGTTTTTATGCAGTAACAGCCATTGCTGTAGTAATGGGATTCAGCAGTTGTTCCAATGACGACCCGGCCGAACCTCTCAATGTGAACTGGAACCAGACGGCAACAGTGCACGGAAAAGTGTTGATTCAAGACAATTTCGAGCCAAGTGGTACTCCCAAGTGGACAACGTCAAGCGCCGTAAAATTTGTCGCCACGGTTCCCTATAGCCAATTGGCCCCGGGAGCAAGCGGCACTTACACTGTGCCGAGCGACAAGATCACCTATAACGCCACCAGCGGTGAAGTAACGGTGGAGGTACCTGTCAGCAAAAACAACATCACTGCGCTGACGCTGAAGGTTTTGGCTTTTGAAGGAGAAGTGACGGATTACAACGGGGACGATATTGATGTTATCTGGGGGTCCAAAACGAAGACTACTAATGCTCTGTCCCCCGGCGAGGTTGCTTATTTGGAGACCTTCAAATATCAATCGTCGTCCGACTACACTGAAGTAGTGAAGAAGGGAGATGAAATCTAATAAATGAATAAAAGCATAGCATTATACACATGAAAAAAATAATCATATCGTTAGCTTTGTGCCTGTGTGCAGGGTTTGCCGCCGTAGCGCAGGAACTCGAAACAGCATCCTCCGCTTCCGGCGCTGTGGTCACCAAGCGCGGCACGCCCATTTTGCCGCAGGCAGGCGATTTCGCCATCGGCGTATCCGCCAACCCTTTCCTTGATTATCTGGGAAATTTCTTCGGAAAAACGACCGCCAACTCCGCTCCTACATTTGGATGGAGCACCGTTACTGTGTACGGGAAGTATTTTCTGGAAGACAACCGCGCCATACGCGCCAAACTGACCCTCAATTACGGTTCGCAGAAGGATGAGCGTTTTGTGCGGGATGACAATCTTTTTGCCAACGATCCCTTGCTGGGCGCCACGGCTACCGTTAAAGACGTACGCAAAACAGGAACACAGGCGCTGAACTTGAACGCAGGCTATGAATTGCGCCGCGGAAGAGGACGCTTGCAAGGTTTCTACGGCGGCGAAGTAACGCTTGGCTACGGTAAAATAAACAATACCTACACCTATGCCAACCCGATGACGGACCTGAACCAGGCGCCGACGAGTACAACCGCATGGGGAGGAGTTGCTAATCCGACTACCCGAACCCTTAAGCAAAAGGGCGGACTTACCGTGAACCTCGGGCTGGGCGGTTTTGCAGGCGTAGAGTACTTCATTGCTCCCCAGATATCTCTGGGCGGCGAAGTGGGAGTAGGTTTGCTCTATACGACCACCGGTCAGACTGAAACCACCACCGAGTATTTCAACACCAGCACCGGTCAAGTGGAAGAACGTTCCCAAAGGAGCGGCAATCCCGGCAAGAATTTTACTTTTGCCGCTAAGGGCGGCGGAGACATCTTTTTGTTATTTCATTTCTAAAATTAGTTGTTTTTCATCATCAGGTAGCGGCAGGCTTTATGCTTGCCGCTATTTTTTTATCCCATCTGCTTGTTCCGGATGGAAAAACGGCAAACTGAAACCGCTAACTTATCTTCGTCATAAGTAACATGCATTGGCCATTCTTTTTGTCATGAATTTGTATTAATTTTGCTTTGCATTTGCTATGATCATGAAAATGCGTAATAGCTTTTTACTCTGTGTAATAGTTTCTTTTTTTTATATTAATAGAATTTATCCGTCCATAAAAATGAAACCTCCGAAGGCAGAAAAGATACCTGTAGCGCTTGTTACGGCAGGTCATCTTCGTTATGACGCCTATTTCTGGCTGAAAGAACGCGACAATCCGAAAGTAATCGCGTACCTTGAAGAGGAAAACGCCTATACCGGCGCCATGATGAAAGATACGAAAGACCTTCAGGCGCAGCTTTTTGAAGAGATTACTTCCCGCATCAGGCAGGATGACCGGTCGGTTCCCTTTTTTTACAACGGATACTGGTATTACACCCGCTACGGGAAGGATAGCGAATATGTGGTGGAATGTCGCCGGAAAGGCACCATGCAAGCCGAAGAGGAGATACTGTTGGACGAAAATGAACTTTCCCGTCACTATGCGTATTTTGACATCAATCACATGGAGGTCAGTCCCGATAACCGGCGGGTAAGTTATGGCGTCGATACCGTCGGCAATCACCTTTACACTGTTTATGTCAAGCAGTTGGAAACCGGGGAAATCCTTGCCCGCATCGACGGCGCCGGCGGCGCAACAGCATGGGCGAACGACAACCAAACCCTGTTCTATTGCAGCAAAGACCCGCAAACCCTGCGCGCCGACCGGCTGATGAAATACCATCTGGGCAGCGGCAAGACGACAGAAATCTATTACGAAGCGGACGAAAAATTCGATTTGGGTGTTTTCAGTTCAAAATCGGGCGAGATCATTTTTCTGGAATCCGAAAGCAATACGGCTACCGAGTTTGCCTATTTGCGTTCCGACAGCCCCGACGGATGTTTCACCGTCATTCAGCCTCGCGAGGAAGGGCTGGAATACCATCCGGGACATTACAGGGACAAATTCTACATCATCACCAATGACCGGGCAAAGAATTTCCGCTTAGTGGAAACGCTTCTCGAACATCCCACCAAGGATCACTGGAAGGAGGTCATTCCCCACCGCGATGACGTGCTGCTGGAAGAAGCGGAACTTTTTGATGATTACATCGCCTTGTCCGAACGGAAAAACGGACTGCTCCGGTTGCGAATCATTTCGTTGCGCGATGCCGGAGAGTACTGCCTCGACTTTGGGGAAGAAGAAGTGTACACCGCCGAACTGTCCGACAATCCCACCTTCAACACCTGTTTGCTCCGGATAGAATACAGTTCGCTCACCACGCCATGCACGATCTTCGACTTCAACATGCTGACGCACGAAAAAACCATTCTCAAACAGCAGGAAGTGGTGGGGGGATATCAGCAGGACGAGTACGTCTCCCGCAGGATCTATGCCGAGGCAGCGGACAAGACCGTCATCCCCATCTCGCTGGTACATCGAAAAGACACCCCCATCAACGGGAAAACGCCCCTGCTGCTGTACGGATACGGCGCTTACGGATACAACGTCGATCCTACTTTCAGCATTTCACGCATCAGCCTGCTCAACCGAGGCTTCGTGTATGCCATCGCCCATGTGCGCGGCAGCCAGTACCTCGGCAGAGAATGGTACGAAAACGGAAAATTGCTGAAAAAACGCAATACCTTTACCGATTTTATCGCCTGCGCCGAACACCTGATTGCGCAAAAATACACCGATGCGGAACATCTCTTCGCCATGGGCGCCAGCGCCGGCGGAATGTTGATGGGCGCCGTACTGAACATGCGCCCCGACCTGTTCGGAGGAGTTATTGCCGACGTGCCTTTTGTGGATGTCGTTACTACCATGAGCGATACGTCGATCCCGCTCACTGCCGGGGAATTTGACGAATGGGGCAATCCGGAAGAAGAAGAATATTACCGGTACATGATGTCTTATTCGCCCTACGACAACGTCAAAGCGCAGGACTGTCCCAACCTGCTGGTGACGGCCGGCTTGAACGATGCGGAAGTCCAGTACTGGGAACCGGCCAAGTGGGTGGCCAAACTGCGCGAACACAAAACCGGCAACAACCTGCTGCTATTGCATACCAATATGGAAGCAGGACACGAAGGCGCATCCGGAAGATTCGAATCATTCAGGGAAACAGCGCTCGAATATGCTTTCCTTATCAAACTGGGAATTACAAAATAATTTAAAACAC
Source organism: Bacteroidales bacterium (assembly GCA_031271175.1). Lineage (GTDB taxonomy): Bacteria > Bacteroidota > Bacteroidia > Bacteroidales > UBA4181 > JAIRLS01. Next base: position 25,656 of record JAISWE010000120.1, on the reverse strand, counting down.
CATCATATCATGAGTCATACCAAAGTTATAGCAACCATAGGCCCGTCCACCTCGTCGAAAACCATGTTGCGAAAAATGTTCAAGGAAGGGATCAATGTCTGCCGGCTAAACTTTTCGCACGGTACGCACGAAGACCACCGCAAAAGTATCGAAAATATCATTGAACTGAACCAGGAACTAAGCACGAATGTCACCATCCTTGCCGACCTGCAGGGTCCCAAACTGCGCATCGGCATGGTGGAAAACGATTCCATCACGCTTCGGGACGGAGAAATCATCGACCTGACGACCGGTGATGGCATCTCTACTTCGCAGCAGTTATGCGTTCTGTACAATGAACTGCCCGCAGATGTGCAGGCCGGTGAAGCCATCCTTATCGACGACGGAAAATTGAAGCTGGAAGTGATGGAAACCAACCGGATAGACCGGATAAAGGCAAAAATCGTTCACGGGGGCGTACTGACTTCCAGAAAGGGTATTAACCTGCCCCACACGAAAGTATCATTGCCCAGCTTCACGCAAAAGGACTATGAAGACGCCTGTTTTGCGCTGGAGTACAATGTGGACTGGATAGCGCTGTCCTTTGTCCGCTCGGCATTAGACCTGTTGCCGTTGCGGGATTTGCTGCGCGCCAAGAAAAAGTTCGCCCGCATCATTGCCAAGATAGAGAAACCGGAAGCGCTTGCCGAGATCGACGCCATCATCGACGCCTCCAACGGCGTGATGGTAGCCCGCGGCGATCTGGGCGTCGAAGTGCCTTTCGACCGTGTGCCGATGATCCAAAAGGAAATAGTTAAAAAGTGCATTGTACAGGCCAAGCCGGTGGTGATTGCCACGCAAATGCTGGAAAGCATGAACGCCAGTTTCCGTCCCACGCGAGCCGAAGCCAACGATGTAGCAAATGCGGTGCTGGACGGCGCCGATGCGCTTATGTTGAGCGGTGAAACGGCCACCGGAAAATATCCCCTGGAAGCGGTGAAAGCCATGAAAAAAGTCATTGACTGGACAGAAAACCACGGATTCCGGTACAACCGCGAAACCCTGCCCAACGCCAAAAGCCGTACCTTCCTTCCGGATAACATCTGCCTGAATGCCTGCCACATGGCCGATCAAGCAAATGCCAAAGCCATCGTCATATTCACCTTTTCCGGCTACACCGCCATGCGCATCTCCAGCCATCGCCCCAAAGCCGAAACCTTTGTCTTTACGCGCAACAAAGCGCTGGTACGAAAAATGGCGCTGATATGGGGCGCACACGCCTATCACGCCGAAGAAGTGGACAACATTGACGAAGCGGTGGTACAATCCATCGAAAATCTGAAAAGCCGAGGCTATATCAAGGCGGGAGATGTGGTGGTGCATGTGGGAAGCACTCCCTTCAAAGAAAAGGGACAGACCAACATGTTGAAACTCTCCTATATACAGTAACCGGTTGTAATACGTTTGAAGCATTTCGCACCGGCGCTAACGACAGGCAAGATGTATTTTGGCCTCCGACCCTTGCTGCCTTCTTTTTCGAGATTGTCAGTCAGCAGGGATTTTTTATCCACAACAGCTTGAAAATAAACAAGTATAATAATGTAACAATCAAATGATTATAGACATTAAAAGAAGAAAGAATCGTAATTACGGGTTGATGATGTCAAAAAACTTTCTTTTATTCGTCAATAATCCATACATTTGTCCTTTGAAAGATAGTGTAAAATGCTGGATAAAATCAATCGGATAAAGGAAGAAATCGGTAGTTTCAAAGCGGCCGGACATGCCGAACTGGAAGAATTTCGGATAAAATACCTTGGCAGGAAAGGCCATTTAAATGTGCTGTTTGAGGAATTTAAGGCCATTGTCGGCGAGCAGAAAAAAGAAATTGGGCAAGGGCTGAATGAGTTGAAAACGCTGTTGTCCGATACCTACGACCGTTTCAAGGGAGAGTTGGACAGCGGTCTGCCGGTGGCGGCAAGTAACGATCTGACACGTCCCGGGGACAGCATCCCGCTCGGATCGCGGCATCCCATCTCCATTATTCGCAACGAGATAAGCGCTATTTTCGGACGTCTGGGTTATACTATCGCCGAAGGGCCTGAAATAGAAGATGACTGGCATGTGTTTTCGGCGCTCAATTTCCCCCCCGAACATCCGGCACGCGACATGCAGGACACCTTCTTCATTACGAAACAGCCCGACAGTGTCCTCCGTACCCATACCTCGTCGGTGCAGGTACGTGTGATGGAAAGCGTGCCGCCGCCCATTCGCATGATCATGCCGGGGCGAGTGTTTCGCAATGAGGTGATTTCGGCGCGGTCGCACTGTATCTTCCATCAGGTGGAAGGCTTGTACATTGCCGAGAGCGTATCTTTTGCCGACCTCAAGCAAACGTTGATGTTTTTTGCAAGAGAAATGTTCGGCGAAAAAACACAGATACGCCTTCGTCCCTCGTTCTTCCCTTTCACCGAGCCGTCTGCCGAGATGGACGTGTCATGTACGTGCAACGGCAAGGGATGCAACCTGTGCAAACATACCGGATGGCTCGAAATCATGGGATGCGGAATGGTCGATCCGAACGTGCTGGAAAATTGCGGCATCGACCCTGACAAATATTCCGGTTTCGCCTTTGGAATGGGCATTGAACGCATTGCCATGCTGAAATTTGAAATCCGGGATATTCGCATGTACTTTGAAAACGACGTTCGCTTTCTGAAACAGTTCACCTCCTCTTTTTGAATAGCATGAAAATACGTATTGTCAATCGCTCCCAACATCCTTTACCCGCTTACAGCACCTTACTGTCGGCAGGAATGGACATACGCGCCTATCTGCCGGCGCCCGTAACGCTTGCGCCGGGTGAGCGTACCCTCATTCCTACCGGCCTGTACATCGCACTGCCGCAAGGTTACGAAGCGCAGATACGCCCCAGAAGCGGACTTGCGCTCAAAAAAGGCGTCACTCTGCTCAACACCCCCGGTACAATTGACGCCGACTATCGCGGAGAAATAGGCATCATCATGATCAACCTTTCGCAAGAAAATTTTGTCATTAACGATGGTGAACGAATCGCCCAAATGGTGGTAGCCCGTCACGAAACCGTTGAATGGGAATGGAGCGAGGAATTGGAAAACACGGAACGTGGAACCGGCGGATTCGGACACACCGGAAAAAATTAAAAACCCCCAAAGTGTATCATTCCAACCTTATATGTTGTTTTGCCGTTCTTTGCAGCCTGTGCGGCATTCCCTGTCTTGCAACTCCTCCCGACCACTACGACGAGCAGCAAAAACTCGACTACGTGCATGACTTTATCGAAGGCAACAAACTAAAGCTGATCGGCGACCTTCCCAATGCTGCCAACCTGCTGACACGCTGTACGGAAGTCAACCCCAACGATGCCGCCGCCTTTTTCGCCCTGTCGGACATCTACATGGCCGTCGAAAACAACGTCGAAGCATTGAAAAACGCCCGCCGCGCCGCCCAACTCGACAAAGGCAACATTTGGTACAAACTGCGCCTTTCCGAACTGTACATCGCATCAAATTATGCGGACAGCGCCATCAGCGTGTACCGCGACATGACGGAGATGAATCCCGACAATATCGATCTCCGGATGGACCTGTCCGACCTGTATCTTGCCGTCAATCAGTATAGAAAAGCCCTGAAAGAAATAAAAAAAATCGAACAGACATACGGATTCACCAAAGAAACAGCTATTGCACGCTACAAGATATACGCCCAAAAAGATGCCAGTCGAAAAATGGAAAAAACACTTCGCAAAAGTATCGACCGATTCCCCGATGAACTGAGGTTCTACGGACTTCTCGCCGAAATGTACAGCTCAATGGGCAAGCAAAAGGAAGCACAGGAAAATTACCGGAAACTGCTGGACGAAGACCCCAACAACGCACTGGGGCTTATCTCCATGATCGAATTTTACAAAGGATACGGCAACGATGAGAAAGCGCTGTCGGAAATGAAACGCATGTACAACAACAAACTCATCCATCCCGACTTGAAAGTGGAACTCTACCTCTCGCTGACGGCCGACTCGCTGTTTGCCAAAAAATACGTTCTTCCGCTGGACAGCATGGTAGAGCAGCTACGCGAAAACTATCCCAACAATTTCAGGGTACGGATGGTAAATGCAGACCGAAACCTGAAACGTCACCGGTTGGAAGCAGCCCGGGAAGATTTGTTGTTTATCACCGGCAAGGTAGCCACTAACGAAATACTGTGGGAACAACTGCTCTACGTGCTGCATCTCCTGCAGGACAACCAAACCCTGTTCGACTCGTCGGAAAAAGCGCTGGAATACTTCGGCAACCACTACCTTTTCAACTTCTTCCGCGGCCTGTCCGCTTCATTGCTCAAAAAAACCGATGAAGCCATCCTGTCGCTCAACAAAGCGATCGAATATCTGAAAAAGGAAAAAGAACCCGACAAGGCGGTCGAACTGCAAGCACTGGTGTTTCTGGGCGAAGCCTACAACGAACAAAAACAGTACTCCCAATCGGACGAGGTATTCGACAGAGCGCTGGCACTGGCGCCCAACCATCCCCTGGTGTTGAACAATTATAGCTATTACCTTTCGCTGAGAGGTGAAAAATTGGACAAAGCGGAACAGTACATCAAAAAGTGCATCGCCATAGAACCCAACAGCAGCACCTATTTAGACACCTACGCATGGGTGCTATACAAAATGGGTCGAATAGAAGAAGCCATTATCATGATTGAAAAAGCCATGCAACACGGCGGTCAGGACAATCCGGAAATAGTAGATCACCTCTGCGAACTGCTGGTAGTATCCGGGCGCATGGACGAAGCCGCCGAAACCTGCCGGCAAGCCGTTGAACTGAACCACGAAGAAAAAACGGTGGAACAGAAAATAGAATCCATCCAAAAACAGTAACCGGCTGCCCGAACCTACAGCGTGTTTGCATCCGTCAGCGGCGGGGCAACCTCTTTTTTCGTCTCTGATTGGACGTCTTGCAAATGGTCGCTTTCCTGTTTTTCTCACTTTTTCTCGTTGTTTTTAGATCGGTTTAATATCAATTAGTTACCAAAAAGTTTTTTTGTTTTTTGGGTGTCCCTTTGGGGAAAAGGTATGCCCCTTTGAGAGAAAGGTATATAGGTTTTAGGAGAAAGGTATATAGGTTTTGGGAAAAAGGTATATAGGTTTTAGGGAAAAGGTATATAGGTTTTGGGAGAAAGGTATATAGGTTTTGGGAGAAAGGTATATAGGTTTTGGGAAAAAGGTATATAGGTTTTAGGAGAAAGGTATATAGGTTTTAGGAGAAAGGTATATAGGTTTTTCTTGTTTTTCTCACTTTTTTCTCGTTGTTTTCAGATCAGTTTAATATCAATTAGTTACCAGAAAGCTTTTGTTTTTTGGGTGTCCCATTGAGAAAAACAGGAGAAAAAACGGTGGAACAGCAAATAGAATCCATCCAAAAACAGTAACCGGCCGCCCCGAACCTACAGCGTGTTTGCAGCCGTCAGCGGCGGGATAACCTCTTTTTTCGTCTCTGATTGGACGTCTTTCAAATGGTCGCTTTAAGCAATCCCATTAAGCAATCCCATTAAGGAATCATCGTTTGGCAGAAAAAAACGAATGCCTCTCTCTTTAGCGTTCCGTCGGACGATAAAAAAAATTTGATTGATATCCTAAAAAAAATTTTTACCTTTGTCCATTGGTACGTTTAACTGATTTTCAAAAGTAACAATATGGTAAATATCAATCCGGCAGAAGTATCGGAAATACTTAAAAAGCAAATAGAAGGGTTCAAAACCGGCATCGAACTGGAAGAAGTGGGCACGGTATTGAATGTGGGCGACGGCATAGCGCGTATTCATGGGCTATTGAATGTTCGGGCGAATGAAATGATTGAGTTCCGGAACGGCATGAAAGGTATCGTGATGAACCTTGAGGAAGACAACGTGGGAGTGGTGTTGCTGGGGCCGTCCAGTGGGATAAAAGAAGGCGAGAGCGTCAAACGGCTCAATATCATTGCCTCCATTCCGGTGGGCGAAGGTTTGTTGGGACGTGTGGTAAGCACTATCGGCGAACCGCTGGACGGAAAAGGCGCCGTCGAAGGCCCTCTGTACGACATGCCGCTGGAACGGAAAGCGCCGGGCGTTATTTACCGGCAGCCGGTGCGCGAACCCCTGCAAACGGGTATCAAAGCCATTGACGCCATGATTCCCGTCGGACGAGGGCAACGCGAACTGATTATCGGCGACCGCCAGACCGGAAAAACCTCCATTGCCATCGACACCATCCTCAATCAAAAAGAGTTTTACGATAAAGGCGAACCGGTGTATTGCATCTACGTGGCTGTCGGGCAGAAAGGATCTACCGTTGTCAGCCTCTACCAGACACTTGAAGAACACGGCGCCCTGCCTTACACGGTTATTGTAAGCGCCACCGCTTCATCGCCTGCCGCACTGCAATATTACGCACCCTTTGCGGGCGCAGCCATCGGCGAATATTTCCGCGATACGGGACGTCCTGCGCTGGTAATTTACGACGACTTGTCGAAACAAGCGATCGCTTACCGCGAAGTGTCGTTGTTGCTGCGTCGTCCGCCGGGACGCGAAGCCTATCCGGGAGATGTCTTCTATCTCCACTCGCGACTGCTGGAACGGGCGGCAAAAATCATTGACTCCGACGATATCGCAGCCCGGATGAACGACCTTCCGGAAACGCTCAAACCCATGGTGAAGGGAGGAGGCTCGCTGACAGCCCTTCCCATCATTGAAACGCAGGCAGGCGACGTGTCGGCCTACATCCCTACCAACGTGATATCCATTACCGACGGGCAGATATTCCTCGAATCGAACCTGTTCAACGCCGGAATCCGTCCGGCAATCAACGTAGGTATCTCGGTATCGCGCGTGGGGGGTAATGCGCAAATCAAATCGATGAAGAAAATTGCGGGAACGCTGAAACTCGACCAGGCACAATTCCGCGAACTGGAAGCATTCTCCAAATTCGGCTCCGACCTCGACGCCGCTACCCTTTCCATCATCGACAAAGGACGCAAAAATGTGGAACTTCTCAAACAGGGACTTCACGCCCCCTTGCGCGTAGAACAGCAAACCGCAGTAATCTATTGCGGCACCAAAGGACTGTTGAAAGCCCTTCCCATTGAAAAAGCAAGGACTTTTGAAACGGAATTTCTGAAACTGCTGGACATGGAATACAGCGAAGAACTGAAACAACTTGCCGACGGCGTATTCACCGACGAAACAGGCAAAGCGCTGGAACGCGCCGCCCGCACCGTCGTACTGAAATATATCGACAAATCGGATGAACAACCGTGATTTTCCAGTCTCAATTTTAAAATAAAAAATATGAAAATCATTTTTCCCCAGAACGGCATCTTTTGGCGCATGTTAGGCCCGATAGGACTGTTCATATTATTTGCTTCTCTGTCAGTGATCATTGGTTCGATGATTAATTTACTACAGTTGGTATTGTTCATCATACTTGCTGTTCTGTCATTGCCCATCATAGCGTTCATACGGCTGCGGGAAAGCAAGGCGGCGCCTGTGGATAAAATACTGTGGACTATGTTCATCTTCTTTTTTCAGTTAATAAGGCCTGTTGTCCTTCTGACCTGGCATCGAAAGACAAAAAGACAACTCCCGAATCCCTGATCAAATGGCAAACTTAAAAGAAATACGGCTTCGGATAGCATCGGTCGTTTCCACCCGGCAAATCACCGCCGCCATGAAAATGGTGGCTGCCGCCAAACTGAAAAAGGCGCAGGATGCTATTGTGAATTTTAGACCCTACGCACAGAAGATGCAGGAGATCATGCTAAATGTGGCTACCGCGGCAGGCAACGAAGACGACAATGTCTATGCCGAAGATCGCGACCACCAGCAGGTATTGATAGTGGCGATCACTTCCAACCGCGGATTGTGCGGCGCTTTCAATTCCAACGTCATTAAAGAAGCCATGAGACTGGCCGAAACGCATTACGGCGAACTGTTGCCGCAGGGGAAAGTCTGGTTCACCGCTATCGGGAAAAAAGCCCATGACGCGCTGAAGCAACGGCGCCTTCCCATCGAGGACTCCATACCGGACATTTTCGACCGGTTGACCTACGAAAATGCAGCCGCCATCGCCCAGCAACTGATGGACGCTTTCACGGAAGGCCAATACGACAGCATCGACATCGTGTACAACCGGTTTATCAATGCCGCATCGCAGCGCGTGGTAATACAGCATTTCCTGCCGCTGCTCCCTCCGGAAGACCCGGCTCCGAACGCCGGACAAAAAAAGATTTATACGGATTATATTTATGAACCGGACAAGAGCTTCATTATCAACGAACTGATTCCGCAGAACCTGCGCATGTTGCTGTATCAGGCGCTGCTCGATTCGGTAGCTTCCGAACACGGCGCCCGCATGACCTCCATGCATCAGGCTACCGACAACGCCTCTCAGCTGATTTCCGACCTTACCCTGCAATACAACAAGGAAAGGCAAGCATCCATCACCAACGAACTGGTAGAAATTGTAGGCGGCGCCGAAGCCCAAGTCCGGTAAAGGGTGATGAGGGAAATAGAACCGTCCATACCTTATCCCTGCCCATCCGGACTGGGATAATTTTTGTCGGTCAACAATGGATTTAACAGACTGTAAACATACCCCTGTGAGATGGAAAAGCGCCTGAAATGGGCAATAGCGGGAATGTATTCGCTGTTTCTATCAGCGACAGCTTGCGTAAGCCGTTTTCCGTTTCTTCGATGCGAAGTTTGCATATATCGTCCGGCAGCGCTGGTCCGGCTTTTTCAGGCCATTCCACAAAGCAATAGCCGTCCGAGGCAAAATATTCTTCGCATCCGAGATCAAAGACTTCTTCCGGCCGGTTGATCCGGTAGAAATCGAAGTGATAGATGATGCCATTGCGGCCGGCGTCGTATTCGTTGACTATGGCGAAAGTAGGGCTGGTAACTGTGTTTTTTACTCCCAGCAAGGTACAGGCGGCTTTGATAAATGTGGTTTTGCCTGCGCCCATAGTGCCATAGAAAGCAAAATGTTTTTTCCCTTCAACGGTTTGCAGGAATCGTCCGGCGGCAACGTCGATGCCCGAAAGCGGAAATTCAATCGAGAACATAGGGCGTTTCCTGGTACACGTAGTAGTTGAGCCAGTTGGAGAAAAGCAGGCTGGCGTGGCTTTTCCAGCGCATGGGAGGGATTTGGGAGGGGTCGTCGCCGGGAAAATAGTTATACGGCAGTTGGATGTCCATGCCTTTTGCCAGATCGCGTTCATATTCGCTTTTCAGGGTACAGGCGTCGTATTCCGAGTGTCCGGTGACGAAGATGCGCCGGTTTTCGAGGTCGCGTACCAGATAAACGCCTGCTTCCGACGATTCGGAAATGATTTCCAGTTGAGGCCGCTTTTCAATATCTTCGCGTCGCACTTCCGTATGCCGCGAATGGGGCGCCAGAAACTCATCGTCAAAGCCGTGTACGATAGGCGCTTTACCGTTATTGAGCGTGTGTTTGAAAATACCGAACTGTTTTCGGGGCAGGAGATATTTCGGTACGCCGTAGTAATGGTACAGGCCGGCCTGCGCCGACCAGCAGATAAACAGCGTGGAAGTCACATTGCGCGTAGCCCAGTCCATGATTTGTACCAGTTCGTCCCAATAGTCCACCTCTTCAAAATGCAGCATTTCAACCGGCGCGCCGGTGATAATCAGTCCATCGTAGCGGCGATGGCATATAGCCTCGAAGGTGGTGTAAAAATTTCGCAAATGTTCCGCCGGCGTATTTTTCGATTCGTGGCTGAGCGTATTGAGCAGGGTGATCTCCACCTGCAACGGCGTATTGGAGAGCATCCGCAACAGATGCGTCTCGGTGATGATCTTCACGGGCATCAGATTGAGCAGCACCAGTCTCAGGGGACGGATATCCTGCCGCAAGGCGCGGCTTTCCGTCATAATAAAAATATTCTCGTTGCGGAGAACATCGGCGGCGGGCAAATGATCGGGTATGTTTACCGGCATAAATTCTATCAATAATAAAAGACAAAAGTACAAAAAAAGAATAAAATTTTGTTACCTTTGGCCGATTTTTTAAAAGAAGAGCAACATGGCAGACATTAAACTTGTTTTGGAGGACGGGAGCGAATATGCAGGACAGTCATTCGGCTACAAGGGTTCCACTGCCGGCGAAGTAGTGTTCAACACTGCTATGACCGGATACCCCGAAAGCCTCACCGATCCTTCGTACAAAGGGCAGATATTGGTAGCTACCTGCCCTATTATCGGAAATTACGGCATTCCCGGCGATGAGAAATCGGAAAATGGCCTGCCGGTATGGTTCGAATCGGACTGTATTCATATTTCGGCGCTGGTAGTGACCGATTACACCGAGCAGTACAGCCACTGGAGCGCCTGCAAAAGCCTCGGCGAATGGATGAACGAAAACAGGATTCCGGGCATCACGGGAGTCGATACCAGAGCCATCACCAAGCGTTTGCGCGAGAAAGGCACCATGTTGGGAAAAATCGTGTACCGGAACGCCGACATCCCATTCTACGATCCCTATACCGACCACCTGGTGAAGATGGTGAGTTGCCGTGAAAAAAAAGTGTACGGCAACGGCCAGTACCGCATCCTTTTGGTGGATTGCGGGGTAAAGTTCAACATCATCCGCGACCTGGTGGCCAGCGACGCTACCGTTGTCAGGGTGCCGTGGGATTACGACTTTCTGCAGGAAGAGTACGACGGACTGTTTATCTCCAACGGCCCGGGCGATCCCGTATCCTGCAAAGCCACTATCGAACATCTGAGCAAAGCCTTTGAACGAAACGAACCCATCATGGGCATCTGTCTTGGCAATCAGTTGATGGGGCTGGCCGCCAATGCCAAAACCTACAAACTGAAATACGGCCATCGCAGCCACAACCAGCCCGTACAGCAGGCCGGCTCTTCCATCGCCTTCATCACCGCGCAGAACCATGGCTTTGCCATTGATTACAGCACCCTTCCCGACGAATGGGAACCGCTTTACCTGAACCTCAACGACCGCACCAACGAGGGTATCCGCCACAAGACCAAACCGTTTTTCTCGGCGCAATTCCATCCCGAAGCCTCCGGAGGCACCACAGATACCGAGTTCCTGTTCGGCGTTTTCATGGAAGAAGTGAGAAAATACAGGAACAGGGGAAAATAACCGCCGGCAAGACACATTTCGAACCTCAAATCACCGGTTTTGATCATCAGCACGCCATCCATTGTCCTGCACCAGTTCCGCTACGGCGACAGCAGCCTGATCGTTCACCTGTACACGGAAAAGCTGGGCAGGCAGTCCATCTTCGTCAGGGGAGCCGCCGGCAAAAAATCGCAGATGAGGGCAGCCCTGTTCCAACCCCTGTACCTCATAGAAACGGAAATACACCACCGGCTGAACCGCAACATGCAGCGCATATCAAATGCCCGGCTGATGCAGCCTTTCCACGACATCCTGCTGCATCCGGTAAAAAATGCCATCGCGCTGTTCATTGCGGAAATCCTGACCAAAACCCTGCGGGAAGAAGAAGCCAACCGTGAACTGTTCGACTTCCTTTCCAAATCTATCCACGCCTTTAACCTGATGGACAAAGGCACGGCCAATTTTCACCTTGTCTTTCTCGTTCACCTGACACGCTACCTGGGATTTTATCCCAACCTGAAAGAAATTAGCGAAAACGCGCCGGTGGCGCTTCAACTGTCTCATCTTTCGTTTGAACAATTGGAAATATTAAAAATCAACCATTTGCAAAGAAATTACCTTACAGAATATCTTCTTTCCTACTATGCCATGCATGTGGAAAGTTTCGGAAAAATCAAATCATTTCCTGTTTTACAGCATGTTTTTTCACAAGAATGACAAGTTTGGTGCGGTTTTTGTGCGGAGAAATTTTAATTTCGCAGTAAGTAAAAAAAATAATTTCATGAAAAAGTGTTTTATTCTGAGCGTCGTTGCGTTTCTGGTCAGTTGCGGTCAGGAAAAAACCATTTACATCAGAGGCGAATTGAGCGGATTCGCCGGTGATACGGTATTTTTACAGAAACTGGGAATCAACAAATCATCCACCGTAGTGGATACCGTCAAACCGGACAAAAAAGGGCATTTTTCGGTGAAATACGCCATCAGCCAGCCGACTTTTTATTCATTGACGGTAAGGCATAAAACGGTTACGCTTTTGCTGCATCCCGGGGAGAAAGTCACCGTGACGGGCAACGCGAGCCATCTTCCGCTGACATACGACGTCACGGGAAGCGAGGATTCGAAAAATATCCAGCAGTTGACTCTCCGGCTCGAACAGACTAACTTCTTTCGCGATTCTCTGAACAAGACGCTTCAACAATACATCAAAAACCGCAACTTTGTGAATATCCATCGCCAGTTCGAATGGAACTATCTCCGCGAAGTGGACAGCCTGCGCGCCTGCAATATCCGTTTCATCCGAGACAACCCCCGGTCGCTGGCGGTTATTTACGCACTGTACCAGCAGCTGGAACCCAATGTTTTCCTGTTCAACCAGGAAGACGACATCCGGTATTTCCGGAAAACGGATTCCATTCTGTATAAAAAATATCCGCAAGTGCCACATGTGCAGATGCTTCACAACAACACCCTGGAAATGGTCGAAAAAAACAGGGTGGTCAGGCTCAACAGAATGCTGTATATGCTGGGACAGGAAGCGCCGGAGATTGCGCTGCCCTCCAACACGGGAAAAACCGAAAAACTGACTTCGCTGAGAGGCAAATATGTGCTGCTCAATTTCTGGGCTTCGTGGAATCCGCCAAGCCGGGAAAACAACAGAAAACTGGTGCAAATTTTCGATCAATACCGGAACAGGGGGTTTCACATCTTCCAGGTATCGCTGGACAATTCGAAAGCCGCATGGAACAAAGCCATCAGGGAAGACGGCTTGACGTGGAAACATGTGTGCGACTTTAAATACTGGGATTCGGAAGTAGTGAAAGAATACAACATTGAAAACCTTCCCGCCAGTTTTTTGATTGATACGGAAGGAACCATCATTGCTAAAGAGTTGCACGGGAACGCATTAGAGAAGAAATTGAGTGAAATTTTTGCTACCCCCCAATAAAAAGGCATATTTTGCCTCCGACCTTCATTTGCGAATGGCGCCCGATGCCGAGAGCCGGCAGCGGGAAATCACTTTTGTCCGCTGGCTCGACGCCATCCGGAACGATGCCGGCCTGCTTTTCCTGCTGGGCGACATGTTCGATTACTGGTTCGAATACCGCCATGTGGTACCGCGCGGATTTATCCGGCTACTCGGCAAATTGCAGGAACTGAGCGAAGCAGGCCTCGAAATACATTATTTTACAGGCAATCACGACATGTGGATGAGCGATTACTTTCCGGTAGAATTGGGCATTGCCGTACACCGCCGGCCGGAAGAATGTACCATCAACGGCAAGTCTTTTCTGCTGGGACACGGCCACAATCTCGGACCGGTAACTTGGGGCGAACGCCTGATGAACGCCATTTTCACAAGTCAAACGCTCAAAATACCGTTTATCGCCATCCATCCTCGGTGGACCATGGCTTTCGGCATCAGATGGTCAAAACACAACCGCCAAAAACACGGCTGGACGGCAAAATTTATCGGTATCCGCAAGGAATACCTCGTCCGTTATGCCCTCGCATGTCTCCGCCGCAAGCATTACGACTATTTCATTTTCGGACACCGGCACCTCGCCATGGATGTGCATCTTACCGGCAACAGCCGCTACATCAATACCGGCGAATGGATCACAGGCAACACCTACGCCTCCTTCGACGGAGAAAACCTCCTGCTTGCCTCGTTCCTGAAAAATACCGCATGGCTGACGGCGGATGCAGCCGTGATGGACGACTGATCATCAACAATTTTGTAGGTTACCCCCCATGCGTGGGAGGGTAAAAGAAAAAGCCGTTCTGTTTTTCTGAGGTTTCTGGCGGATTCGAACCGCCGTAAAAGGTTTTGCAGACCTCTGCCTAACCACTCGGCCAAGAAACCATTTCGTTTTTGCGCTGCAAAAGTAGGAATTATTTTCCTATTTCCAATAAAAAAATCTCATTGATGCTCCTCTTCTATTGCTTCCGTCACGGTTTCCTCTTGATGCTGTTCAGCTATTTTTAAAATCAGCTCGTCTTTCTTTTTATGGTATCCGATACAGATGACATCGCCCTTTTCCGGTTTTTTGCTGATCAGCAGTTCGGCCATCGGGTTTTCCAGATAGGTCTGAATGGCGCGTTTCAGTGGACGGGCGCCGAAATTGACGTCGAATCCCTTTTCGCAGAGGAAGTCTTTCGCAAAAGAAGTGATTTTAACGCTGTGGCCTGCGGAGCGGATCCTGTCGAACAGTTCTTTCAGTTCAATATCGATGATTTTGCCGATATGTTCTTTGGTGAGGGTGTTGAACAGCACCACATCATCGATGCGGTTCAGAAATTCCGGTGCAAAGGTTTTTTTGAGTGCATTCTGAATGACGCTTTTCACATGTTCATTGTTTTGCGCTTTCCGGGCTTCGGTCTGGAAGCCTATCCCCTGGCCGAAATCTTTCACTTGCCGGCTGCCGACGTTGGACGTCATGATAATGATGGCGTTGCGGAAGTCTATTTTGCGTCCCAGGCTGTCGGTCAGTTGCCCTTCGTCCAGCAGTTGCAGGAGGAGGTGGAACACGTCCGGATGGGCTTTTTCTATTTCATCGAGCAGCACTACCGAATAAGGCTTGCGGCGTACCTTTTCCGTCAATTGTCCGCCTTCTTCGTAGCCGACATAGCCCGGAGGAGCGCCTACCAATCGCGAAACGCTGAATTTTTCCATGTATTCGCTCATGTCAATGCGAATCAGATTGTCGAAACTGTCGAAAAGATATTTGGCCAACACTTTCGCAAGTTGGGTTTTTCCTACGCCCGTGGGGCCGAGGAAGATAAAACTTCCGATAGGTCTATTGGGGTCTTTGAGGCCGGCGCGGTTGCGTTGGATGGATTTTACCACCTTTTCGATCGCGTCATCCTGTCCGATGACGCTGCCCCTCAATTGTTTGCCCATGAGCAACAAACGGTCGCCTTCCGCCTGTGCGATGCGTTGAACCGGAACGCCGGTCATCATGGCAACGACTTCCGCTACTTTTTCGGCATCTACGACTTGCCGGTTTTTCGATAATTCCTGTTCCCACAGCGATTTGGCTTTTTCGAGTTTTTCGATCAGCTCTTTTTCGGTATCGCGATAGCCGGCTGCCTGTTCAAAATTCTGGCTTTTTACTGCCGCTACTTTCTCGCGCCTGACATCTTCGATAGCCGTTTCTACCATGACGATTTTTTCCGGCACCGACAGGTTGGAGATGTGTGTGCGCGAGCCGGCCTCGTCCAGCGCGTCGATCGCCTTGTCGGGAAGCCGGCGGTCGCTGATGTAACGGTTGGTCAGGTGAACACATGCTTCAAGCGCATCGGGGGTATAGATCACGTTATGATGGTCTTCATAGCGATCTTTGATATTGAACAGGATTTTGACGGTTTCTTCTTCGGTGGTCGCTTCCACCATTATTTTCTGGAAACGGCGTTCCAGTGCGCCGTCTTTTTCGATATACTGACGGTATTCGTCCAGTGTGGTTGCACCGATGCACTGTATTTCGCCGCGTGCAAGCGCCGGTTTCAGCATGTTGGCGGCGTCGAGGGAGCCGCTTGCGCCGCCTGCCCCGACGAGGGTGTGTATTTCGTCGATGAACAGGATAATGTTGGAGTTGCGCGAGAGTTCATAAAGGATGGCTTTCACGCGTTCTTCGAATTGTCCGCGATATTTTGTTCCGGCAACGATAGCGGCCAAATCCAGGTTCAGCACCCGTTTGCCGAAGAGCAGCCTCGATACTTTCTTTTGCACTATCCTCAAAGCCAATCCTTCTACAATGGCAGATTTTCCTACGCCCGGTTCTCCGATCAGTATCGGGTTGTTTTTTTTGCGGCGGCTGAGAATCTGTACCAATCGTTCTATTTCTTTTTCACGCCCTACGATGGGATCCAGACGGCCGTCTTCGGCGGCTTTGGTAAGGTCGGCCCCAAAATTGTCGAGCACGGGAGTTTCCGATGTCATCGCTTTGACGGTCGACAGCTGCTGCCGGTTGTTATAAGAGTTCAACGGTACATGCTCTTCGTCTTCCTCATCAAGGGGAATCCGGTCTTTCACCTGCTCTTCAAGAAATCCCGGCACCTCTTCCATGCATCTGCGGACAGAAAAATAATCAATATCCATCTTGTTCAGTAATTGCGTCACATACGAGGTCTCGTCCTTAAGAATGGCCAATAGGAGATGTTCCGTCTTTACCTCGGCGCTTTTGAATGCTTTTGCTTCGAGATAGACCAGTTTCAGGGCGCGTTCCGCGGATTTAAGCAGAGGAATTTCGTTGGTTTCGGGAATGTGTTGAAACGTAGCGGGACGAATCTTATCTTCAATCCGTTTACGGACATTGTGCAAATCAATGCCCATCGATTGAAGGATTTCAACAGCCTCGCTTTCACCATCGCGCAAAATACCCAGGAACAAATGTTCCGTACCGATATACGGGTTGCCCAGCCGCATGGCTTCTTCCTTGCTATAGCTTAAAACGCTTTTGATATGTTGAGAAAACTTTGAATCCATTTACGATTTAAATAATTTACAAAAGTAATAAAAATATTTGTGCTTCAAAAAACTTTCCCAAAAAAAATCATGCGTTGTGAAAGCGAAGCAGCGCCCCCATCATGATTTATCTTTTCATTTTCGGCAGAAAATATTACTTTTGCAGTTCATTTTAATCATCGGTCGACATGGGCAATATGGTAGCAATAGTAGGACGTCCGAATGTGGGCAAATCGACGCTTTTCAACCGGTTAACGGGGAAGAAGGACGCCATTGTGGACGAACAGCCGGGGGTTACCCGCGACCGGCATTACGGCAAGGTAGAATGGAACGGACACGAATTTTCCATTATCGACACCGGCGGTTATGCCACCGGTTCCGATGATCTGTTTGAAACGGAAATACGCAAGCAGGTGCTTCTGGCCATTGAAGAAGCCGATATCATCCTTTTTCTGGTGGATGTCGTTTCCGGAATCACGGCTTCGGAAGAAGGAATCACCCGGATTTTGCGGCGTTCCGACAAGAAAACCCTTCTCGTGGTAAACAAGGTGGATAACTACGAACGCCAATACGACGCTTCGGAATTTTACAAGCTGGGGCTGGGCGACTACTTTGCCGTGTCCTCCATCAACGGCAGCGGCACGGGCGACTTGCTGGACGCCATTCTCGAAAATCTTTCCGCCGGAAAAGTCCCGGAACAAACGGAGGAGTTGCCCCGTATCACCGTTGTCGGACGGCCGAATGTGGGAAAATCGTCGTTCATCAATGCACTCACGGAAAACTACCACCACATTGTTACGCCTGTCGCCGGCACTACGCGCGACACGGTTGAAACGCTCTATAACAAGTACAATCACCGGTTTTACCTGGTGGACACGGCCGGAATGCGAAAAAAAGGCAAAGTAAGCGAAGACATTGAATTTTATTCGGTCATGCGGGCGGTGCGCGCCATCGAAACCTCCGACGTGTGCCTGCTCATGCTGGATGCGACACGAGGAATAGAAGCGCAGGACATGAACATCTTCCGGCTGATTCAGCGCAACCGCAAGGGAATGGTGATCCTGGTCAACAAATGGGACTTGATAGCGAAAGACCACCATTCCGCCAAGCGATTTGAAAACAGCATCCACGAGAAAATAGCGCCCTTTACCGACGTGCCCATCATCTGCACCTCAATGGTCACCAAACAGCGCCTGCAAAAAACGCTCGACATCGCCATGAACGTCTATGAAAATCGCGCACGGCGCATCCCCACTCCGCAACTCAACGAGGTAATGCTCGAAATCATCAAACAGCATCATCCGCCCATGTGGAAGGGAAAAATCATCAGTATCAAATATATCACACAGCTGCCCACGCCGGCGCCTTCTTTCGTGTTTTTCTGCAATTTACCGCAATACATTCGCGACCCTTACAAGCGTTACCTGGAAAACCAGTTGCGCGAACATTTTTCCTTTTCGGGCGTCCCGCTTCAACTGTTCTTTAGAAAAAAATAAATGATAACATTGATGATCAGAAAATTTTTAGCGCTTTTCGCGCTGGCATGTATTTCGCTACCGGCATTGGCCGATGAACATGAAGATTCGATGGCTCCAAAAGATTCATCCGGTAAGGGATACAGAAATATCCTGTTTTTGAAAGTAAACAAGGGAAAGGGCTACCGGAAGCAAGCCTTTGAGATGGAAGACGCTTATGCGCTCATGGAAAGAGGCGTCAGCTATATCTCGTTCCATCTCGGCTACCGAGGCAATGATATTGACAACTACTGGCTCGAACCTGTCGCCATTGTGGACGAGGTGTACAACCGAAATTTTTCGGCTTCCCTGTCGCTGGGCTATATCGTGAAAAACAACCTGTCGCTGGGCATTAAAGGCAGCTATGCTTTTGCAGACACGCGCCTGATCCTGGAAGCCGACCTTTTCGACCTGCTGTTTAATGCACAAACCTACGAAACCAACAGCGTCAGCAGCTCGTTTTCCGTGGCCGGCGTCATCAAAAACTTCGTTCCGCTCGGACGGGCACACCGGATGTTTCTGGTCAACGAAACCAATCTCAGTTTTGCTCATAGCCAATCCCTGATGAAAAACATCTACGACAAGGGAGCGAAAATTAACAAGATAGAAAAAACAAAAAACGCCATCGGGTTGGGAATTTCTCCCGGGTTCATGTATTTTATGACCAAAGGACTGTCTTTCGATTTTTCCCTGAACCCCGTGATTGCCTATTTCGAACAAACGGACATCACCAACAACCAAACGGAAAAAGGGAAAAACCGGAATTACGGATTAAGTTTCAAGTTCATGCCGCTCAATATCCAGTTTGGTTTTTCCTATTACTTCGGGCTGGATTACTATAAAAACAAAGCGCATCTGGATGCCATCGACGCCCGTTACGGAAAATAACGCCGGAGCATACCGTGGGTTTCTCCTTCATTTTTACTGTTCGCCATTCCTGCTTTTTGACTTTTTTTACTTTTCATTAAAAAATATTTGCAAAATGCGTTTTTAGGTTGTATGTTTGTCGTGGAAATTTTTATACCAATCAGCTATGAGCGACATACGATTTTTCAGCGAAAGTATCCCCCCCAAAAACGGGGAAGATGACGGGATGTTCACATCAAGTGCCAACCTTTCGCAACGCAGGCCGTGTTTTCCTTTTGCCGCAGGCAGAAAACTCTTTTTGTGTCTTTTTGGCGTATGGCTTTGCGCCGCCGCGCCTTCCGCCCTTGCTCAAACAGTGGCCACCGGCGCCACCGGCGACTGCACGTGGAGCATTACCGGCGCCCTGACCATCGGTAACTCGGTGACGACTATCGGCGATGAGGCTTTTCGGGATTGCAGCGATACGCTGAATGTGCCATAACTGCATCCGGAAAGAAAAAACTTTTGGCAGGGTGATGAAAAAAAACTACTTTTGTCCAATAATTAAAAAACATTCATTGTGGATATTTTCGATAAAATACAGGCAAGCGAAGGTCCTCTGGGACAATATCGTAAAGATGCCCACGGATACTTTACTTTTCCGAAACTGGAAGGCGAGATCGGCGCCCGTATGACATTCAGAGGGCGGGAAATGCTCGTTTGGAGCCTGAACAACTATATCGGATTGGCTAATCATCCCGAAGTGCGCAAGATTGACGGGGAAGCGGCTGTACGATGGGGATTGGGCTATCCGATGGGCGCCCGGATGATGTCCGGCCAAACGGTATGGCATGAAGAACTGGAACGGCAACTGGCCGAATTTGAAAAAAAGGAAGATGCGTACCTGCTGAATTACGGCTATCAGGGAATGATCTCCATCATTGACAATCTGGTGAACCGTCACGACATCATCGTTTATGATGCGGAATGTCACGCCTGCATCATGGACGGAATGCGGCTGCATCTGGGGAAACGCTTTGTGTATGCCCACAACGACATGGACAACCTGGAAAAACAGTTGCAGCGGGCAACCAGACTGTCGCAGGAAAGCGGCGGCGGCATACTGCTCATCACCGAAGGAGTGTTCGGCATGTCGGGCGACCTGGGTAAACTGGATGAAATCGTAAAACTGAAGCGCCAATATGCTTTCCGCATTCTGGTGGACGACGCCCACGGCTTCGGCACAATGGGCAAAAACGGAGCGGGAACGTCCGAACATTTCGGCGTGATGGACGGTATCGACCTCTATTTCGGCACTTTTGCCAAAGCGATGGCAGGTATCGGCGGTTTTGTAGCCGGACCGGAAATCGTCATCAACTACCTGCGCTATAACATGCGGTCGCAGATTTTTGCCAAGTCGCTGCCCATGCCGGTGGTAGAAGGCGCTCTCAAACGCCTCGAACTGATACGAACCTGCCCCGAACTGCGCGAAAAATTATGGATCATCGTTCATGCGCTGCAAAACGGACTGCGTGAAAGAGGATTCGACATCGGAAAAACCAATTCGCCCGTCACGCCGATATATATGAAAGGACAGGTGCCGGAAGCCACCAATGTCATTCTTGATTTGCGGGAACATTACGGCATTTTCTGCTCGGTGGTAGTATATCCTGTCGTTCCCAAAGACGTGATCATGTTCCGCCTCATACCTACCGCCGTTCACGAGCTGGAAGACGTGGAACGCACGCTTAACGCCTTTGCGGAAGTAAAGGAAAAGTTAGCCGCCGGAAAATATGTGGGAGACAAAGTACGGACGGCATAATTCACTGCCGCTTGAATCGCATCGCCTATGACGGACAGCACAGGTTTTCGGATTGACGTAAATGGCGTGAAGTCCGTTTCGGAAGGTTTCCGCATGTATATCGAAACCTTCGGCTGCCAGATGAACGTCAACGACAGTGAAGTAGTGGCATCCATCCTTGCCCGCGAAGGTTACGCCGTTACGCCTCACATGGAACAGGCGGATCTCATTCTCATCAATACCTGTTCGGTGCGCGAAAACGCCGAACAGCGCGTGCGCGGACGACTGAATGTATTCCGGATGGAAAAGAAAAAACGTCCCGGCGTATTAATCGGAGTGATGGGCTGCATGGCGGAACGGTTGAAAGAACAACTGCTGGAAGAGGAAAAAGCCGTCGATTTGGTGGTGGGGCCGGATGCATATCGCGAACTCCCGCAATTAGTAAGAAATGCAGGGACAGGTCAAAAGGCGGTAAACGTGCTGCTTTCGCGCGAGGAAACTTACGCGGACATCAGCCCGGTACGGATGGATCGCAACGGAGTGTCGTCTTTCGTTTCCATCATGAGGGGATGCAATAACCGGTGCACCTACTGTATCGTGCCATATACGCGCGGCGTGGAACGCAGTCGCAGTCCGGAAACGGTACTGGATGAGATCGGCGGCTTGGTCGCCGCAGGTTACAAAGAGGTGACGCTGTTGGGGCAGAATGTTGATTCCTACCGTTGGAAAAACGGCAATACCGTTTCATTTCCCCGCCTGTTGGAAACGGTAGCCGCCATTTCGCCCGCATTGCGCGTCCGTTTTGCCACCTCGCACCCCAAAGACATGACGGAAGAAGTGCTTCACGTGATGGCAGCCCACCCCAATATCTGCAAAAGTATCCATTTACCGGTACAGTCGGGAAGCAGCCGCCTCCTCGAACGGATGCGCAGGCGTTATACCCGCGAGTGGTACTTGAGCAGGATAGATGCCATCCGCAGGATACTGCCCGATTGCAGCATCTCTACCGACATCATCGCCGGATTCTGCACCGAAACGGAAGCCGACCACGCCGAAACGCTTTCGCTGATGAGGCAGGTACAGTTTGATTATGCATTCATGTTCAAATATTCCGAACGCCCCAACACCCCGGCCGCCGGAAAAATGAAAGACGATGTGCCGGAAAACGTCAAATCGCGCCGACTACAGGAAATCATCAACCTGCAGGGAGAACTGTCCCTCGAAAGCAAACAGCGCTTTATCGGAAAAACAACGGAAATACTCGCCGAAAGCATTTCCAAAAAATCACCAGACCAACTGTCGGGGCGCAATTCACAGAACATGGTGACGGTATTTCCGAAACAACGGCATACCACCGGAGAATACGTACAGGTACGCATCACGGGATGCACTCCGGCCACATTACAGGGAACAGCTGAATAAAAATTCCGAATATAAATAATATGCCTTTACAAATAGATCATACCGATTTAAAAAAACTGATTGTTGTCGGCGACAGAGTGCTGATCAAGCCCAAATCGCCCATGGAAAAGACCAAAGGAGGCCTGTTGCTGCCTCCCGGCGTACAGGAAAACGAAAGTATTCAAAGCGGCTATGTCGTGAAAGTGGGACCGGGATACCCCATTCCGGCTATGATTGACGACGAACCGTGGAAAAACAAAAGCGATGAAGTGAAATATGTCCCGCTACAGCCGAAAGAAGGGGATTTGGCCGTGTATCTGCAACAGGATAACTATGAAATTATTTTCAAAAATGAAAAATATATCGTCGTTCCGCAGTCGTCTATCCTGCTGTTGGTCAGGGATGAAGAACTCTTCACTTGACGGGGGAGGACAAACAGGGAATCACAGGATAGGGAGAACGAATAACTTTTTTGCTGTGACGGCATTTGAAAATCTCATGCTTTTCATGTAATTTTGTGACCTGTATCATTTTTCGAACACATGCCTTTATGAAATATGCATTATATGGTAGATAAATTTGCAGATATTCAGGTACTCAGGTATGAGGTAAAAGGATTTGACGAACTGAGCCTGAAACAAAAGACGCTGTTGTATTACCTGTCTCAGGCGGCGCTCGAGGGGAGGGATATTATCTTCGACCAGAACGGCAGGTATAACATAGCGATACGCCGTACACTCGAAGCTATTTACACGCAATACAAGGGCGACAAAACTTCTGCCGACTGGCAGGAACTGGTGGTATATCTTAAAAGGGTATGGTTTTCCAACGGCATACATCATCACTACGGAGAAGAAAAGTTTTTGCCGGGTTTTTCGCAGTCCTTTTTTGCGGAAGCCTTCAAAAGCATTCATGTTTCCGCGCTTCCCCTGCAAAAGGGACAAACGCCGGAACAGTTGCTGAACGAGCTGATGCCCGTCATCTTTGACCCGTCGGTGCTTCCGAAAAAGGTAAATCAGGCGCAGGGCGACGACCTGCTGCTTACTTCGGCCAACAATTACTACGATGGCGTCACGCAAGCCGAAGCCGAAGCATTTTATGCAAAGAAAAGCCGTCCCGACGATCCGTGTCCGGTATCTTTCGGTTTGAACAGTCGTCTGGTGAAAGAAAACGGTCAATTGAAAGAATTGGTCTGGAAAATCGGCGGCCTGTATTCACCTGCCATCGAAAAAATCGTGTATTGGCTGGAAAAAGCCGTTTCGGTAGCCGAAAACGAGCGTCAGAAAGCCGTCATCAACAAACTGATCGACTATTACCGGACAGGCGATTTGCAGAAATTCGACGAATACGCCGTACTGTGGGTGGGCGATGTGGATTCGCAAGTGGATTTCGTTAACGGATTTACGGAAACCTACGGCGACGCGCTTGGCTTGAAAGGAAGCTGGGAATCGGTCGTCAATTTCAAGCATCCGGAAGCAAGCAAACGAACGGAAATCATCAGCGCCAACGCCCAATGGTTCGAAGACCATTCGCCGGTGAACCCGCAGTTCAAAAAAGAACAGGTGAAAGGCGTATCCGCAAAGGTCATCACGGTTTCGATGCTGGGCGGAGACTGCTATCCCGCTACTCCTATCGGCATCAACCTGCCCAATTCCGACTGGATCCGAAAAGAATACGGCTCAAAGTCGGTCACTATCGAAAACATCACCGAAGCCTACGACCGTTCGTCACAAGGAAACGGTTTCGCCGAAGAATTTTACTGGAGCGAAGAGGAACGGGAACTGATCCGCCGCTACGGCTTCCGGACAGACAACCTGCATACGGATTTGCACGAATGTCTGGGACACGGGTCGGGAAAACTGTTGCCGGGCGTATCGTCGGAAGCGTTGAAGGCTTATGGCGCTACCATCGAAGAAGCCCGCGCCGACCTGTTCGGGCTGTATTACATGGCCGATCCGAAAATGCTCGAACTGGGACTGCTGTCCGACGCCGACGCCTATAAGTCAGCATATTACAAGTTCATGTGCAACGGCCTGATGACGCAACTGACGCGCATCGAACCGGGCAAACAGATTGAAGAAGCGCACATGCGCAACCGGGCATTGATTGCACGATGGGCGGCAGACAGGGGCAAGGCGGACAATGTAGTGGAAATCAGGCAACAAAACGGAAAATCATTCGTGGTGGTCAACCGCTACGACCGGCTTCGCGAACTGTTTGGCAAGCTGCTGGCGGAAATTCAGCGCATCAAGTCGGAAGGCGATTTCGATGCGGCGCGACAACTGGTCGAACGCTACGCCGTCAGGGTGGATGCCGCATTACATGCGGAAGTCCTGGAACGATATAAAAACCTGGATATTGCGCCCTACAAAGGTTTTGTGAACCCCGTATATACGCTTGTCACCGATAAAAAAGGCAACATCTCCGACATCAGGCCGGACTATACGGAAGATTATACCGCACAAATGCTCCGCTACAGCAAAGAACACTCGTGGCTGTAGTTTTAAACACCAACCGTCAGATGACATAAATCAAAATTCCATGAAAGGCATTATTCTTGCCGGAGGCTCCGGCACACGGCTTTATCCGATTACCAAAAGTATTTCAAAGCAAATCATCCCCGTGTATGACAAACCGATGATTTATTATCCGCTGTCGGTGCTGATGTTGGCGGGAATCCGCGAGATACTGGTCATTTCCACCCCAAAAGACCTTCATCTGTATGAAGACTTGCTGGGCGACGGCTCTCAGTTGGGCTTGCAGTTGTCCTACACAATGCAGCCGTCACCGGACGGACTGGCGCAGGCCTTTCTGCTGGGAGAGGAATTTATCGGAAGCGATACCGTCTGTCTGGTGTTGGGCGACAATATCTTTTACGGATACGGTTTCGGACAGATACTGCTCGAAACCGCCGCACTGAAAGACGGCGCACGGATATTCGGTTACTATGTAAAGGATCCCGAACGCTACGGCGTGGTAGAATTCGACAAAGACGGCAAAGTGTTGAGTCTGGAAGAAAAACCGGCTAATCCCAAATCCAGCTATGCCGTAACGGGTTTGTACTTCTATTCAAATGATGTGATAGAAAAAGCGAAATCATTGAAACCTTCTGCACGCGGCGAATTGGAAATCACCGACCTGAACCGGCTTTACCTGTACGAAAACCGGTTGAACGTCCAACTGCTGGGACGGGGCTTTGCATGGCTGGACACCGGAACCCACGACAGTTTGCTGCAAGCTTCCAATTATATCGCCACCGTCGAACAGCGACAGGGACTGAAAGTATCGTGCATTGAAGAAATCGCCTATCGACGCGGATTCATTAACCGGGAACAGTTGCTGCTGCTGTCCGACAGGTACAGCAACAATTCCTACGGCGCGTACCTGGCAATTATAGCTGATGAAACGGAATACACCCGTTACTGATGCTCCATCATGACGGCAACCTTTTAGTTATTACTAATCTGTG